>NZ_JBEZHM010000041.1:0-85615 GCF_040650575.1 Streptomyces sp. NPDC048659 | reverse complement strand
CCCGGCCGGGAAGTCCTTCTTCGACACCTCGCACGAGTCGTCCTTCGCGATCACCTGGACCGCGCCGTCCTCCGACTTGCCGTCGCTCTTCTGCGCGCAGCCCGCCAGCGTCACGACGGCGACCACCGCTGTTCCGGCGGCGACGAGCAGGGGACGGGGCAGGGACGGCATGACGGCCTCGTTTCGCGGGAGCGGGCGTGAGCGGCCCGGGCGTGCACTCCCGAACAGCTCGGGAGTCTACATAAATGTAGTCGCTCAGGAAAGGCTGCCCTAAGCCAGCTCCGCAAGGTGCCATCCGCGCGGTCCACACGCCCGTCCGTCACTCGAAGGGAGATTCCCCCTGCGCGGTCTCCACCCCCCGGTGCAGCCAGACCGCCCCGGCGGAGGCGGAGGCGCCCGCCGCCGAGCAGAGCAGGATCATCGCCAGCAGGGCGGGCGCGATCCGGCGCGTGGGGGCCTGGGCCAGGAGGGCCTTGACCCGGGCGGGGACGGGGCCGGTGGTGCCGCCCGCCGCGAGGACCGGGAGCTCCGGGCCCGGCGGACGGGCGGTCGCCGCGAGGGCGGCGCGGCCGACGGCCCGGGCGGCCAGGCGGCGGTCTCCGCAGGCCCGGGCGGCGGCCTCGTCGGCGGCTCGTTCCGCCGCGAAGGAGACGTGCGGGACGACGGCGGCCAGGGCCGGGTGGCACCAGCCGGCGAGGGCGGCCAGGCCGAGGAACAGATGGTGGCGGGCGGCCAGATGCGCCCGCTCGTGCCCGAGGAGCGCTTCGCGCTCGTGGGCGTCGAGGGCGCGGAGCATCCCCGCCGTGACGACGATCCGCCCCGCGCCACGGGGCCCGCCGGGCAGGGCGAAGGCGTCCGGGCGGTCGTCGTCGAGCACGCACATCCCCCCGGCCTCGGGAATCCCCGCCACCTGGCGGCGGGCCGTGCGCAGCCGCCCCGCCTCCGCGAGGCTCCCGCGCGCGGCGGCCAGCACGGCGGCGCCGAGGGCCGACGCCGCCACGGCGGACGCCCCCAGGACGAAGAGGGGCGGCCCGGCCTGGAGCGGCCGGAGCAGGTGCGCGAGGGCGGCGACACCGGGAAGCCGGAGCACGAGGGGGAGCAGCAGGACGCCGAGGCAGGCGACGACGGCCGCGGCGAGTACGGCCGAGGCGCCCGTGACCGCCACGAGGGCGATGCACGGATGCACACGCGCCACGGTCCGGCGCGCCAGGGGCGGCAGGGCCCAGGGCAGGAGGAGGGGGAAGAGAAGGAGAAGGAGGCCGGTCATGTGCCGTCCTCCTGCGGGAGTGGAAGGGCGGTCATGGGCGGTCTTCCCGCAGGAGGCGGCGGAGTTCGGCCTCGTCGTCGGCGTTGAGCCCTTCGACGAAGCGGGCCAGGACCAGGCCCCGGTCGTCGCCGCCCTGGTCGAGCGCGCGGTGCATGCGGCGGGCGGTCAGGCCGTTGGAGTCCTCCACCGCGTAGTAGAGGAAGCCCCGGCCGCCCGGGCGGCGTCCGATCACGCCCTTGTCGTGGAGCCTGGCCAGCAGGGTGGCGACGGTGGTGCGGGCCAGGTCCTGGGATATCGACGCCCTGACCTGGGCCGCCGTCTGGGGCGCCCCGGCCGCCCAGAGAGCCGCGAGGACGCTGGCCTCCAGCTCGCCGGCGGGCCTGCGTTCGCCTTCGGAGACCGACATGGAACCCCTTCCCTCCCCATTGCGTCTACAGTGCAGTAGACCGACTACTGTTCTGTAGACAGGATAGGCGGTGACCGCCGACGCGTGCCCGCCTGACACCGGGCCGCCCGCTCGGCCACGCCCGTCCCCGCCCACCAGAAGGGGCTTCGCCCATGTCCCCCGCGCTGACCGCCGCGTCACCGGCGCACCTCGCCGTGAACGTCCTCGACGCCCAGTCGCTGCTCACCGCCTTCGGCACCCTCGGCATCGCCGCCGTCCTCTTCGCCGAGACGGGCCTGCTCATCGGTTTCTTCCTGCCGGGCGACTCACTGCTGTTCACCGCGGGCCTGCTCAGTGCCGGGGCGGCCACCCGGCCCGGCCATCTGTCGCTCCCCTGGGTGCTGGTGGCCGCCGTCGTCGGGGCACTGGCCGGGGCGCAGACGGGTTACGTCCTCGGCCGGAAGGCGGGCCCCGCGTTCCTGGCCCGTTCGAAGTCGCGGAAGATCGCCGAGGGCGCCGAACGCGCCGGGGAGATCCTGCGGCGGTACGGCTACGCCAAGGCGATCGTGCTGGCCCGCTTCCTGCCGGTCGTGCGGACCGTCCTGAACCCGCTCGCCGGGGTCCTCGGCGTCCCGGCCCGCACCTTCGCCCTCTGGCAGGTGCTCGGCGGACTGCTGTGGACCGTCGGGCTGGTCCTCGCCGGGTACGCGCTCGGCGCCTCGGTCCCGAACGTCGACCGCTATCTCCTTCCGATCATCGCCGTGATCGTCGCCGTCTCCCTGATCCCCGTCGCGCTGGAGCTCACCCGCTCCCGGCGGGCGCGCC
Source organism: Streptomyces sp. NPDC048659 (assembly GCF_040650575.1). NCBI lineage: Bacteria > Bacillati > Actinomycetota > Actinomycetes > Kitasatosporales > Streptomycetaceae > Streptomyces > Streptomyces sp. NPDC048659. The sequence goes on along the minus strand of NZ_JBEZHM010000041.1, from coordinate 83,138 downwards.
GCGCCGGCGGGAACGCCTGATGGCCGGGACGGCCGGCGTGACGGGCCCTCCCGCGCACGCCATGGGCGTCGACGGCTCGGGCATCGACGGTGCGGCCTACCTGGATGTCGTCCACACGGCGCAGGACGCCCCGGCGTGGCTCGACCGGCTCATCGGCGCCTACTCCACCTACGGCCTCGCCCTCTTCGGCGCCCTCATGGTGGCCGCCTGGTGGCGGGCGCGCGGCCAGGGCCCGGAGCGGGCCGTCCGGGCTCTGGCCGTACCCCTGGTCACCGTCGCCGCGTTCGGGGTCAGCAGTCTGCTGAAGCAGGTCCTGCGGGAGGCCCGGCCCTGTCAGTCGCTGCACGTCACTGTCCTGGAGACCTGTCCCGCCGCGGGCGACTGGTCCTTCCCCAGCAACCACGCCACCCTCGCCGCCGCGGCGGCCGTCGCCCTGCTGTTCGTCTCGCGCCGCCTGGGCGCGGTGGCCGTGGTGGCGGCGGTCCTGATGGGCGCCGCCCGGGTGTGGGTCGGCGCGCACTACCCCCACGACGCCGCCGCCGGGCTCCTCGTCGGCGCCGCGGTGGCCCTCCTCGCCGCCTGGACCGTACGACACGTCCCGGCCGCCCTCCCCGAGCGGCTGGCCCGGGGCCCGCTGCGCCCCCTGCTCGCCGGGCGCTGAACCGGGGCGGGCCGCCCACCCGTCAGGATGCGGGGGCGGGCGGTCGCCGGAAAGCGGCCTCGGTCCAGGTGTGAAGTCGCTCCGAGCGGATAGGCGTAGGTGACCGGTCGTCCGCGGGGAGCGACCGGCGGACGGTCCTGGCGGAAGTCCCGTCAGGACACCACACCTACAGTGAAGGACGCATACCGTGGGCATCATCGCCTGGATTCTGATCGGCCTGATCGCGGGCGCCATCGCCAAGGCCCTCACGCCCGGCAAGGACCCGGGCGGCTGCCTCGTCACGATGCTGATCGGCATCGTCGGCGGGCTGCTCGGCGGCTGGCTCGGCAAGGTGGTCTTCGGCGTCCACTCCATCAACGGCTTCTTCCACCTCTCGACCTGGATCGCCGCGATCGCCGGCTCGGTGATCGTGCTCCTGCTCTACCGCCTGTTCACCGGGCAGCGTTCGCGCTGACCGGGCCGGGGCCCGGCCGGGCCCCGGCGGCGGGACCGGCCGGGCTCCGCTCAGAGCCAGCCGGGCACCACGAAGAGCGCCCAGGTGACCGGTGGGGCGATCACCGCCATGCTCATCCCCCAGGCCATCAGGCGCTTGAAGACGGCATCGCGCTGGTCCTCCGGCGCGTTGGCCGTGACCAGCGCGCCGCTGGTGGAGATGGGCGAGGAGTCCACCACCGAGGAGGAGATGGCGAGGGCCGTCACCATGCCCACCGCGCCGACCTCCCCGGCGAGCAGGAAGGGCACCGCCAGCGGGATGAGCGCCCCGAGGATGCCGGTGGTCGACGCGAAGGCGGAGACCACCGCGCCGATGGCGCAGATCAGCAGGGCCCCGAGCAGCGGTGCCCCGATCCCGGCGACGCCGTTGCCGAGCCATTCGATGGTGCCGATGCGCTCCATCATGCTGACGAAGGTGACGATCCCGCAGACGAGCAGGACGGTCGACCAGGCGCAGCGGTCCACCGCGCCCTTGGCGGACTCGGGGGACAGCAGCGACAGGACGACCGTCACCGTCAGCGCGAGCAGTCCCACGTTGAGGTCGAAGACGAGGGCTCCCACGACCAGGCTGAGCAGCCCCAGCAGGGTGAGCAGGCGGACCCGGTTCAGGGTGAGGGCGGCGGGGTCCGGGTCGGGGGCGGCGGCCGGGGCGGCCTCCGGGGGCGCGGGCCGCAGGGCCGTGGCGGTGCCCGAGGGGCCCGGTGTCCCGTGCCGGGGACGCGGTGCCCGCCCTCCTCCCCCGGTCGCGCCGTCGGGGGTGTCGTCGTCCGCTCGGCGCCCGAGCAGGGACCGTCCGCCGAAGAGCAGGAAGACCACCCCGCACAGCAGCGCGTTGAAGACGAAGGAACCGGCGAAGAGCAGGGTGGGGTTGCCCGGCAGGCCGTTGCGCTCGACCACTCCGTTGGTGATGGAGCCGAAGATGCTGACCGGGGAGAACCCGCCCGCGCTGGCGCCGTTGATGACGAACAGTCCGAGCAGTACGGGGTTGATACGGTACCGGGCCGCGAAGCCCATGGCGATCGGGGCGATGATCGCCACGGCGGCGGGCACGACCGCTCCCACCGCGGTGAGGGCGGCGGTGACCAGGAACATCATCCAGGGGAGCAGGGCGATGCGGCCGCGCACCGCCCTCGTGGAGGCGTGCACCAGCCAGTCGATCGTGCCGTTGTTCTTGGCGATGGCGAACAGGAAGGTGACCCCCACGAGGACGACGAAGAGGTCCCCGGGGAAGCCGCCGAAGATCTCGTCCGTGGTCTCGTGGACGAACAGGGTGCCGACGATGAACGTGGCCACGATGGCCAGCGCCCCCATGTGCACCGAGGTGAAGGTGGCGATGGTGAACACCAAGGCCAACGCGACGATGGAGATGACATGATCTGACACGAGGCTTCCTCGCCTTCGGTCGAGGGTCATGAAGCGGGCGCACCGGCTCCGCCCAGCGCACCGGGAACGGGCTGGGCGGAGTCAAGGGGTGCCGCGGGCCGGCGGTGGCGCCGGTGACCTGATACCGACGGATGAATTCCGTCATGCGGAACTCCTGTTCCGCAGTGAGGAGTATGGAAGCCTCGTCAAACCGGGTGCGTCAAGGGGTCGCGCGGGAACTCCCCCGCGGCCGTCCCGGGGCGGTCAGGGTCCGGTGGACCTCCCGAGGAGCGTCCCGACCCGGTCGGCCGCCTCCCGCACCGCGGCCCCGAGCGCCACCCGCGAGGTCTCGGTCATCCGGCTGCTCGGCACGTTCACGCTGATGCTGGCCACCGGGGTCGTACCGTCCGGGCCGATCACCGCCGAGGCCACCGCGGACACGTCGTCGCGCCACTCGCCGGAGTTGGTGGCGTAGCCCCGCGCGCGGATCTCCGCGAGCTCGACGCGCAGCCGGTCGGGGTCGGTGATCGAGGAGTCGGTGAAGCGGGCGAGCCCGTCCGCGATGTACCGCTCGACCGCCTCGGCGGGGCTCGCCGCCAGCACCGCCTTGCCGTTGGCCGAGGCGTGGGCGGGGAGGTTCTGGCCCAGCGGCAGGACGATCCGGACCGGCCGGCTGGTCTCCAGCCGCTCGATCAGCACGATCCGGCCGCCCTCCGGCACCGCCAGGTGGACCGTCTCGTCGGTGCGTCTGCGCAGCTCCTCCATGACCGGGACCGCGACGTCCCGCAGTCCGAGCTCACCCGTGGCGCTCCGGCCGACGAGGAGCGCCTTGGTGGTCACCGCCCAGCGGGTGGGCGTGCCGGGCGCCTGCCGGATCCAGCCCGCGGTGTGCAGGGTGACCAGGGTGCGCTGCACGGAGCTCTTGGGCAGCTCCAGGGCGCGCGCCAGCTCGGCGACGCCGATCGGCTGCCGCGCCGCGACCTCCTCCAGGGTGCGCAGGGCGTTGAGGACGTTCTGCATCCATTGACTCCCTCGTCCGCGGATCCCTATGCTCCGCCATGCCACATCACGGTACGGCGTGCCGTCTCACGGCACAAGGCTTTCGGAGGGGTTTTCCCATGACGCTTCGCACCGGCCGCCACTTCCTCCAGATCCCCGGTCCCACCAACGTCCCCGACCAGGTCCTGCGCGCCATGGCGGCGCCGACCATCGACCACCGGGGGCCCGAGTTCGCGGAACTCGGCCTGCGGGTCCTCCAGCGCGTCAAGCCGGTGTTCGGCACCACGAACCCCGTCGTGATCTATCCCGCCTCCGGCACCGGCGCCTGGGAGGCGGCCCTCGTCAACACGCTCAGCCCCGGCGACCGCGTCCTGTGCTTCGAGACCGGGCACTTCGCCACCCTCTGGCAGGAGATGGCCCGTTCCCTCGGCCTGGAGGTGGACTTCGTGCCGGGAGACTGGCGGCACGGCGCCGACCCCGCCGAACTGGCCCGGCGCCTCGAAGCCGACACCGCCCACACCCTCAAGGCGGTCTGCGTCGTCCACAACGAGACCTCGACGGGCGTCACCAGCCGGATCGCCGAGCTGCGCCGGGCCCTCGACGAGTCGGGCCACCCGGCCCTGCTCCTCGTCGACACCATCTCCTCCCTCGGCTCCCTCGACTACCGGCACGACGAGTGGGGCGTCGACGTGACGGTGGCGGGGTCCCAGAAGGGGCTCATGCTGCCGCCCGGCCTCAGCTTCAACGCCGTCAGCGACAAGGCCCTCGCCGCCGCGCGGACGGCCCGGCTGCCCAAGTCGTTCTGGGACTGGGCGCCGGTCATCGACGCCAACCGGCACGGCTACTTCCCGTACACCCCCGCCACCAACCTGCTGTACGGGCTCGCCGAGGCACTCGACATGCTCGACGCGGAGGGCCTCCCGACGGTGTACGCCCGGCACGCCCGGCACGCGGCGGCGACCCGGGCGGCGGTGCGGGGCTGGGGCCTGGAGGTGCTCTGCGCCGACGAGCGCGAGCACTCCGGCTCCCTCACCGCCGTGCTGATGCCCGAGGGCCACGACGCGGACAAGGTCCGCAAGGTGATCCTGGAACGCTTCGACATGTCGCTCGGCGCGGGCCTGGGGAAGCTCTCCGGGAAGGTCTTCCGCATCGGGCACCTGGGCCACTTCAACGACCTGACCCTCGCCGGAACCCTCGCCGGGGTCCAGATGGGCCTGGAACTGGCCGGGGCGCCGGCCGATCCCGCCGGACTGGGCGCCGCCCTGGACGTGTTGCGCGCTCCCTGACCGGGGCGCCCGCGCCGCCCTCGAAGCCACGCCCGTACCCGTGCCCCTGCCCCTGCCCCTGCCCGTAACCCTTCCCGTACCGCCGCCCGTCGGGGACAGCCCTCGCCCCGGCGGGGAGCGGCGCCCCCTTCCGCATCCCCTCCACCTCTGGAGCCGCACCCATGACACCGCCCCGCGGAGAGACCCGGACGACACCGCCCCAGACCCGAACCCCGGCCCCGACCCCCGACGCGAGCCCCGACGACCGGGAGCTCCAGCGGCGGCTGAGCCGGGATCTCGAAGGCGAGGTCGCCTTCGACGACTACACCCGTCACCTCTTCTCCCGCGACGCCAGCATGTACGCCATCACCCCGCGCGGGGTCGTCTTCCCCCGGCACGCCGACGACGTGCGCGCCACCGTGGCGGCGGCGATCGAGCACGGCGTGCCGGTGCTGGGCCGGGGCGCGGGCACCAGCCTCGCCGGGCAGACCGTCGGCCCCGGTCTCGTGCTCGACTTCTCCCGCCACATGAACCGCGTCCTCGAACTGGACCCCGAGGCGCGCACCGCCCTGGTCGAACCGGGCGTCGTCCAGGACCAGTTGAACCGGGCCGCCGCCCCGCACGGCCTGATGTTCGGCCCCGACACCTCCACCAGCAACCGCGCCACCATCGGCGGGATGATCGGCAACAACTCGGCCGGCAGCGGCTCGCTGCGCCACGGCATGACCATCGACCACGTCCGCGCCCTCGACGTCGTCCTCTCCGACGCCAGCACCGCCCGGTTCGAGCCGGTGGACGAGGAGGAGCGCCGGCGGCGGGCCGCGCTGCCCACGCTGGAGGGCCGTCTCTACCGGGAGCTGCCGCCCCTCGTCGCCGCGAACGCCTCGGCCATCGCCGAGGGCTTCCCCGCGTTCTGGCGCCGGGCCTGCGGCTACCGGCTCGACCGGCTCGCCCGGACCGACGTCCCGTTCGACCTGGCGAAGTTCGTCGTCGGCTCCGAGGGCACCCTCGCCCTCGCCACCCGGGCCCTGGTCGACCTCGTGCCCAAGCCGACCCGCACGGTCATCGCGGTGGGCCACTTCACGTCCGTGGTGGCCGCCATCGAGGCCACCGAGTCGGCGCTGGCCTGCCATCCGTCCGCCGTGGAGCTGATGGACCGCACGATCCTGGACCTCTCCCGGCAGAAGATCGAGTACGCCTCCCTCGGCACCCTCCTCCAGGGCGACCCGGACGCCCTCCTCTTCGTCAGCTTCACCGGCGACGACGAGACCGAACTCCTCGACCAGCTGAACCAGCTCACCACCTCGTGGAAGCGGTACGGGCACGGCTACCACACCCTGCGCGCCGTCACCCCGCAGCAGCAGTCGGCCCTGCTGAAGGTGCGCAAGTCCAGCCTGGGCCTGCTGATGGCGGCGGGCGAGGGGACCCGCCGGCCGCTGGCCTTCGTGGAGGACACCGCCGTCGACCCGGTGCACCTCGCCGAGTACACCCGGCGCTTCAAGGGCATCCTCGACGAGCACGGCCTGTCGGCGGGCTTCTACGGGCACTGCTCCGTCGGCTGCCTCCACATCCGGCCCTTCGTGGACCTCACCGAACCCGGCCAGGTCGCCACCATGCGGAAGGTCGCCGAACGCGTCAAGGATCTCGTCACCGAGTACGGGGGCGTCAACTCCAGCGAGCACGGCGACGGGCTGGCCCGCAGCGAGTTCAACCGGGAGATCTTCGGCGCGGAGCTCTACGAGGCGATGCGCGCCGTCAAGGGCCTCTTCGACCCGGACGACCGGCTGAACCCGGGGAAGATCGTGGACGCCCCGGCCATGACCGACAACCTCCGCGACCCGGCTCTGCCCCCTGCGCCCGAACTGCGCACCCGGCTCTCCTTCGACGTCGTCGGCGGGATGCGGGGCGCCGCCGACCGCTGCATGAACATCGGGCTCTGCCGCAAGGGCGACACGGGCGCCATGTGCCCCTCGTACATGGCCACCCGCAACGAGCAGGACTCCACCCGGGGCCGCGCCAACGCCCTCGTCAAGGCCCTGTCGGAGCCGGACCCCAAGCAGGCCCTCGGGGACGAGCGGCTCCACGAGGTCCTGGACCTGTGCCTGATGTGCAAGGCGTGCAAGAGCGAGTGCCCGCTCGGCGTGGACATGGCCGCGCTGAAGGCCGAGGCACTCTCCCACCACCACGACGTGCACGGCGTCCCGCTGCGCTCCCGGCTCTTCGGCTCCATCCGCCTCCTCAACCGGCTGGGCTCCGCCGCCGCGCCGCTCTCCAACCTCCCGGGCCGCGTCGGGTTCCTGCGCCGCCTGATGCAACGCGCCCTGGGCATCACGGCCGCCCGGCCGCTGCCCCGCTTCGAGCGCCGCAACCTGGTCCGCTGGTTCCGGGGCCGGCCCGCCGCGACCGGGACGGCCGCGCCCCAGGGCGTGGTCACGTATCTGGCCGACTCCTTCACCACGTACACCGAACCGAGCATCGGCCGCGCCGCCGTGGAGCTCCTGGAACGGGCGGGCTGGGACGTGCGCCTGGAGAGCGGCGGGTGCTGCGGACGCTCCAGCCTCTCCAAGGGGCTCCTCGACGACGCCAACGACAAGGCGTTCAAACTCGCCCACCTCCTCGCGGAGACGACCCCGCCGGGCTCCCCCATCGTCGGCTGCGAACCGTCCTGCCTGATGACCCTCAAGGACGAGCACCGCGCGCTGCTCCCCGGCGACAAGGCCGTGGCGGACGTCTCCGGCCGCGTGCGGCAGGTGGAGGAGCTCCTGGTCGAGGCCATCGACGCGGGCCGTGTCACGCTCAGCGCCACGTCGTGGCCGGCCGGCCGCCGCCTCCTGTACCACGGTCACTGCCACCAGAAGGCGGAGGTGGGCACGGCGGCCACGGTCGCGCTGCTGAACCGGATCCCTGGTGTCGAGGTGGTCGAGCTGGACGCGGGCTGCTGCGGGATGGCGGGCTCGTTCGGCTTCGAGGCGGAGCACTACGAGTTGTCGATGACCGTGGGCGCGGACCGGCTCTTCCCGGCGGTCCGCGCCGAGCCGGCCGAGACGGTGATCGTGGCGACGGGAGTCTCCTGCCGCCAGCAGATCTTCCACGGCACCGAGCGCGACGCCTGGCACCCGGTGCAGCTGATCAGGGAGGCGCTGGCCGAGCCCGGGGAGGCCGGGGAGGGGTGAGGGCTGCCCGACCGGCCGCTGTCCGGCCCGGTCAGGCCCGTGTGGTTCCCTCGGCCGTGTAGGTCAGGGCGCCCGAGGGGCAGCGGCGGACGACCTCGGCGACTACCTCGGCCGGGGCGGCGTCGGGGGTGATCCACGGTCGGCGGGTGATGTCGAAGACCTCGGGCAGGCCCTGCACGCAGCGAGCCGCGTGACGGCAGCGCTCGGCGTCGAAGTGCACCGCGATTCCCTTGCCCGTGTATGTCTTCGGGTGGCTCATTCTCTCGGTCCGTTTCCGTGGTCGGTCTTGGTCGGTCGGTCTTTGGCCGGTCTTTGGCCGGTCTTTGGCCGGTCGGTCGGTGGTCGGTCAGTGGTGGGTGTGCGTCGGCTCGTCGCCGCGCAGGGCGGCGAGTTGGCGCTCGAAGGGGACGAGGTCGGACTCGGTGAGGTGCGTGTCGTCCGCCGCGGCGCCGGGTTCGGGCATGAAGCCGTCCATGCGCGAGGTGACCATCAGGGCGGCGAGCTGGTTCGTTGCCCGGTGGGTCCGTGCGGCGAGCTCCTCGCCGGTGTCGCCGTCGGCGGCCCGGTCCGCGGGGGTGGCGTAGACCCCCGTGGGCACGGTGTGGGCGCCCAGCCGGGCCAGGAGGGGGCGCAGCGCGCTCTCCAGGACGAGGGCGTGCCGCGGGTCGGCGCCGGTGGCGGCCGGCAGGGTGGGCTTGTCGGCGAGCGCGTCCGCCTCCAGGAGGTCGAAGAACGACTTGAACAGCCCGCTGTAGGAGGCGTGGAGCGTGGGGGTGACGACGATGAGGCCGTCGGCCCCGCGCACGGTGTCGAGGTGCGTTCGGAGAGCGGGGGCGGCCTGGCCCGTGAGCGAGGCGTCGCCGATGTCGTGCGCGACGTCACGCAGCTCGATCGTGACGACGTCCAGCGCCTCGCCCCGACGGGCCACCCGGGAGCGGGTGGAGACGGCCAGGCGGTCGGCCAGCGAGCGGGCCTCGGGTGTCGCGCCCGGTTCCCCGTTGACCACGACGAGCCTCATGGCGATGCCTCCTGAGTGAGATGCGTGCGCGCGGGATGCGCGGCGGCTGACACCCCCAAGGTAGTTGAGGCTTTAACTACCCGGGAGGGTCCTTGGTCCGCTCCGGGGCGGGCCACTCGTCACGAACGTCGCCCGCCGCCTCGGGGACGTCACTCACCGCTCAGCAGCCCCACGACGCCCGCCAGCCCCTCGGCGCCGTGGCCCTGGGCGACCCTGCGGCGCATCAGCTCCATATAGGGGACGAGGAGCCGGGGATCGACGGACTGGTCCCGCGCCGTGGTCAGGAGCGTGTCGTCGGCCGCCGCCATCATGGCGAGGCTGGAGGCGACTCCCTGGGTGTAGTCGCCGCTCTCCAGCTGGGCGGCGATGCCGTGGGCGGCCCCGGACATGGCGCCGAGCCATTCCGCGAGCAGCGCGGCGAACCCGCTCCGGTCGAGATCCTTCTCGGGGGCCACCAACGCGAAGGCGTGGGTCATGCCCGCGAACATGCCGGTCATCGCGCTGAGCAGGGCGATGTCGTGCAGCGCCGCGTGGCCGGGGTCCTCACCGACGAACCTCGTTCCGGCGGGAGCCGCCAGGGTCTCGCGGTGACGTTCGAACAGCGCGCGGTCCCCGCTGTAGAGGACGTAGCCGCCGGTCTCCGGCCGGCCGATCATCGGGGGCACGGCCATGATGCCCCCGCTGAGGGCGCGGGCCCCGCGCTCCTCGGCCCAGCGGGCGCGCTCCCGGGACTGGGCGGGGGTGCTCGTGGTCAGGTTCACCACCTCCTTGCCCCGCAGATCGGCGCCGTCCAGCGTCTCGCCCACGGAAGCGTCGTCGAGCAGGCAGAGCACGACGGGGCCGGCCGCCGAGGCGACCGCCTCGGCCGGGGTGGCCGCCGCCCGGGCGCCCTCGCGTACCAGCGGTTCGGCCCTTTCCGGAGTGCGGTTCCATACGGTCAGCGGGTGGCCCGCGGCCAGCCAGGCACGGGCGAGCGCGGTGCCCATGTTGCCAAGGCCGAGCAGCGTGACGGGGGTCTTGGAATTGCTGTGTTCGTCCATGCCGATCAGGCTCGTCCACGCCAGGACCATGATCAAGTACGCACTCTTTCGTGGGTGGTTACCTTAAGGTGAGCGGATGACTCGGCGGGACACCTATGTGTGCGGCATCGACGCCGCGATCGACGTGGTCGGCGGCAAGTGGAAGGTGCTCATCCTGTGGGCGCTGGACGGCGGGCCCCGCCGGTTCGGCGAGCTGAAGCGCGGCATCCCTGGTGTCACCGAGAAGGTCCTCGCCTCGCACCTGCGGGAGCTGGAGGGCGATCGCGTGATCTCCCGGGAGGAGGCGCTCGAAGGGGCGGTACGCCGGGTCACCTACGCCCTCACCCCGCTCGGCGTCTCCCTGAACGAGGCCCTGGGCCCGCTGGGCGCCTGGGGCCGGAAGCACCTCATCGGCGAGGAGGGCGGCGCGCACCACGAAGCTCCCTGACCGCGCTCACATCGGGCGGCCATGTGTGCGTACGCGCGCACCCTGTGGCCGGAGAGGGGACTACCCGGCCGGGTCCGCCGGCTTCAGTGCCGCCTGGGCGCCCGCCTGGTGGAGGGAGCGGAGGGCCGCGAGCAGGATGCCGATGTCGTCGAGGAAGATCGGGTCGGGGAGCAGGTCGACCGGGCTGACCAGGTAGAGCAGGGCGCCCCAGAAGAGCAGCTTGCGGGAGAGCGGGATGCCCGTGTCGGCGAGCAGCTTGCGCGCCCGGAACAGGCGTACGGCCAGCACGACCGCGACCACGAGGGTGGCCACGACGAGCAGGGCCGCCACGACCCACCAGAATCCGCTCACGCCGCTCACGCCGTCCATCGACCGCTCCTCCGCCTTGGCCTTCTTCCGTCGTCTTTCCGTAGGGATGCAGGTTACGCGGATTAGGCGCGTTCCGAGCATTTTCGTTGCGTTGGCCGGAAGTCACCGGATTCCGTCACGGACGGCCACGGCGCGTGTCCGGTGACCGGCGGCACCTCTGCCGCACCGGGTGTTCGTGTATGGGACGTTTCGTCGAGATGCGTTGTTCACGCTGGTCACGGACGGCCGCACGGCGGTGCGGGCACGCGCCCCGCCGGGACATCGACGATTCACGGCCATCGAGGCCGAAGCCGGATGGATCGAAAGTGGCCATTCTTTGCCTCCGGCGTACCCGGACCGCGACTCCGCCGGGGCGGCGGGGCGTTCTCGGTCGGCGTCCGGATAGCGGACGGGTGGTGTCATGACCTCATCACTGAGTGCCCTGGCCCCCGCCACCGACGCCCCCCTGCACGGATCACGCCGCACCGTCAACCGCGCACCGCCGGATGTCCGGAAGGGCGCAGGCCCCGTCCCCTCCCCGCCGTCACCGCTGTACCTTCCTCCTGACCCTGACGCCGACCGGGGCCGCCCAGCGCCGCACACCCCCCGCACCCCTCTGCCTTCCCGGTGGTTCGTCATGCTCGCTGCACCCGCCCGGCCCCCCACCTCACGCCTCCGGCCGCACAGCTCCGGCCATCCGTAGGAATCCCCCCGGCACCAGCGGACGAGGAAGGCGAAGACGACGGTGCGATTCCAATTGCTCGGGCCCCTGAGCGTCACCGACGGGCGGGACGTCGTGGTGCTCCCGCCCTCCAAGCCCACGGCGCTGCTCGCCGCGCTGCTCGTCCGGCCGGGGTCGGTCGTGCCCGCCGACCGGCTCCGCGACTTCGTCTGGGGCGAGGAGCACCCCGCCACGGCCAAGACCGCGCTCCAGAGCTGCGTCCTGCGGCTGCGACGCCTGTTCGCCAAGTACGGCATCGAGCACCAGGCCGTCGTCGCGGTCGCCGGGGGCTACCGGATCGACGCCGACGCCGACACGCTCGACCTGCTCCACTTCCGCCAGCTCGTCGAGCGGGCCGGAGCCCGTGACGACGGCTCGGAGCTGTACACGCTGCGCAGCGCTCTCGCCCTGTGGCAGGGCGGTCTGCTCGCCAACGTCCCCTCCGACCTGCTGCACCGCGACGAGGTGCCCCGCCTCGCGGAGGAACGGCTCCGGGTCCTGGAGCGGGTCTGCGACATCGAGCTGGAGCAGGGCCGATGTCGCGAAGCCCTCGTCGATCTATGGGAGGTTACGCGCGTATACCCCGCCCACGAGCGCTTCGCCGAGCAGCTCGTCGAGGCCCTCTACCGCACGGGCCGGCAGACCGAGGCGCTCGCCGAGTACCGCAGGATCAAGGAGCACCTGCGCGAACGGCTCGGCGTCGATCCCCGGGCCGAACTCCAGCGCCTGGAGCTGGCGATCCTGCGCGGCGAGGAGCTCGGGCGGGACGCGGGCGGCGGGACGGCACGAAGGGCGGGCGGGAGCACGGCGGCCACGGCCCCACCTGCGCTCGCGCCGGTCGCCGCGCCCGCGAGCGCACCCGCGCTCATGGCCCCCGTACCGCATCCGCAGCCGGCGGCCGTCCCGCCCGTCGCCGGTCCGCGCGCCCTGCCCGACACCGCCCCCGGCTTCACCGGGCGGGAGTACGAAGTCGACTCTCTCGTACGCCTGTTGAGATCGGACAGACCCGAGGACGGCTCCGGGCGCGCGCCGTTCGCCGTGCTCTCCGGGGCCCCCGGCATCGGCAAGACCGCCCTCGCGCTGCACGTCGCCCGTCTCGTGAGCGGCCGCTTCCCGGACGGCTGCCTCCTGGTGCCGCTGACCCGCGCCGACGGCACTCCCCGCCCGGCGGAGGAGGCCGCCGAGGAGCTGCGCCGCGCACTGCCCGCCGGGCCCGGCGCGGGCCGGGCGCGGGCGCTCCTCGTCCTGGACGACGCCGTCCACCCCGACCAGGTCCGCCCGCTGCTCGCCGCCCCCGTCTGCGGCGCGGCGATCGTCACCAGCCGGATGGGGCTCGCCGCGCTCGTCGCCACCCACGGCGGCACCGTGCACCGGCTCGGAGCGCTCGCCCCGGAGCGGTCGCGGGAGCTGCTGACCGCCGTGCTCGGCCGGGAGCGCCTGGCCGCCGAACCGGACGCGGCGCTGCCCCTCGCGGACGCCTGCGGGCACCATCCGCTGGCCCTGCGGATCGCCGCCGCCCGGCTCCTGACCCGTCCCCGGCTGCGCCTGGCCGACTACGCCGACTGGCTCCGGCACGACCCCGTGGGCCGGCTCAGCCTCGCGGACGATCCCCGGATGTCGGTGCCGCAGCGGTTCGACGAGGCCCTGCGGCGGCTGCCGCCCGCGCTGGCGAAGGCCCATCTCCGGCTCGCCGCGTCGCCGCACGATCCGTTCACCGCCGCCGTGGCGGCCGGACTCCTCGGGCTGCCGGAGGACACGGCGGAGCAGGTGATCGAGCGGCTGCTCGACGCCGGTCTCCTGGAGGAGGGGCAGCCCGGCGCGTTCTGGGCGCACGAGCTGCTGCGGGCCCACGCCCGCCGCGCCGCCGATGCCGCCCCCGGCCGCTCCCCCGCGCTGCCGCGCCCGCCCCGGTACCGGGGCCACGACGGGGCCGGTGACACACAGCGGCGGGACGGGACCCGGCCGCCCGCCCTGAGGTGACCCGCCGGGGCCACCCGCCCCGGACCGTGACACCCGACCGCCCTCCCGCACGGCCCGCGCCCCCGTCCGCACCGAACACTCCGACCACACGCACCACTCCACCCCCACCACCCTCACCACACCGCCCCCTCCCCACCACCCCCGTACCGAGAGGTGTGACGCACGCATGACCCTTACGTCGTACGCGGAGATCGCCGGAACCCGGCCCCGGGTCCGCCGGGACGTCCTGTTCACCCAGACCCCCGACGGCGTGATCTTCCACAACGCCGACGGCGGCTTCCAGCTCACCGCGAAGTCCGGCTACCGCTTCGCGACCCTCCTCATGCCGTATCTCGACGGCAGCAGAGCCGTCGAGGAGATATGCGCCGGATTCGGGGACGCGCAGAAGGCCATGGTGGGCGAGCTGGTGCGGGCGCTGTACGGGCGGGGCTTCGCCCGTCCCGTGCCGGCGCCGGACGAGACCGCCGGCTCCGCCGCGCCCACGCCCACGCCGGAGGCCGCCGCCCGCTTCGCCCCGCAGATCGGCTACCTCGACCACTACGCCGACGGCGCCGAGGAGCGTTTCGCGCGCTTCCGGGGCACCCGGGTCGCCGTCCTCGGCGACGGCCCGGTGGCCCGCTGGTGCGTGCTCTCCCTCCTCCGCAACGGCTGCGCCGCCGTCGGCGTGGACCGCGCCCTCACCGACGGCTCCGGCGCGGTGACGGCGGAGGAGTTCGCGGCCGTCCGCGCGGAGGCCGCCGCGCTCGCCGACGAGGGCTGCCCGGTCGAGCTGGCCCCGCTGCCGGACCCGGACCCGGCCGCCGGCCGTGCCGCCTGGGCGGCGTACGAGGGCTACGACGTGGTGGTGGCCGCCGCCGGGTCCGGCGTCCCGGGGCTGGTGCTGCCGCTGCTGCGCGAGGGCGTGCCCCCGGGCCGTACGCTGCTGCCCGCGTGGACGTTCGGCGGCCTGGCCGTCGTCGGCCCGGTGTCCTCGGCCGACTCGGCGGCCTGCTGGGCCTGCGCCGCGCTCCGGCTCGGCTCGGGCGGCGGCCTGGGCGGCGGTTCGGCCGCCGCGGACGCGGCGGAGCTGTGGAGCGGCGCCGCGCTCGGCACCGGCACACCCGGGGCCGGGCCGACCGGCCCGCTCGCCGCGATGCTCGGGAACCTGCTCGGCTACGAGGTGTTCCGGCTGGTCACCGGGGCCATGCCGGCCGAGACCCGGGACCGGGTCCTCGTCCAGTCCATGGCCACCCTCGACGTCGCGTCGGAGCCGCTGCTCCCGCACCCGCGCTGCCCGTTCTGCTCGACCGCCGCCGCCCTGCCCGAGCCGGTCGACGTGACATCGGCGCCGCCGCGCCCCGCCTTCCTGCCGACGGTCGCCACCGCGCCCGACGACGACGCCGCCCAGGGGCCGCTGGCGGAGCTGGAGCGGCGCTCGGTGCTCGTCCGCCCCTTCACCGGGGTGTTCACCTCGTACGCGGACGAGCCGGTGACGCAGACGCCCCTCAAGGTGGGCGCGGTCGTCCTCGGCCACGGGCCCGGCGGCGGCCGTACGATCACCGCCTTCGACGTGCACCACACGGCCGGCGCCCGGCTGCGGGCGCTGAACGCCGCCGCCGTCGTCCACGCCGAACACACCGTCCCCGCCGCCGTGTTCGCCGAGCCGCTGGACGCGCTGCCCGCCGTCGCCCCCGACGACCTCACCCTCGCGTCGGGCACCGGCCGCACCGGCGGGGCCATCGCCTGGACGGCGGCCACCTCGCTGCTGACCAAGGAGCTCGTACGGGTCCCGGCGGGCGCCGTGCGCCCCTTCGGCCCCGACAACGCGGCGCGCCGCTTCGAGCCGACCCGGGCCGGCGCGGGCGCGGGCTCGGACCTGCCCGAGGCGGCGGCGGCCGGGCTGCTGTCGGCGCTCGCCCACGACGCGCTGCGGCGGGCCGTGTCGGGCGCCGGGGCCATCGCGCAGATCGCCCCCGACGCCTTCGGCACAGACCCGGAGACGACCTTCCTGCTCCGCTCGGCCGCGCTGCTCGGCCTCACCGTCGAGCTCCTGGACCTCGGCGAGCGGGACCGCTCCGGCGCGTCGGTCGTCCTGGCCCGGACACCGGCCGACGGCACGGCCCCCGGCCGCTGGGCGGTCGGCGCCGCGCTCGACCTGACCTCGGCGGCCGTCGACGCGGTCCGCGACCTCCTGGGCGAGGTCCAGCTCGCCGGGGAGGAGCTGGCCATGGACGGCGGCGACCCGCTGCTGCGCGACCTCGTCCCGGCGCTCGTGCCGGTCACCGTGGACGGCCCGGCGCCGTCGCCCGGCGCCCCCGTCGACTGGGCCCACGTGCTGGAACGCCTCGCCGCCGCCGGGCGCGACGCCTTCGTCGTGCCCACGCACGCCGCCGACCTGCCGACGGCGGGCATCCACACCGTGCGCGTCCTGCTCACCCGGGACGCCCGATGAGAGCCGGGGCCGTGGCTCCGCCGCACGTGGGGAGCGCGCCGCCGCCGGGCGCCGCCGCCGACATCCCCCAGGCCGCGCCCGCCTCCCGGTTCGGCGACGCGCTGCGGGCCGCGCTGGCCGAACAGGGCACGGACGCGGGGGTTTCGCTCCCCGCCGTCACCGTGGACGTGCTGGGCGTCGAGGACGCGTTCGCCGCGCCCGGCGGACCGCAGGGCGCGGCCCTGCCCGTGCACCTCCACGGGCGCCAGGTCCTCGTCGGGCCGTGGCCCGCGGCGCCCGGGGAGACCGGCCGCGCGGGCCGGGCCGGGTGCGCGACCTGTCTGCGGCGGCGCTGGCAGGCGGTGCGCTCGGTGCCGCTGCGGGAGGCGGTCGAGCGCGGCTCCGGGACCCGGTCCGCGGGCGACTGGCCGTACGGCGTGCCGTTCGCCGCCGAGGCCGTCGCCACGCTGATCGCGGGGCTCGCGGCCGGGGAGCCGGCGGCCGGGCCGTTCCCCCGGGTCCATCTGCTGGACCTCGACGCCATGACCGTACGCGCCCATCCGCTCGTGCCGGACCCGGAGTGCCCGCACTGCGGGACCCCCGAGGAGGACACCGCCGAGGCGGCCGTCCTGGCGCCGCCGCCGGCCCCGAAGTACCGGCCCGGTGTCTTCCGGGTGCGCCGGATCGAGGACTACGCGCTGCCCGTGGACGCGTTCGCCAACCCCCACTGGGGGGCGATCGGCCCGTCCGTCGTCCTCGACGTGGCCTCGACGACCACCTCGGCCACCGTGGGCTGCTTCTCGTCCCGGTCCGGGGAGTACCTGCGCGAGACGTTCTGGGGCGGGCACGCCGACTCGTACGCGCACAGCCGGGACATCGGGGTGCTGGAGGGGCTCGAACGGTACGCGGGGATGCGCGCCCGGACCCGGAAGGCCTGGCTCCGGGCGTCCCTTGACGAGCTCGGCGCGGTCGCCGTCGACCCGCGCGTGACCGGTCTGTACGCGGACGCCTTCCACCGCGACAACCCGCGCGTGCGGCCCTTCGCCCCGGACCGGAAGATCCCCTGGGTGTGGGGCTGGTCGCTGCGCGACGGGGCGGCGCGGGCGGTGCCGGAGATCCTGGCGTACTACCACGCCCCGGGCCTGGAGAACCGGTTCGTCCAGGAGAGCTCCAACGGGTGCGCGTCCGGCGGCAGTCTGGCGGAGGCCGTGTACTTCGGCCTGATGGAGGTGATCGAGCGCGACGCCTTCCTGCTGGCCTGGTACGGGCAGGTCCCGCTGCGCGAGATCGACCCGGCGACCAGCACCCGGCCGGGCACCCGCCATCTCGTCGAGCGGCTCGCGATGTACGGCTACCGGGCGCGGTTCTTCGACACCCGCGCCGACCTCCCGGTCCCGGTGGTCACCGCGTGCGCCGAGCGCTTCGACGGGGGCCTCGGCCGCATGTGCTTCGGCGCGGGCGCGGGCCTCGACCCCGAGTCCGCCCTCGACGCGGCGCTGTGCGAGATCGCCACCGACGCCGTCAACCTGGTGGGCAGGACCCGGCGCGACGAGGCCCGGCTGCGGGCGATGGCCGCCGACTTCGACCTGGTCACCACCCTCCACGACCACCCCCTCCTGTACGGGGTCCCCGAGATGGGCCGGCACGCCGACTTCCTGCTGCGGCAGCCGGACCCCCGGCCGCCGCTCGCCGTCGCCGACCTCGCCCGGCCCGACGCAGGGCGGGCGGCACCGGGCGGCCCCGCCGTCGCCACGGACGTGCGCGAGGACCTGCGGCGCGCGGTCGGCGCGGTGACGGCGGCGGGCCTCGACGTGGTGGTGGTCGACCAGACCCTGCCCGAGCAGCGCGCGCTGGGGCTGCACACCGTGAAGGTCCTGGTGCCCGGTCTGCTGCCCATCGACTTCGGCTGGTCCCGGCAGCGGGCCCGGCACATGCCCCGGATGCGCGCCGCGCTCGGCGCCGCCGGTCTCCATCCCGCACCCCACCCCTTCCCGTAGCGGTGTCCGTCCCGCACGCCGTCCGAAAGGAGACCGCCCCCATGGGGTACGCCCACGAGTACGCCGACGCCGTCCTGCGCCGCGGCCGCGTTCCGATGGAGCCCGCCGACTTCGTCCCCGACTGGCCCGACGGGCCGCGCCGGGGCAAGTTCCATCCCGGTACGGAGTGCTACGCGCTGCCCGACGGGGACGACCTGCCCGACGCGCCCGCGCGGGCGGGCCTGCTCCCCGGCCCCGGCGGCACGCCCGGCGCCGCCCCCGGCGCCTTCACGCTGCCGCTGCTGTCGGCGATGCTCAAGGACTCGTACGGGCTGACCGGACGCCGGCTCGGGATCCAGGCCAACAGCGACCTGTCCGGGCTGCCCTCGTACCCGCACGCCAACTGGTCGCGCGGCACGGCGGGCGGCGGCGGCCTCTACCCGGTCGGCGTCCACTGGGCGTGCGGCCCGTCGGGCCCGCTCACCCCGGGCATCCACTACTACGACGTGCAACACCACGGCCTGCGGCGCCTGTTGACGGGCGACGTGACGGCCCGGGTGCGCGAGGCGCTGGGGCCGGACGCCCCGGCCGAGGCGCTGGAGACGGACCAGTACCTGATCCTCACCGTGAAGTACTGGCAGACGGCGTTCAAGTACAACAGCTTCGGCTACCACGTGGTCTGCACCGACGTGGGGACGCTGCTGGGGACCTGGCGGATCTGGGCCGCCGCCCACGGGCTGCGGACCGCGCCGGTGCTGTGGTTCGACGAGCCGCGCCTCAACGGGCTGCTCGGCACCGTCGGCGAGGAGGAGGGCGTCTTCGCCGTCGTCCCGCTGCGGTGGGCGGGCGACGCGCGCCCGGCCGACGCGGGCGACGCCGCCTCCGCGTCCGAGAGCGACGGCTCCCCCACCCGTACGGCCGTCGCCGTCGGGCCCGACCCCTCGGTGCGGCACCGGGACGCCGAACGCTCCCGGACCGTCATCGCGTTCCCCACGGTGCTCGCGATGCACGCGGCGGCCCTCACGGGCGCCGCCGACCGGCCCGCGCCCGGCGCGCTCGCCCTCTCGGCGGCCCGGCCGGTGCCCGCGGGCGGCACCCGGATCGCCCTGCCCGCGCCCGACTTCCCCGAGACGCCGGTGCGGCGGGTGCTGCGGACCCGGCGCAGCAGCTTCGGCCGGTTCGACCCGGCGGTGCCCGTCACCCCCGGGCAGCTGTCGTCGGTGCTCGCGGCGTGCGCGGCGACCTCGCTCGGCGGGGAGGCCGACCCGGACGGCACCCTGCGGCAGGTGCGGCTGTACGCGTTCGTCCACCACGTCGAGGGCATCGCGCCCGGCGCGTACGTCTACGACCCCGACGCGGGCGAACTCGCGCTCGTCGTCCCCGGTCCGCAGGGGGCGTTCGTCCAGGAGAACTACTTCCTGGCCAACTACAACCTGGAACGGGCCGGGGTCGTCCTGGTGCCGACGGTGTGCACGGGCGCCGTCCTGGACGCGGTCGGGGACCGGGGCTACCGGCTCGCCGTGGGCGCGGCGGGGGCCGTGGCGCAGACCTTCTACCTGGCGGCGTCCGCGCTGTCGCTGGGCGCGGGGGTGGCGCTCGGCTTCGACAACGTGTCGTTCGTCGAGCGACTCGGCCTTGAGGACACCGGCGAGGCACCGCTGCTGATCATGCCGCTGGGCAACGAGCGGCCGGACCCGGCCGACTTCCGTCACGAGATCGCCTGAGGGGGAGCGACGATGACCCTGATCACCGGCACAGATGCGGATGCGGATGCGGATGCGGAATCCGACACCGGGAGCGGCGGCGGTACCGGCGGCGATACGGATGCGGGCACCGGCGGCGGCTCGCGCGCGGGTACGTCCTGGGAGCTCGGCCGTCGTTTCCTGCTGCGCGCCGCCGGGCTGCCCGTGGCGGCCGTGCACGGGCTTCGCTGCCCCCTGACCCGGGCGTGGGCCGACGAGGCGCTGGCCCGGGAGCGCCGGCTCGGCGACGGCGGCGCCGCCCTGAGCGACGCGCTGCACGCCCTGCTGGAGGCGGCCGACGCGGACGGCGACGAGGCCCGCCGGGCGCTCCTCGCGCTGCGCCGCCAGGTCTTCAACAACCGGCTGCCCGCCGATCCGGCGGCGGCCGTGCGGCTGGTGGCCGGGCTCGACACGGCCGTCGGGGCGCGGCTGTCGGCCTGGCTGGACGAGCGGGTCGGGTACGCGGACCTCCTGGCGACGGGCCCGGCCCTGCTGTCCGGCGAACTGCGCGCGGCTCGCGCCGAGTTGAAGGCTGTGCTCACTCGGGAGCCCCTGCGGCGGGGGCTGTTGCTGGCGTCGCCGGTGCTGGACGGGCGGCTCGACGCGTATCTGCGCGACAGCCGTGACGTGCCGGACAAGCGGATGCGCAAGGTGGAGCGCTCGGCGCTCGCCTACCTTCACCGGACGGCGTGCAAGACGAGCCCGTTCGGCACGCTCACCCCGGTGGCGACCGGCGTCTTCGCACCGGCGGCGGACGGGGGTGCCGAGCTGCGGATCGGCGGGCCGGAGAGCCGGACCGGGCACGTGCGGCTGAACGTCGTCGCCCTGGGGCGGCTGGCCGAGCTGATCGTCGCCGATCCGGTGCGCCGCCTGGACCTGCCGGTCGCGCTGTCGCCCGGGTGGGGGCGGGACGAGGACCGGATCCGGTACGTGCGCCAGTGGGTGACGAGCGGCGACGACGACGCGGCCGTCACGTTCGACTCGGTCCGCGACCGGCTGTTCTACCTGCGGGGCGGCGGCACCCTGGACCGTCTGCTGGCGTTCCTCGACGGGGCCGAGGGGCTGCGCCACCGCGACCTGGTCGCGTGGCTGGGCGAGGCGCACGGCGCCGATCCCGCCGCGTGCGAGCGCTACGCCGCCGCGCTGCTGGAGCTCGGCATGGTGCAGGTGCCGGGGCTGCGGGCGGATGTGCACGGCCCCGACCCGCTGGCCGCTTTCCAGGCGGTCCTGCGCGGCCTCGCGGCGCCCTGGGCCGACGACCTGGCCGCCGCGCTGGACGGCCCGGCCGCCTGCCTGGCCGCGTATCCCGCCGCCGGGCTCGCCGGGCGGCGGGCGCTCCTCGGCAGCCTCCGCGAGCAACTCCTCGACGCTCAGCGGGTGTTGGGGGCGACGGAGCCGACGCTGCCGCGCACGCTGCTGTACGAGGACGTCAGCGCGGGCGAGGACCTGCCCTGCGGGACGGGGGCGCTGCCCGAGGCGGCGCTGGCGGCGCTGCGCGCGGTCGAGGGGGTGCTGCCGATGTTCGACCTGACGCTGCCGCACCGCATCACCCTGCACGGCTTCTTCCTGGCCCGGTACGGGCGCGGCGGGCGCTGCGACGATCTGCTGGGTCTGGTGCACGACTTCCACGAGGACTTCTTCGACCAGTACGTGTCGTTCGCCGCGAAGCGGACGCCGTTCGACGCGGACGGGAGGTACGTTCCCGAGGAGAACTGGCTGGGTCAGCCCGCGATGCGCGGGCTGGACGACGCCCGCCGGTGTTTCGTGGCGGGGATGCGGGAGTTGTGGGAGCGGCAGGGGTCAGGGGTGGAAATGACGCTGCCCGCCGGGCTGTTGGACGAGGTGGCGGGGCGACTGGAGCCGCTGGCCGGGGCGTTCACGCCGCAGAGCCATCACCTCCAGGTGGCCTTGCCCGGCCCCGACGGCGGGGCGGAGGCCCGGGTGGTGCTGAACCGCTCGTACGGTGGACTCGCCTTCCCCTTCAGCCGGTTCACGCACGTCTACGACGGGGCGCCGGGCTCCGGCGGGCTGCCGGGGTCCGGCGGGGCCGGGCTCTCGGAGCGGCTGCGCGCCGAGCTGCGCGAACGGCAGCCGCGCGGGGCGGTGTTCGCGGAGCTGACCGGTGGCCCGGTCACCAGCAATCTGAACCTGCACGGACGCCTGACGGACTATCAGATCGTGTGTCCCGGCGAGACATCCACGGTGCCCGTCGAGGCCCGGATCGAGCTGGGCGACCTGTCGTTGGAGCACGACGAGGCCACCGACCGGCTCGTGCTGCGGTCGCGGCGGCTCGGCCGCGAGGTGCTGCCGGTCTACCTCGGCTACCTCGTGCCGGTGGCCCTGCCGGAGATCCCGCGCACCCTGCTGCTGCTCTCGCCGAGCTCGATGACCCCGACGGACGTGTGGGGCGGGGTGCCCGAGGGGCCCGCCGTCGACGGGGTGACCCGCAGGCCGCGGGTGGTCCACGGCGGCCTGGTGCTGAGCCGGCGGGCCTGGACGGCGGACGCCGCCGTGCTGCCGGTGCGGCGCGCGGGGGCGGAGGAGGCCGACTGGTATCTGGAGTGGCGGCGCTGGCGACACCGGCACGGCCTGCCCGAGCAGGTCTTCGCCACGGTGCTGCGGGACGGCCGCAGGCCGCTGGGGGCCAAGCCCGTGTACGTGGACTTCGCCAGCCCGCTGTCGCTGACCTCGTTCGACGCCCTGATCGACCGGGAGCCCGGCGCCGGGGTCGTGCTGCGCGAGATGCTGCCGGCCGAGGACGGGCTGCACCTGTCCTCGCCCGAGGGACGGCACGTGGCCGAACTGGCCGTGGAGACCTTCACCACCCGCCACCACCACCGCACGGAGGACGGCCCGTCATGCCGGAACTGATCTCGCCGCACTCCCCCTCCGGACCGCTCGCCGCGGCCGGGCCAGGCGAGTGGATCGCGCTGCACGTGTTCTACGCCGCCAGCCCACGTCCGATGCTGGTGGACTGCGTCCGCCCGCTGGTCGCCCAGCTGACCGAGGAGGGGCTGCTCGCGGGGCACTTCTTCATCAACTACTGGCTGGAGGGCCCGCACGTGCGGCTGCGGCTGCGGCCCGCGAGCCCGGAGGCCGCCGAGGAGGTGCGGCGCCGGGCCGAGGAGGCGCTGACCGCCTTCCTGAAGAGCCGCCCCGCGCTGTACGAGGTCGACTCGGGCTTCCTCAAGGACTTCTACAACGCCCTGTTCGACATCGAGTTCCCCGGCGAGGACCGGGGCCGGTACATGGGCGAGGACGGCCGGATGCGGCTGCGGCCGAACAACACGTTCAGCGAGGAGCCGTACGCCCCCGAGTACGCCAAGTACGGCGGCCCGGCCGGGGTGGAGCTCGCCGAGTGGCACTTCCGGCACTCCAGCGAGCTGGTCGTCGACGCGTTCCGCACCATGAACCTGCACCTGCGGACGGTGCTGCTCGGCACGTCGGCGCAGCTGATGATGGTGATGGCGAGCTGCTTCCTGCCGGAGGAGGACCGGCTCGCCGACTACCTGGACGGATACTACGCGTTCTGGCACCGGGCGTTCCCCGGGACCGGCTTCATCGGCTCGGAGGAGTACGAGCGGAACTACGCCGAGATGGCGCCCGCCCTGGGGCGCCGGTTCGCCGCCGTGCGGGGCGCCGTCGCGGCGGGCGAGCTGGGGCGGCTGCCCTCGTTCCTGCGGGGCTGGGCGGAGCACTGCCTCGAACTCCGGGGCCGGATCGCGGATCTGGCCGGGCGGGGCGAGCTGCTGTTCCCGCTCCACGAGGGCCCGGCCCGCGAGGACACCGGGCAACTGCGGACGGAGCCGGCCGACACCGTGCCGCTCGCGCCGCTCACCGCTCTGCCGTCGGTCCTGCCCCGGCTCCTCTCCCCGTACATGCACATGACCAACAACCGGCTGCACGTGACGATCCGCGACGAGGCGTACCTGTCCTACGCCCTCGGCCAGGTCCTGCGGGACCCGCGGGCCTCGGCGGCCGACGCGTGACCGCCGCCGCCGCGCGGGCCTACCGCCCCGCGCTCCGGACCGGGGTGCTGATCGGCCCGCCGCTGCTGCGCGGCCCCCGCACCGTGCACCTGGTCCGGCACCCGGTCACCGGCGACGCGTTCGAGGTGGGTGTCAAGGAGCACTTCCTGATGGCGCGGCTCGACGGGACGCGCGCCCTGGACGACCTGGCGCCTTTGTACGCGCGGGAGTTCGGCCGCCGGCTCGGCGAGGAGCACTGGAACCGGCTCCTCGGCCTGCTCGGCACCCGGGGCCTGCTCGCGGGCGCGCCCGACCCCGCCCCCCGGCCGGCCCCGCCCGACCGCCCCAACTCCTTCTGGCGGGGCACCCGCCGGATGGTCGCGGACGCCGACGCGACCACCGCCCGGCTGCACCGCGCGCTGCGCCCGCTGCTCCACCCGGCCGTGCAGCTCCCGCTGCTCGCCGCCGTCCTCGTCCTCCTGGGGCGGCTGGCCTGGGACGCGGGAGCGCTGCTCGACGGCACGGCCCAACTCGTCCGGCAGCCGGTCGCGCTGGCGGGTGTCGCGCTGTACCTCTGGGCCAGCATCACCCTGCACGAGCTGGCCCACGGCGTCGCCGCCCAGCACTACGGCGGCCACGTCGCCGAGATCGGCCTGCGCTGGCGGCTGCCCGCCGTCCTCCTCTACTGCACCGTGGACGACTACCTCTTCCTGCCCGGACGGCGGGCCAAACTGGTGGTCGCCGGGGCAGGCGCCCACCTCAACTTGCTGCTCCTGCTGCCGTTCGGCGTCTGGTGGGCCCTGCTGCCCGCCGGGGCGCCGGAACGGGTGCCGCTCTCCGGCCTCCTCGCGTTCGGCACGCTCCAGGCGCTGAGCAACCTCGTCCCGCTGCCGCCGCTCGACGGCTACCGGATGCTCGGACACGCCCTCGGCGCCGACCACCTCGCCCCCGAGACCCGCGCCTACCTCGCCCTGCGCCGCCGGGGCGCCGAAGGGGCCGCCGCCCTCGCCGCGTATCCGGCCCGGGCCCGGCGCGTCTACACCGCGTACGCGATCGGCTCGACCGTCCTGATCCTCCTCGCCGCGGCGGGGACCGTCGCGTTCGTGCTCCGACTGCTCGGCTGACCCGACGACCCGATTCCCCGATTCCCCGATGCCCCGATGCCCCGATGCCTGATGACCGATGACCGACGACCGATGACCGATGACCCGAAGGAACCACGCACCACATGAATGAGGTACCGGCCATGTCAACCACATCCGCCGCGGACGGTTCGCCGACCGCCGCCGTCCAGGTCCGGGGAGTCTCCAAGCGCTACGGGGACCGCCAGGCGGTGGACGACGTCACCCTGGAGATCCACCGGGGCGAGTTCTTCGGTCTGCTCGGCCCCAACGGTGCGGGCAAGTCCACCCTGATCGAGATCATGGAGGGGCTGCGCCGGGCCGACTCGGGCACGGTCGCCGTCTTCGGCCGCTCGCCGTGGCCCCGCGACACCGCGCTGCTCCCCCGGATCGGCGTGCAGACCCAGAGCTCCGCGTTCTTCGTCCGGCAGACCGCGCGGGAGCACCTGCGGACCGTCGCCGCCCTGTACGGCGCGCCCGAGGGTGCCGTCGACGCGACCCTCGCGTCGGTGGGCCTCACCGAACAGCGCCGGGTCCAGGTGGAGAACCTGTCCGGCGGGCAGCGGCAGCGGCTCGCCATCGCCTCCGCGCTGGTCCACGGCCCCGAGCTGATCTTCCTGGACGAGCCGACCGCCGCCCTCGACCCGCAAGCCCGCCGCGCTCTGTGGGAGGTGCTGCGCGGCCTGAAGGCGGAGGGCCGCACCATCGTGCACACCACGCACCACCTCGACGAGGCGGAGGCGCTGTGCGACCGGATCGGCATCCTGGTGGACGGCCGGATCGCGGTGACCGATTCGCCGCACAACCTGGTCGGCGCGTCCCGGGCGCCGAGCCGGGTGCTGCTGCCGCTGGGGCGCCTCGACGAGGACCGGGCCGCGGCGATCGAGGGCGTGGAGCGGGTCGGCGTCGAGGGCGGTTCGCTGGTCCTGGAGACGCACGCGTCCGGGCGGGTGCTGTCCGCCGTGGACCGGCTGGTCGGCCTCGACGGCGTCCAGACCCGCTCCGCCAGCCTGGAGGACGTCTACCTCGAACTGACGGCCCGCCTCACCGGGACCGGGAGCGGGCGGCCCGCCGGTGCCGGAAGCCCGGCCGGTGCCGGCGACCCGGCCCACCCGCACGCCGAGACCACGGAGGCATGACCGTGAGCGCCTACACCGCACTGACCGGGGCGGGCTATCGCGCCCAGGTCCGCGACAAGACCACCCTGTTCTTCACCTTCGCCTTCCCGCTGCTGTTCCTCGTCGTCTTCGGGCTGATCTTCCGCGGCCAGGCCGTCGAGCAGAGCGGTCTGTCGTACCTGTCGTACACCGCCTCCGGCGTGCTGTCCTGGGGTGTCGCCAACGCCGCCGTCTTCGGCATCGCCTTCACGCTCATGCAGTGGCGGACCGACGACATCCTGCGGCTGATCCGCATGTCCCCGGCGCCGCTGTCGGCGGTCATCGGCTCCCGCTACGTGATCGCGCTGGTCGTCGGGGCGGTGCAGTCCCTGCTGTTCGTCGGGGTGGCGATGCTGCCGGTGTTCGGCCTGCGCCCGGCCTCCGGCTGGCCGCTGCTGATCCCCGTGCTCGTCCTGGGCATCACCACCTTCCTGCTGCTCGGGGTGATCATCGGGTCGTTCGCGAACACGCCCGAGTCGGTCGCGGCCGTCGCCAACTTCCTGATGCTGCCCATGGCGTTCCTGTCCGGGTCGTTCTTCCCACTGGACTCGATGCCGTCCTGGCTGCGGCAGGTCTCGCTGGTGATGCCGCTGCGCTACCTCAACGACGCCGTGTCGCACGCCCTCGCGGGCCGGGGCGACGCCTCCGACGTGTGGGGGGGCTGCGCCGGGCTGCTGGTGTTCGCCCTGGTCTTCGGCGCGGTAGCGGTGAAGACCTTCCGCTGGACCAGGTCCTCGTGAGCACCGCCCCGAGCCCGTCGGACCGGGCGGCGGCGCACGGACGGGGGCGGCGGCCGGTGCCGCCGGCTGCGGGTCTGTCGACGGCTTCGGGTCTGCCGTCGTCGCCGGGTCTGCCGCTGCCGATGGACGAGGCGCGGGCTGGGCTGCGGGCCGCGCTCGCCGCCCGCCTCGGGCGGGACGTGCCCGTCGTCCCGGTGGGCGCCACCGACGCCGGGGCACCGCTCGGCGGCCCCGGCGCCCCCGACCCGTGGGCGGCCGGACGCGCCGCCGCCCGGGTCCACCTCACCGCCTCCGCCGTGCTCGTCGGCCCCTGGGGCGGCGACGGCACCGCGCCCGCCTGCGGACGCTGCCTCGCGCTGCGGTGGCAACGGCTGCGCAGCCGCAGCGAGCGCGACGCGCTGGAGACCGGCGGCCCGGACGGGCCCCGCCCGGCCGGGGTGTGGCCGCTGCTCACCGACCACGTGTACGACGCGGTCGCGGCCCTGCACCAGGCACTGCTCGACGGCCCGCCGGACGCCGAACCGCCCTCGCCCGAACCGGCGGACCGGGCGCTGCCGCAGGTGTCGCGGGTGGATCTCGCGACCCTCGCGGTCCGTACGTATCCCCTGCTCGCCGACCCGCTCTGCCCCGACTGCTCGCCGGCCACCGGGACGGCCGGCCCGACGGAGGCCGGACTGGGGGAGGCCGGCCTGTCGGCGGGCGGACTCGCGGAGACCGGACTGGCGGCGGGCGAGCCGGCGGCTGCCGGGCCGCGCCCGCTGGAACTCGTCGAGCGGCGCAAGCCGGACCCCGGCACGTACCGGCTGCGGGCCGCGTCCGCGTATCCGCTGCCCCGCGAGGCGCTCGCCAACCCGGTGTGCGGGGCGCTCGGCGGCGGCACCTGGATCAGCGTCACCTCGCCGACGACGGCGCCGGTCGCCGGGAGCGTCTTCGTGCGCGGCTACGCGGGCCTCAACGACGTCACCTGGAGCGGCCAGGAGAACAGCTTCGCCACCAGCCGCACGCTGGCCTTCCTGGAGGGCCTCGAACGGTACGCGGGCACCCACCGGCGGCACGGCCGGGCGCCCGTGACGGGCTCCTGGAACGAGCTCCGGGACACCGCCGTGGACCCCGCGGTGTGCGGTTTCTACGCCCCCCGCACCTACCGCGAGGACCCGCTGGTCGACCCGTTCGACCCGGACCGGCCGATCCCCTGGGAGTGGGGCTGGTCGCTGCGGGACGCGCGTCCGGTCCTGGTGCCTTCCCGGCTCGTGTACTACAGCGCGGGTCTCGCGGCCGACAACTTCGTCTTCGAGTGCTCCAACGGCTGCGCCATCGGCGGGAGTCTGGAGGAGGCGGTCCTCGGCGGGCTGCTCGAACTCGTCGAGCGGGACGCCTTCCTCAACGTCTGGTACGGCGGCGCCCGGCTGCCCGCGATCGACCTGGCCACCGTCGGCGGCGGGACGGCCACCGCCATGGCGGAACGCGCGGCGCTCCAGGGCTACGACGTGCACGTCCTGGACAACCGCGTCGACCTGCCGGTGCCCGTCGTCACCGCGGTCGCCGTCCGCCGCGACGGCGGCCCCGGCACACTGTCGTTCGCGGCGGCGGCCTCGCTCGACCCCCGGTCCGCCGTGGAGGGCGCCCTGTCCGAGGTGCTCACGTACATCCCGCACCTGTCCCGCCAGACCCTGGAGCGGGAGGCCGAACTGGAGGCGATGGCGGACGACTTCGACCGCGTACGGCACCTGAAGGACCACGCGCAGCTGTACGGGCTGCCGCGGATGGCCGTACACGCCCAGGGCTATCTGGAGCCGACGGCGGTGCGCCCGTTCGAGGAGACGTACCGGGACTGGGAGGCGACCGGGCGGCCCCGCACGCACGACCTCCGGGACGACGTGACGGCCGTGACGGACCTGCTCGCGGCGGCGGGCCACGACGTCGTCGTGGTGGACCAGACGACCCCGGAGCAGGAGCGGATGGGGCTGCGCACGGTGAGCACCCTGGTCCCGGGGCTGCTGCCGATCGACTTCGGCTGGAACCGGCAGCGGGCCCCGCTGCTGCCGCGCCTGCGGACGGCGCTACGCCGGGGCGGGCACCGGGCGACGGACCTGGACGACGCGGAGATCCGCTGGATCCCGCACCCGTTCCCGTAGCCCCGGCAAACGCGGAACACGGCACGCGCGGCACGCGGACGCGGGAGCGCCCGGGGTCCTGGCGGACACCGGGCGCTCCGTCGGCCGTGAGGCCGGTGGTTCAGGCCGAGCAGGAGGTGGTGCTGGTGGTGGAGCTGCACGTCGAGGTCGAGCTGGTGCTCGTGGAACCGGCCAGGACGACCTCGCTGGCGTCCGAGTAGTCGGAGATCTCGAAGGTCTCGGCCTCCAGCTCGAGGATCTCGTCGGCGAGCGTGCTCAGGTCCTTGTTCATGGCGCCTCCTCGTGACCACGGTCCCGCACGGGACCGCCGGGGGTGGGTACGTCACCCATTCCACCGCCGCCCGCTCACCGTTCGACGCGCGTCCCGCACGCACATCGCTGGCACGCGACGCCAGCGCCCTCGACCCCGCACCCCCTCTCCCTCTCTCTGGAGCCCCCGTGAACCGGTCCGAGCCGCCCGCACCGCCGGCCCCTGAGGCCGCCGCCGCCGAGGCCCTGCGCCCCGCCCTCACGCTCTACCTGGACGTGCACCGGAACCCGGAGCCGTCCGGCGCGGAACGCCGTACGGCCGCCCTGTTCGGGGACCGGCTCGCGGCCCTCGGCTTCGAGGTCGTGCGGGGCATCGGCGGCCACGGCGTGGCCGGTGTGCTGCGCAACGGCGACGGCCCCCGGGTCTATCTGCGGGCCGAACTCGACGCGCTGCCGGTGGAGGAGCGCACGGGGCTGCCGTACGCGAGCGGGAACGGCGCCATGCACGCCTGCGGCCACGACCTGCACCTCGCGGCGGCCGTCGGGGCGGCGGAGGTCCTCGCCCGCACGGCCGCCCGCTGGCGCGGGACCCTCGTCGTCCTGGGGCAGCCGGCCGAGGAGACGCTGACGGGCGCGCGGGCGATGCTGGCGGACGGGCTGTACGCGCGGTGCGGCAGGCCGGACGCCGTCCTCGCGCAGCACGCGGCGCCGCTGCCGGCGGGGCTGGTCGCGCACGGCACCGGCCGGGCTCCGATCACCGCGGCGAGCGTGGCGCTGGAGGTCGTCCTGCACGGGCGCGGCGGGCACGCGGCGACACCGCACCTGACCGTGGACCCGGTGGTGACGGCGGCGGCCGTGATCACCCGGCTCCAGACGGTCGTCTCGCGCGAGAGCGCCCCCGCCGAGGAGCTCACGCTCACCGTCGGCACCGTCCACGCGGGCACGGCGGTGAACGTCGTCCCGGACACGGCCGAGCTCGGCATCGGGCTGCGGGCCCGGTCGGACGCGTCCCTGGACCGCGCGCTCGCGGCGGTGGAGCGCGTGATCCGCGCCGAGTGCGCCGCCTCCGCCTGCCCGCGCGAGCCCACGATCACCGTCGTGTCCCGGGCCCCGGCGCTGTGGGGGGACCCGGCGGCGACCGGCGCGGTCCGGGCCGCGCACACGGAGCTGTTCGGCGCCGCCCGGGTCGCGGACTGGCCGCCGTCGTCGGCCGCGGAGGACTTCGCGCTGTACGGCGACGCGGGGACGGAGCTGCACGGCGAACCGGACGTGCCCCTCGTGTACTGGATGGTCGGCACGGCCAGCCCCCGCCAGTGGAAGGCGTCGGCGGGCCGCCTGCCGCCGAACCACTCGCCGCTCTTCGCCCCCGACCCGCGCACTGCCCTGCCGCCCGCGATCGACGCCCTGGTGGCCGCCGCGCTTACACGCCTGTCGCCGCACGGCGGTTGGAGCGGGCCGGGCGGAGGCCGTGACGAAAGGCGAGAGACACGGGACACGCAGACGGGGACTGTCTAGTCTCGCTGGGGGATGGCGGGAGGAGGGGTGCGTGGGGGATGCGGACGAGGTGGACGGGGCGGGCACGGCAGGCGGGACGAGCGGGTCAGGCGAGTCAGGCCGCGCAGGCGGGACGGGCGGCGCGGGCGGGACGGGCGGCGCGGGCGGATACGCCGTGGACCGGCGTATCGCGCTGTCCCGCGAGTGGGACGGACTCGTTGCCTCGGTACGGGAGTTGGGGCGGGCGCGCGGCATTCCCGAGCTCGCCGGCTTCCTACAACCCCCGAAGGCCGCCCTCCTCGCGGAGGCGGGAGGCGAGGGAGCCGTGGTGGTCGTCAACATCAGCCGGAGCCGGTGCGACGCCCTGCTGATCGCGGACGGCCGGGTCCGGAGCCTGCCGCTGCCAGGTGTCACGGCCGACGGGGTCGAGACCCGCGCCGTCGCCTACCTGGTGGCCTTGAGCACGCTGGAGCAAGCGGGCTGGGAACTCCAGGCGGCCCTGGCCGAGTTCGAGGCGGGCGGGAGGTCACCCGAGGTGTTCTTCCGGGTGTCCGGGGCTCGGGCCGCGCTCTCCGCCGCCCGGACCGGCGCCGAGGAGGAGCTGGCCGTACTCACCGCGTGGCTGTGGGACGAGATCTGCGGGCCCGTCCTGGACGCCCTCGGGCACACGGGTGAACCGGTCGGCGCGGCACCGCTCCCCCGGCTCTGGTGGTGCCCGACGGGCCTGCTCAATCTGCTGCCCCTGCACGCCGCGGGGCACCACGGCGAGCCCGTCGGCGACCGGCCTCGGACGGTCCTGGACCGTGTGGTCTCCTCGTACACGCCGACCGTACGGGCACTGCTCGCCGCACGCTCCCGGCCCGGCCACGGGGGCGGCGGGGCCGGGCGCATGCTGTTCGTCGCGCCCGAGCCGGCCGGATTGCCGGTCCTGGAGTCGATCGCCGACGACCGCGCGGCGCTCGCCGGACGGTTCGGCGAGCGCCTGACCCGGCTGGAGGGCCCCGACGCGACCGCCACCGCCGTGCTCACGGCCCTGCGGGACCACCGGTGGGTGCACTTCAGTACGCACGCCGGGCAGGACCTCGACGATCCCGGGCTCGGCGCCATCGCCCTGCGGGACGCCGCCCTCACCGTCCACGACCTCGCGGCCGGAAGCTACGACGGGGAGCTGGCGTTCCTGTCGGCCTGCCAGACGGCCGTCGGGGGCATCGACCTCGCCAACGAGGCGATCACCCTCTGCGCCGCCCTGCACGTCGCCGGTTTCCGGCACGTCATCGGCACCCTCTGGTCCGTACAGGACCGGGCCGCCGCGGCCGTGACGCGGGAGTTCTACGCTGCCGCCGCCGGGGACGCGGAGGAAGCCGGGAACACAGCCACCGACGCCGTCTCCGCCCCCGTACCCGTCTCCGCCCCCGACCCCGTACCCGACTTCGACGCGTCCGCCGCCGCCCGCTGTCTGCACCGCGCCGTGCGCGCCCTGCGCGAGCACCGCCCAGGACAGCTGACGGCCTGGGTGCCCTTCATTCACATCGGCCCCTGAACCGCACGCACGGACCGGCCCCGCACGAACCAGCAGGGAGAGACCACGTGACCCCACCCCAGCCGCCCGCCGCTCCGCCGCCCCCGCCTCCGGCCCCGAGCCATCTGCCCCTCCCGTACGAGGAGACGACGGATCCCCGCTACGCCCAGGAGGTGGCGCGCGACCACGAGCTCCAGCGCGTGCAGGCGGACGACTACGTGATCGTCTTCACCTGCCCGCGCTGCGGCGCCGCGCAGGAGGACCCGCTCTTCGAACCCGGCTTCCGCGCCCTGCGGACCGCCAACGCCCCCTCGGCCGCCGCCTCGGGCGACACCCTGCCGATGAGCTGCCGCTGCGAGGGCGACCTCCACCCCGGCTGCCCCACGGGGCGCAGCGGCTGCGGGGCGTACTGGACCGTGGAGCTGATGTGACGCCGCCGTGTACTCCCCCGAGGATCGCCGCCGGTCCGAGAGCCACGGCCGCCGACCTGCTGGCCTCGCAGGAACGCCACCGGCTGGCCGCCGAGGCCCTCCCGAGGGTGCGCGCGGCCTCGCTGGGCTGGCGTAACGCGGCCGG
This sequence comes from Streptomyces sp. NPDC048659, assembly GCF_040650575.1. NCBI lineage: Bacteria > Bacillati > Actinomycetota > Actinomycetes > Kitasatosporales > Streptomycetaceae > Streptomyces > Streptomyces sp. NPDC048659. The sequence continues at coordinate 50,565 of NZ_JBEZHM010000041.1, read as the reverse complement.
GGCGCTGATGGCCGGTCTGGTCGCCTTCGGCCTGGTCAAAGGGCGTACCGACGTGGGCCAGTTGGCCGACCGGTGGGCCTTGGCCGTCGGGTGTCTGCTCCTGCTGGCGTTGGTCTGCGGGGCCTGTGGCGCGTACCTGCTGAACCGGGCGGCTCACGGGGCGCCGAAACCGTTCCGGCTGGGCACGCGCACCACGCGTTCGGCGACCGAGCACCTCGAAGTCCGTTCGGCCCTGCGGGCCCTGCGCGGCGGCATCGCGATGACCTCGGCGTGTGTGCTGTTCCTCGTCTGTGCCGTCGGGAGCACCTGGTACGGGCCGAACGCGAAGCCGCCGGCGGTCGAGCTCAGCACGCCGGCGACCGGCAAGCTGTGCGGGACCGTGACCGGGGTGCGTCAGGGCCGGATCGTGCTGAAGACCGGCGGTACGACGGTCGAGGTGGTGGCGAGCGCGCTGACGCAGCTCAAGACGGTGGAGGAGTGTCCGTGACCGGGCGAGCGCCGACCGGTCCGCTCGCGTCACTGCGCTTCCAGCTCCTGTTCCTGGTGAAGTGGCGGCCGTTGGGGTCCCGTGCCTTGCGGGCGGTCGACCGCCGGGACGCGGCCGCGCTGCCGGAGCTGATCCGGCGCGTCGAGGAGGTCCGTACGGCGGACGCCTCTCCGCGCTGGACGCGCGCTCTGCTGCGCAGGCTCGCGATCTGCGTGCTGGCGCCCGCGGCCGACGTCCTCCACGACCCCGGCCTCCTCGACCGTGCCGTGGCCCTGGGCCTGGAGGCGGTCAGGGAGCCGCCCGCCAGGTGGGAATCGGAGGTCTACGACCGCGCTCTCCTCGCGGAATGCCTCCTGCGACGGTTCGAGCGGAGCGGTGACCGGACCGACGTGGACGAGGCGATCACACACGAGAGGCGGGCCGCCGAGCTGTGCCGGACCTGGCTCACCGCGCCGAGGGGGCCGTGGCGCGCGTCGCTGCGGCGGTGGTGGCGGGACCAGTGGTATCCCGACGAGGGTCAGGTGTGGCCGCCGCTGAGCCGGACGATCTGCTTCACGGTGTTCCTCGGGCTCGGTGACGTACTCCATACGCGCTTCGAGTTCCTGCGCACGTACGGCGACCTCCAGCGGGCCGTCGAGACGAGCGAGGAGGCCGAGGCGCTCAGCCGTACGTTCCGCTGGGCCGCGTCCCCGTGGGCCGGCGACTACAAGCACGAGCGGGCCTCGATCCTCTCCCAGCTCGGTGCCCTGCTGACCTTCCGCTACGAACTCCTGCGCGATCCCGCGGACCTCGTCCGGGCGGTGGGGCTCTTCGAGGATGCCGACCGGCTCATGCCGCGACGCGACGACGGCGGTCGCTCCGTCGCCCGGCACCGGGTGCACGCGCTCTCCCTCCGGGGCCTGGCGCTGCGGAGCCTGGCGGACTTCGCCACGGCGGACGCGGTGCTGCGCCGCCGAGCGCCGCACGATCCCGCGTGGCGGCCCCGGGTGGAGATCCTGACGGGGCGCGCCGCGCTCACCGAGTCGTCGGACGGCCTCGGCGAGGCCGTGGACATCCTGGAGGCCGCCGCCGCGCGGGACGGCGGCGACGCCCACGAGGTGCTGATCTGGCTCGCGGCAACCTGGCGGCAGTGGGCCCTGCACGCCGAGGCGGGTGACCGCCAGGAGGCGGCCGTGCTCTGGCGCAGGTCCTCCGACACCTGGCGGCAGGCGGCCCGGCGGGAGACCGCGCCCGCCTGGCGCAGGCTCCACGCGGCCTCCCGGTGGCGGAGCCAGGTCTCGCAGCCGCAGGAGGCGGCGGAGGCGAGTGCGCTGGCCGTACGGCTGCTGCCGCTCGCCGCCTGGCGCGGCCTGGACCGCCTCAGCCAGGAACGGGTGCTCCAGACGGCCGACTTCGACCTGGCCTCGGGCGCCGCGGCCGACCAACTGGACCTGCACGACGCGGAACACGCGCTGGAACTGCTCGAACTGGGCCGCGGGGTGCTGTGGTCCCAGGCTCTCGACGTCCGCACCGACCTGCGGCAGCTCCGGCGGGAGTCACCCGAACTGGCCGAGCGGCTCACCCGGTTGCGCGTCCTCCTGGAGGAGTCGCGCGACCCCTCGACCGGGGCGAGCCGCACGGGGCTGCGCCCGCCGGTCTGAGACGCCGCGCGCGCTGGGACGCCCCGGCACGCGGGGCGGTTGGGGCGAGCGGGGCGAGCGGGGCGAGCGGGGCGAGCGGGGCGAGCGGGGCGAGCGGGAGATCGTTTACGGGACTTCCGTACGGGTCCAACGCCTCTGGCGCCGCGTCACCCGCGCGAGTGGACTGGCCCGGTACTCGGATGCGATCGGATGCGCTCGCATCCGATCGGCCCACGGCGACCATGAGCGAGTCCGGAGAGAGCAGTACCTGTGAAAGCGATCGACCATCCGACCACCCGCCAGGCGCTGGACCGGTACCGCGGACGCGCCTTGTGCTGGGCGGGCGGCGGCCTCGTGACCATGCTGCTCGGCGTGTTCCTCGGCGGGATCCAGCCGGGTGTGGGCGTCCTCGGCAGCATGCTGGGATTTGCGGCATGGGGCCTGGGCCTGTTCGCCCTGCGGAACTACTGGCGGATCCGCCAGGTGTTGCGGACCGGTCCCTGGCTCGCCTGCACCGCGGTGACGGCTCCCTCCGTCTGGTCCGGGCCGAGCGTGGTCCTGCGGCACCCGGCGACCGGCACGGTGATGGTGCGGTCGGTCGTCGCGGTGCGGCAGCGGTGGCACCTCGCCGAGCCGGACGCGCGCGGGGTGCTGTGGTGGTGCGGTGACGTGACGCGCGGCGGGGTCCTGGTGAGGCCGGACGGCGACGGTCTGCTGTGGGCCCGGACGGTGGGCTCGGCGCGGGAGAAGCGGACGGCGATCCGGTCGGGTCTGCTGACGGGTGCGGGTACGGGTGCGCAGGCGCGTGTGGATGTGTCGCGGCCCGCCGGTGGGGCCGGCGGCCAGGCGCTCGTACGGGCGGTGCGGTGGCGGCTGCTCGCCGGGCTCATGGCCGCGGGGCTGATGCTGGCCAGTGGCGGCGTGGCGGCGGTGACGTCCACGGGCTCGGATCCGTATGTGCCGCTGATCGTGGAGTCCGGCCCTACGAGCGACGGCACGTGCGTCGTGTCGTGGAGCGAGCGGGACACCTACACGGAGCACTTCGTGGACCTGCCGTGCAGGGAGGGGCTGATCGGCGAACCGTCCGCGTACGGGTTCCGCTTCATGGACGGCTGGATGATCGCCCACGGTCCGTTCCAGGGCGACCTGTACAACGCGGACATGGAAGGCACGGGCGCGTTCACCGCGTACGGCGTCGGCGTGCTCGTAGGCGGGCTGGTGTTCCTCGGCTCGGGGGGCACTCTGGCCGTCCGCTGGGCTGCAGCGGCCCGCCGCCGCACTGCCTCCGGCGTGGAGGCCCTCGAAGGACCCGGGGACGACGAACCGCGCGTATCGCTGCTCAAGACGCCCGTCGAGCAACGGCAATTCGGCTGGGCGGAGCTGTCGGCCGCGGCGTCCGAACAGGCCCGTTCCCGACCGGACGTGCCGAACGGCCGGGCGCCGGCGACACCGGACACGGCCGGGGCCCCGTGGTGGCGGATCGGACCGCTGCTGGAGCTGGCGGGAGTGAAACACCTGGGCGGCACGGCGTTGATCTTCCTGGGCGCCGTCGCCGTCTTCATCGTCACGGGCAGGGGCTCGTGGATCATCCTGGCGGTCACGTGCGGGGCGTTCCTCGCCGCGTGCGCCCGGACGCTGCGCGCAGCCAGGACCGCACGGGAACTCGCGCGGGACGCCGCCCACGAGCCGCAGCAACTGTGCCGCTACGTCCTCCTGCGGGAAGCCACGACGCAGACGCCGTGGGCGCTGTACTTCGCCACCGCCGACGCGAGCGGCGACACGGACACCCCGTTCGCCGCGCAGCCGCTCCTGGCCAACCAGCCCCTCCCTGGCCCCAGCGGCGAGGCCAAGCTACACGGCACGGCCGACCAGTTGGACATCCGCGTGCCCAGGATCGAGGGCCGCTCCGTATGGCCTGCCGGGGACTACGTACTCCTCGGCACCGATCCCACCGAGGACCGCGCGTTCTTCGAAGCACTCGCACTCCGCTGACCACCCGGAACAGCGCAGGCCCCGCCCCACCCGTACCGGATCCGGGTTGCTCCAGCGACGGCACGTTCCGTGCGCCATGGTGGGAGCAACGGAGCCGGACGTCGACGCACGGCCTGGCATCAGCCCGTTGTTGGGGCGGGCGAAGTTCCTTGCCTTCATCGGCGGAGACACGGACGCCTTCGGCAGCTCGGGCCTCCTACGACCAGCTGCGTGAGCCCCACTTCGGCGCGGGACTTGAGGAGGTGTCGGACGATGGCCGATTCGCTGACTCTCAGACCGGTCTGACGCCTAGCCTGAGCCGGGGCCTGTGCACGGGCCGCGACGATCTGAACCAGGGAGGCGAGGGAATGCCGGTAGAGATACTCCCCGACCGAGCCGGGCGCGAAGTCGATTTCGAACCCCTGCTGGATGAGCTCCTTGCGATCTTCTGCCGGGATTGGGAGTTGCCGTCGATCATGGAAGGCGAGCACCAATACCACCGCAACGAAGTGAAGCGGTACCAGCTCGGTGAGGCCGCAGCCCAGGACCCCGCCGCGACGCGGCAGCACGCCAGACTCCTCATGCATGCCGCCGTGCACGATCAATGCCGAAGCGGCATACGGCAACTCATCCAGCCTCTGCTGGCAGCTTGCGGCCACCGCCAGGTCCAGACAGCGATCATCGACTACATGCGTACCGGCTCCGATCCCGAAAGGATCGGTGCCGGCATGGCCTGGTACTTCTCTCTCCCGGGGCTCCAGTACGCCTCCATGGAGGATCTTCGCCGGGGAGTGCCGACGGAGGAGAGCAAAGCGGCACTGGAGGCGCTGGCCGATATCCGCAACGACTACCGATCGGCTTGCCTTTCCGCGTTCCTGGTCTGCGAAGACCCACAGACACGCCAGGACCTCTCGCTGGACCTCAGCCTTGACCCGGCGGACTACCCCGCCGAACTCCGGGACTGCCATGACAGGGCCAGGCTCATCATCGAGGCAGATCCCGAGCGATATCGCCAACTCCTGGAACGCTGCGCACACAAGCCACCGCCAGCACCGACGACATAGGACCAACGAGATCGATCGGCGTGCCACTCGCTTGACATCGATGATGGGGAATCAGTCAGGGGGAAGCCATCACCCTGATCAAGTTCATACTCCTCGGCGAGAATCCGAACACCTTCGGCCCTTTGATCAGCAAGTACTGGGTGCCAGCGGACCGGCCAGGGGTGGTAGCGGCGGCGCCGGGGCTCGACATGACACGGGCAGCGCACCCGGCGACTAGCAAATAGCGAATGGCGGATGTTCCACCATGTACCTCGTGCGAAGTGTCCCTGTCCAACGACAAGAGCCGCCGGGTCGAACTCACGACCCACAAACTCACTGCTCGCGCCAGCCTGGGACTGGGTCAAGCGCTTGTAGCGTGGAGTCCCCGTCGGCGGACCGACAGGGACTTCATGAACGATCGAGGCTATAGGCTTCAACGCCCCACGCGATTAAGCCAGGGCTTCTACGACCGTCTCAAACCATCTTGAGATTTCCATTCCGTCATCCCGAGGATCGCACGAGGCACCGGCTTGATCGATCCATAGTACGGCAAGCATGTCCTCGGACATCCCCGCAGCCAGTACTCTTTCGATTTCGTGCCGCAAGGCATCCACTTTCGCATCGGATTCGTCCCGGCGGAACGACTCCACCACCTGGGACGGGGTTCCGGATTCCAGGTCGTAGTCCTGGTGGAAGTACGAACGGGCTAGATAGCGAAGCTCGCTGGACATCATGAGATCTCCGGACAGGACATGCGATTGCGATACCCACCCCGTCGGGATAGACAGCGCTTCAGCAGCGTGACGCCCTTCGTGGTTTTGACGGAGACATCGGCAGCTCGGACATCACCGAGCACCAGAGTCCATTGAATTACTGAAGTCTAGCGTGGATCCACTCCTCGCGAGCCGTTCACCGGTCGATGACGATCTCGATCGCTCGACCCTGATCTCCGGCCGGGCCGACGACAGCACCCTTCTGCACCGTCAAGAACTGATCGCCGTAATTCCGCTGGAGAGCGTGGTTCGACGACCCATGGCGCAATCCAGGATGGATCGCCGCGTACGGACCGACTCGGGACTTCGACAGCACCCGGACCACCCCGTTCCCAAGCCAGGCGCGCGAAAACAGGACCTGGAAGCCGACGCGTCTGTGCGTCTTGCCGCTTGATCCTTTCGATGCGGTCGACGTAGCCCTCCACGACGCCCAAGCTCCCGGGCAGGTGCGGGCCGGCCACCCCGGCCTGCACCGCCCCGAGCAGAACACCGGCTCCGCTGCCGTCGACGACTCAACCGCCCGCCACTGTGGCGGTCCGTAGTCGTGAACATCGCACGCGGACGGGTGCCTCCCGAACGTCCCTCGAAGCCCCGCTCTACGACGTGAACAGAGCCATCGCGGTGCTGAGTGTCACCAGGTGATGCGGACGAAGCCGCCGCCACCCTGGCCGTTCGCGCCGGGGCCGGTGCCCGCCGCGCCGTCAGCGCCCGCCATGGCCTGGGGGTTGGGGTCGGGCCCGCCGCCGGCGCCGCCCTTGCCGCCGCCGCCTCCGGCCCCGCCGAGGGCACCGGCCCCGCCCAGGCCCACGCCCGCGAGGACGGTTACTCCTTCGGGGAGCTGCAGTACGCCGCCCGCGCCACCCGAACCGCCCTCGCCTCCATCGCCACCGTCACCGGCCGAGCCGACGCCACCCTGGAGGGAACTGCCGCCCTTGCCACCAGCGCCCCCGGCACCGCCCGGACGGCCGTCCATGCCCGCGCTGCCCGGGGTACCGGGAAAGGCGACGAAGACGGCGGAGCCGTCTTCGTCGGCCTCCCCGCAACCGAACTCCTCGTCGATTTCCCCACCCGCGCCCGCTCCGCCGGCCACCACCCCGCTGCCGGGAACGCCTCCCGGCCCGCCATCGCCGCCAAGCGCGCCGTCCGCGACCAGACCCCGACCTCCGCCACCGCCGCCCGGAGTGGACGGGCCGCTGCCCGCGTCCTGCCCCGCCGCCGCGTGCACCAACAGGTCAGGCCCCGAGACCTCCGTCGCGATCGGAAGCTCGTTGCCCCCGGCGCGTACGACCGTCCCGAGGGCTCCGTCGGCTCCCACCTTCGACGGCGTCAACGTCGCACCGGGGGACCCTCCCGCGCCTCCCGCGCCGCCCTGCCCGGCCGACGGAACCATGCCTCCCTGCCCCGGAGTCACCTGCAGCTCCGCCCCTGGAGTGACCCGGACGGTGCACTGGACCACCGCGCCCGCGCCGCCACCACCCCCGCCGGCGCCACCGGTTCCTCCCGCGCCGCCCCCGCCCCCTCCGCCCTTCCCACTCCCGAGGATCGTCCAGCTCCCGCCACCGCCGCCCCCTCCGCCTCCGCCACCACCGGCCGCGGGAGAACCCGCACCGCCGCCACCCACCGCGAGGATGGTGACCTGAGTGACGCCCTCGGGAACGACGAAGGTGTAGAAGTTTCGCTCCGTGTACTCGACCACACCATGCGGCGCAGGATCGGCGGAAACGGGCCGTGCGGCATAGGCGGGAACCACGGAAGCGGCCAACAGGCCACAGACCGCCAACGGCAGCACGCCCCCACAAGGCCGCACACGGCCGCCGGGGACAGCGGAATCAAACTGAGACGGTGTCATGCCCGATACATCGACACCACCGTCCACCGACCTTCGCCCGTTCCCCCTTCCGGACCGCACCCAATTGCCCAAGCTCAACCCCACCCGCGCGCGGGCGATAACGAACCCCACCGCACGACTCGCACCCTGGGAGAAAAAACCGAACGGGGTCGCCAGTGCACGACCTCGACCCGCACAGCGAACACCGCCACCGATCGGCAATCATCGCCATCGTCACGCGCGGGTCCGAACGCTACGCCGTGACCGTTTCCAGAATCCCCCGCCCAACGTGCTGCAGGACCGCGCTGCCGCGCCGCCCGTTGCCACGACGCGTTATCTACCAGCCGCCCATCAGAAAGCACAGACGCCGCGTGGGAAGGATCCCTCGCTAGCCGCTCGCCGAGGGCGCGCATCTCCAAGATCTCAGGCACTGGGAACAAACCGCCAAGACCCGGAGCACCACTCAAGAGGAGGGAGCGTCTCTGCGTGAAGGGGCACAGTTGCAACCCCGGTCAGCCACCCCGAAGGGCGGGGCCCCGCGTGTGCGGGAAGCAGGGACCAGCGGGCCGCCCGCCGACCTCGTCCACGCCTCGGTGGTCGGAGGGCGGCCTCCTTGGCGTGCCAAGGGCGGTCGGCTCCTGGCGCTGTGCGCTGTTCATCGGCGCGGCCTTGCGCACGGCCTCGGATGCCGGCGCTCGCCCGGCGGGGGCTCGGCGGGCTCGTCTCCTCGTCGGGGCTGTGCGGGAATCTGCGGATCGCCCGTCCGGACGTGCCGGTCCCGGAAACGGTGTAGCCCGCGGGCTCGGCGGTGAGCCTGGGTCGGGCGCCCGACGGTGCCCGGGTCGTCGGCCGACAAGGCGCGGCGCCGCTACCCCGCGTGCCCGTCGCGCATCACCTGGCGGGCCACAGTCTGTGCGGGGCCGGCCAGGTCCCGGTCCACGGCTGCCGCGCGCCGCTCGTCCAACACGAGGCGGGCGGGGGCCGGTTCGGACAAGGCGAGGCGGCGGTGGCGCAGGTGGGTGGGCGGGTGGGTGGCGTCGATCGAGTGGCCGCGGAGCTCGGCGACCCTGCGCAGGCGGTCGCGTTCGTGGTCCGGTACGGCCGCGGTCTGGGCGGCGATCCGGTCCCACAGCCCGACCGCCGGGTCGTCGTGCCGGGCCGCGCCGCCGAGCCGGGTCCGGGCGGCGACCATCTCCCGTACGAGAGCCGACTCGGCGGCCTCGACGCACAGCGTGACGTCCATGAGGGCGGCGGCCGCGGCCGGTCCCGCGACATGCGCGGCGGAGCTGTCCGCGAGGTACTCGGCGCGCTGGGCGGCCCGCAGCGTCGCCTGGTCGAGGAGCAGGGTCACGCCGTGGACGGTCCAGCGGGGCACGGCCGTGAGCACGTTCACGAACTGGTCCATCAGGGTCTCGCCGGCGTTCGGGGCGAGCAGGTAGCGCCACGTGTCCAGCGAGCGGAGTGCCCCGCCGACCCACAGGGACCGCCGGGTGTCGCCGTGCGCGTAGTGGCCGAACTCGTGCCCCAGCAGCGCGACCCTCTCCTGCGGCTCCAGGATGGCCCACAGGCTCATGCCGAGGCGCAGCGCGCGCCGCTGCCGAACCCCGTACGTGGACACGCTCGCGTTCGCCTCGGGCCCGACCACGACCACGTCGACCCCCGTGGTCCCCACCGCGCCCGCCACCTCGTCCAGCAGGGCGAAGAGCTCCGGCGCGTCCCGCCGTTCGAGTACGGGCTCGTCGTCCCCCTTCCGGCGCAGACGGCCGAACCGGGGCCGCAGGAGAGCGGCGAAACCGAACAGGATCACGGCGAACACCGGCTGCAGCCCTTCGCCCCAGCCCGCGATGAGCAGCCAGAGGCCGAGGACCACCAGCACCACGGTCAGCCCGTGGACCAGCGCCGACACCGCCACCGCCTGCACGCCCGCCGCACCGAGCCCGTTCCGAACGGCGCCGCTCGTACCGTGCGCGAGCTCGGCGAACAGCTCCTCCCCGTACCGATGCGCCATGCGTCGCCGCGCCCGCTCGATCCTGCTGCCGCCGATGGGCTCGGCACCGCTCGGGTCCGCGTTCCAGCCGCAAGCGGAGCACCACACGACGAACCTCGGGTCGACCGGCATCCGCTCGTGGCAGCGAGGGCACTCCTCCCCCGGGTTCTCGGTCACCTCACTGGCCTCGGTGGCCTCGACCGCCTCGGTCTCCTCGATCGCCTTCGTCATCCCCACCCCTTGCCGATGTCACTGCTACGTGACCGGATCATGCCAGCCCCCAGATACTGAGGATCCCCAGCCCCGGCACCCGGCCCACGCCGCCACAAGGCCGCGCACGTCCGGACTCGGACGTGCGCGGCCGGAGCCGAGCGTAGGAGAAGAAGCGCAGGTCACGCACCGGATATTCGCGCGCCTCGCCCGTCCCGCCATGGCAGGCTTCGGGTATGCCGATCATCGCCGTGTCTCCCGAGGTCTCCATCGCGTACGAGGGTTTCGGCGATCCGGCCGATCCGGCCGTCCTGCTCGTCATGGGCTTCGGGGCGCAGATGCTGGCATGGGACGAGGACCTCTGCCGTGCGCTGGCGGACCGGGGCCGGTATGTGATCCGGTACGACAACCGCGACTGCGGGCTGTCCACGAAGTTCGACGATCAGCCCGTCGACATGGCCGAGTTCGTCGCCGCCGTGAGTTCGGGTGACCTGCCCGCCGCGCTCGCGATGGTGCCGTACCGGCTCACCGACATGGCCGACGACGGCCTCGGTCTCCTCACCGCGCTCGGGATCGAGCGCGCCCACGTGGTCGGCGCGTCGATGGGCGGGATGATCGCCCAGACGATGGCGCTGTCCGCCCCGGACCGCGTGCTGACCTTGACGTCGATGATGTCCTCGACCGGCGAGAGCGAGTACGGCCAGCCGAGCGCGGAGGCCCAGGCGGTGCTGTTCGGCCCGAAGCCCTCGGACCGGGCGGGGTACGTCGCGGCAGCGGAGCGGGAGCTTGTGTGGGCCTCGAAGCGGTACGGGGACGCCGCCGCGCTGCGCCGGCTCGCCGGTGACAGCTACGACCGGGCCTACTATCCGGCCGGGACCGGCCGACAGCTGGGCGCCATGATCCTCAGCGGCTCGCGCGCGGACGCCCTGCGCGCCCTCCACGTGCCGACGCTGGTGATCCACGGCCTGGACGACACGCTGATCGACCCCAGCGGCGGGCGGCGCACCGCGGACCTGATCCCCGGCGCCGAACTGCTCCTGATCCCGGACATGGGGCACGACCGGCCCCGCGCACTCTGGCCCCAGCTCGTCGACGCCCTGGTGCGGCACACGCGCTGAGCCGGGGCGGGGCGGGGAGGCCGAGTCGCCTCAGGCCGTGCAGTGCGGGTCCGGTGCGGGTGGCGCATCGGTGCGGGCGCCTGCGGCGCGCTGATGCGCCCGCACGATGGTGGAGTCGATCGAGATATCCCAGTCAATCTCACCCGCCGGTGATCCCACCACCTGCCACAACGCCTGTTGTCGACCGGCAGGAATGGCGGCAGCCGTTCCCACTCAGCATCACTCAGAGCACCCCGCCCCAGGAGAGGAAGAAGGACCTGGTCAGGCGGCGGCCAAAAGATCACCCGAGCCCTGATCGCTACTCCGTGGCGAAGGGTGCGTATCCGACCGGGACCTCGCTCACCTGAAGGTCTGAGAAGAGCAAGGTCATGTTGTGCGCGTTGGTCTCAATGCGCACCTCGTGAAAGTCGATCCCAAGGGCCTTGGACCAGCGACGGGCCGCCTCGGACTCAGGAAGGAGTCTGGCTCCCGGGTACATGGCGTGCCACTTGACGCCCCAGACGTATCCGTCCAGGTCAACGCCCGTTTCATGGTCGATGAGTCGCTCATCCAAGGAAACCCGCCAGGTCTCCGTCGGCACTGATGTCTCACACCTGGCCTCGACGCAGTATCGGAAGAGATACCTCAGGTGAGACGGCGCGACTCCGTTACGGGGATCAGCCGTCGCGTAAACGATGACCTCGTAGTCGCGCATGTAGTTGGTGTATCCGTGGTGGACAACAGCGTGATCGAAGGTCTCGTCCAGCATCTGCTCAAGTACGGCGGTATCCATCCCGTCCTTCTACCTCACTCGGCGCGACCTTTGACAACGAGATTCACGAGTGCCGGCCGCTGCTGCACTCAGAGACCGCCAGGACAAGTCCTCGCCGGGTGAAGCGGTCCGGTCCTCGTGGCCGTCGATGTTCACCGTCAAGATCACATCAGGAGCCGTCCGGGACGCTGCCCGAGGGGGGATGGTTTCGGTGTCACGCCCGGGTGCTTCGGCCGGTCGGGACGCGACCCGACGCTTCGCGGCAGCCCCAGGAGGGCCCCATGTGCTTGTTCACCTACGACGACGATCCCCAGTCCGAGTCCGATCCCGAGTCCCAGCCCAAGCCCGGCCCCGATCCCAAGTCCGATCCCGAGGAACCTGGCCTGTCCGGACTCTTCTACGTCCCGGTCCGGCCAGGCACCAGCTTCGTGGTGGTACGCATGTTCCGCACACCGCTCGGCATCCGCACCGCAGTCGTGTTCACGGCGAGTGACCGGCTGGTCGGCACGCTCGGCCCTGGCCAGCCGTGGATCCGGCTGTCGGAGGCCGCCCTGCGCGCGCTCGTCGAGCCGCTCGGAGTGACGCTGGTGACGATCGACCCGGCTCTCACCGCCCCTCAGGTTGCCGCCGCACCCTCCCCCGGCTCCCCCTCGGCGGCGCGGGCACGGACGATCGACCCGGCTCTCACCGCCCCTCAGGTTGCCGCCGCACCCTCCCCCGGCTCCCCCTCGGCGGCGCGGGCACGGTCGACAGCCGCCTGAGCCGCACCGAGCGCCGAGCGGTAGGCGGTACGCCGTACGCGACGCGCTGCCGGCTCACGGGGTGTCGATGGCGCAGGCGAGGTAGAGGTCGACGCGGTCGTGGGCGGTGGCGAGGTCGCGGCCGGTGAGGTGCTGGATGCGGCCGATGCGGTAGTGGAGGGTGCTCACGTGGATGTGGAGGGCGGTGGCCGTGGTGCGCCAGGCGCCGTTGTGCTCCAGGAAGATGGTGAGGGTACGGACGAGGTCGGCGCCGTGCTCCGTGTCGTACTCCTGGAGGGGGCCGAGGAGACGGCGACGGTAGGAGGCGCGGATCTCGGCGGGGACGCCGGCCAGGAGCAGCAGGTGTGAGTCGAGCGCGCGGGCGGTGACGAGGGCCAGGCGGGTGGGGCGGAGGGCGGCCAGGCGGGCGGCGTGGCGGGATTCTTCCAGGGCGCGGGCGAGGCCGCCGGCGTCGGGGGCGGTGGAGCCGAGGCCGAAGGCGATGCGGCCTCCCTCTGCGACCGGTTCGAAGCGGGCGAGGCGTTCGTCGAGGAGGGCGGCGAAGGCGGTGTCGTCGAAGGCCGCGTTGTCGACGGTCGTGTTGTTGAAGGTCGTGGCGTCGCGGGACGTGTCGCCGCCGGACGTCTCGTCGCGGGACGTCCCGTCGCAGGCTGGCCCGGGTGAGATCAGCAGGGTCAGGCCGTGTTCGCCGCCCGCGACGACGGTGCGGGTGTCCGGGCTGTCGTCCAGGACGCTTTCCGCGAGGTCGGCGGCCAGGTCCCAGGGGCGCAGGGCGCCCCTGGTGAGGGCGGTGAGGACGAGGAACGGGCCGGTGGGGTCGAGGCCGGCGGTGCGCAGGCGGGTGGCGAGGGTGGCGGGCGGGGCGGCCTGTTCGATCAGCTCGACCAGGTCGGCGTGGAAGCGCTGTTCGGTGCGGCGGCGTTCGTCGCGGCGGGCGCCGCCGAGGGCGAGGAGCTCCGCCGTCTGCTCGGCGGCCTCCGGGTCGGACGGCTCTCCCCGTACGACGAGGAGGCCGCCGCCCGCGCTGCGGCGGCCGATGGGCAGGGCCCAGTGGCCGTCGATGAGCGTCGGCAGGCGGTCGGCGCGTTGGGCGGTGGCGGCGAGGTGGGCGCGCGCGGCGGCGGGGAAGGACTCGGCCGGGCCGGCGAGGAGTCGGCCCGCGGACGACAACGCCCAGCAGTCGGTGTGGAGTTCGGCGGCGAGCATGGCGACGAGGCCGCCGAGGTCGGCGCCTTCGACGAGGGCGGCGACGAGGCGGCGGTGGCGGCCGAGGACGTCGGCGAGTTCGAGGCCGCGTTCGCGGTTGATCCGGTCGATGACCGTACGGGACAGGGCGCCGTAGCTGATCTGCGGCGGGGCCGCCAGGACGGGGATGCCGTGCCTGCCGCACGCCTCGACCAGGGCGGGCGGCACCTCGCCGAGGAGGAGGTCACCGGCGACGAGCGCGGCGGCGCCGCCTTCGGCGAGGGAGGCGGCGAAGGTCTCGCAGTCGGCGGGGGTGCGGTACCAGCCCTCGCTGGTGAGGACGAGTTCGCCGCCGGTCAGGAAGGCGGCCGGCTCCAGCAGGTCGGTGGCGTACACCCAGCGCAGTTCCCGGGCGAGGCCGGTGTGCTCGCCCTCAGGGGTCAGCAGGGTGAGGCCCAGCTCCGGCATGGCCAGCAGATCCCGTACCCGTACCCGCACAGGCCCCCCCTCTTCCCGTTCTCCGACGATCGTACGAAGAGTAGTGCAGTTTCGGCCAGCGCTTCGCGTTCCGGACGGGTGCCCCGCCGCTGCCCACGGGGTGTGTACTTCCGTTGCTGCAGCACTCCGGCATCCCTGACTTCCTACGATTCATGGAAGGGGGCACGACATGACCCGACAAGGCCCTCTCGCGCAACGGCTCACAGCCGCGGTGCGCTCCGCCACCGCGGTGGAGACCTCCGGCGTCGAACCCATACCCGCCGACGACCGCGAAGGCGGACCGGGTTCGTCGTTCACGCTCTGGTTCAGCTCCAACGTGCAGTTCTCCAGCCTCACCAGCGGCATGCTCGCCACCGCCGCCTTCGGCCTCGGCTGGGCGCAGGCGCTGCTCGCGATCGTGCTCGGCAGCGCCGTGGGCGCGGCGGCGATCGGCGTCACGTCGACGTTCGGCCCGCCCAAGGGCGTCGGTCTGCTCGTCCAGACCCGGCTCCCGCTCGGGCGGCGCGGTGCCGCGATCCCGGCCGTACTCGTCTTCTTCAAGGCGTGCGCCTGGTTCGCGGTGAACTCGATCCTCGGGGCCTTCGCCGTCCAGACCCTGATCGGGACCGGGTTCGGTCCGGCCTTCGCCCTGGTCACGGTCGCCCAGGTGGCGATCGCGCTCGTCGGCTACGGCTTCATCCACCTGGTGCAGAAGGCGATGGCCCTGGTGCTGCCGCTGCTGTTCATCGGCGTCTCGCTCTACGGGTACACGGAGAGCGACCTCGGCTCCGGCTTCGACCCGGCCAAGGCGGGTCCGCTCGGCTTTGTGGGGGCGTTCGCCCTGGTCATGGCCATCCAGGCGGCCCGCGCGCTGAGCTTCTCCTCGTACGCCGCCGACTACACCCGCTACATGCCCGTCGACACCCCGCCGCGCACCCTGTTCCTCTACGCCTTCACCGGTACATGGCTGGGCTCGGTGTGGATCGCGAGTCTCGGCGCCGCCATCGGCACCCTCGCGTTCATCGGCACCCCGACCGACCTCGTCGGCCAGGTCCTGCCGGGTGCGCTCGCCACCGTCACGATGCTCGCCCTCGGCGTCTCGACGATCACCTCCAGCTGCCTGGACTGCTACTCCGGCGCCCTCGCCTGGCTCATCGCCGGGGTGCGGATGGCGCGCTGGCAGGCCGTCCTGGTCGTCGGCGGGCTCGGCAGCGCGATCGGCTGGTTCGCCGGACAGGGCGACTACTGGAAGTCGTTCGAGAACTTCCTGATCGTCCTCGGCAACTGGATCGCGCCCTGGCTCGCCGTGATGCTCGTCCAACGCTTCCTCGTCCCGCCCCGCGACGACGAGGAGCCCCGGAACTTCGGGCCCGGATTCGCCTCCTGGCTGCTCGGACTGCTCGCCGCGGTCCCCTTCATGAGCCAGCCCGGCGTCTTCGTCGGCCCGATCGCCGAGAGCCACCCGGCACTCGGCGCCTGCGCCGCGGCCGTCGCCTTCGTGACGGCCGGGCTCATCCACTACGCGCTCACCCGGAGGACCGGGAAACGAGCCACCACCCGCACCATTCGCACCACCGACACCACCGACACCACCGACACCACCGACACCACCGACACCACCGAGGAGATCCCCGCATGACCGCCGTCCCCACCACCGTCCCCACCGCCGAGACCGCGCCCCCGACCGCGACCGACGCCGACATCCAGGTCCTGCACACCGCCGTGGAGGTCGCCCGCCGCTCCCGCGCCGCGGGCAACCACCCCTTCGGCGCCGTCCTCACCGGCCCCGACGGCACGGTCCTGCTGGAGGCCGAGAACACCGTCACCACCGAGCGGAACGCCACCGGCCACGCCGAGACCAACCTCGTACGGCTCTCCACCGCCACGTACGACGCCGACTTCCTGCGCACCTGCACGCTCTACACCAGCACCGAGCCGTGCGCGATGTGCTCCGGCGCCATCTACTGGGGCAACATCGGCCGCGTCGTGTACGCGCTCGGCGAGGACGAGCTCCTCGCCATGACCGGCGCCAACGACGAGAACCCCACCATGGCCCTCCCCTGCCGCGAGGTCTTCACGGCCGGCCAGCGCGACCTCCCGGTCATCGGCCCGATCGACCTCCCCGAGGCCCGCAAGGTCCACCACGGCTTCTGGAACTAATCCTTCTGGGCCCCTTCCGGAAGGGGCTCACCGAACTCTCGTCAGGGGGTGACGATGGGAAAGTTCCGGTCGGGCGTCGAGCGATAGGCGAGGAGCCGGGTGATGAGGGCCGGGTCGCCGTCGGTGCCGATGCCCAGTTCGTCGACGCCCTTCCCGGCGAGCAGGCCGAGGAGCTGGGCCTTGCCGAGGGTGAGCGTGAGGCCGGCGGGTTCGCGGGGTGGGGCGGTGGCCTCGCGGTGGGTGAGGGCGCCGTTGTGGAGGGTGAGCCGGTGCCGGGCGCCCGCCCCCGCGGGACCGTCGGTGAGGACCAGGTCGACGACGAGCTCGTCGTCCCAGGCGCGCGGGCCGTCGATCGCGATGGCGACCGAGTCCAGCAGCATGGGGACGGTGAGGGCCATCACCATCTCGGGGTTGGCCAGGTCGATGACCTCGCCGGTGATGCCCCCGCGCAGTTCCTGGGCGCCGCGCAGGTAGAAGTTGCGCCAGGTGGCGTTCTCGGCGCCGTATCCGAGCCGCTCGTACACCGCCGCCAGGGCGTCCTTCGCCTCCTGGTCGTCCGGGGCCGAGAACACGAGGTGGTTCAGGAGGGTGGCGGCGAAGCGGAGGTCGCCGTCCTCGGCGTACACGCGCGCCTTGGCGAGGGCCTCGGCCGGGCCGCCCACCGCCTGAACGTACCGGCGGGCCAGTTCGACGGGCGGGTGCTCCCACAGGTGGGCGGGGTTGCCGTCGTACCAGCCGAGGTAGCGCTGGTAGACGGCTTTGGTGTTGTGGCTGAGCGAGCCGTAGTAGCCGCGGGCGTGCCACGCCTTCCGCAAGGCGGGAGGCAGTTCGATCCGCTCGGCGATCTCGGCGCCGGTGTACCCCTCGTTGAGGAGGCGGAGGGTCTGGTCGTGCAGGTACGCGTAGAGGTCGCGCTGCTCGGTGAGGAAGCGGACCACGTTCTCGTGGCCCCAGGTGGGCCAGTGGTGGGAGGCGAAACCGACGTCGTACCGGCCGTGGAAGTACTCGATGGCCTCGTCGAGGTAGCGCGCCCAGATCCGGCTGTCGCGGACGACGGCTCCGCGCAGGGTGAGCACGTTGTGCATGGTGTGGGTGGCGTTCTCCGCCAGGCAGAGGGCGCGGTGGCCGGGGAAGAGGAAGTTCATCTCCGCCGGCGCCTCGGTGCCGGGCGTGAGCTGGAAGACGATCCGTACGCCGTCGACGGTCTCCTCCTGACCGGTCGCGGTGATGTCCACGGTCGGGGGGATCAGGCTGACGGTGCCGGTGGAGGTGGCCTGGCCGAGTCCGACGCCGATCTGCCCGTCGGGGGCGACGGGGAGGCCGACTCCGTACATGTAACTGGCGCGGCGGCTCATCGCGTTGCCCGCGTAGACGTTCTCGCTGACCGCGTGCTCCAGGAAGCCGACGGGGGCGATGACCGGAACGCCGGCCTCGGTACCGTGCGGGAGGACGCCGCGGACGCCGCCGAAGTGGTCGCCGTGCGAGTGGGTGTAGATGACGCCGGTGACCGGCCGGTCCCCGCGGTGCTCCTTGTAGAGGGCGAGGGCCGCGGCGGCGGTCTCGACGGAGATCAGCGGGTCGATGACGACGACTCCGCGCTCGCCCTCGACGAGGGTCATGTTGGAGAGGTCGAGGCCGCGCACCTGGTAGATGCCCTCCGTGACCTCGTAGAGGCCCTGGCGGGAGGCGAGCCGGCTCTGGCGCCAGAGACTGGGGTGCGCGGTGTCCGGGCAGTCGCCGCCGAGGAAGGCGTACGTGTCGTTGTCCCAGATCACCCAGCCGTCGTCGGCCTTCACGACACCCGGGACGAGGGCGCCGAGGAAGCCCCGGTCGGCGTTGTCGAAGTCGGTCGTGTCCTCGAAGGAGGGCAGGGTCTCGCTCATGGGTCTGATGCTCCGTTCCGCATGCCGCACACTCGTTCCGCGTATCGGTCCATCTGACCATCAGGCGTGAACCCCCGCATATCGGACTCTTGGTGGGCCAACGACTGGGGACCACGGCGTCCCAGCCGAAGCACCGGGGCCGGGGGGCGGGCACCCACCACGGCGCCGCCCGGAGACAACCGGGCGGCGCCGTGGTGGGTGCTGGTGTGCGTGCGTGTGTGCGTGGGGGCCTACATGGGCGGAGTCAGGACGGTGTCGATGATGTTGACAGTGGCGTTGGAGGTCGGGACGCCGCCGCAGACGACCTTGGCGGTCTTGTTCACGGTGAAGGACGATCCGGACCCCTGCGTGGTGAGCGTGCCGCCCTCAAGGGTCTTGAAGGTGCCGTTCTCCATCTGCTTCGGGGTGATCGTCTCCCCCACCACGTGGTAGGTGAGGATCTTCGTCAGTTCGGCCTTGTTGGCGAGGATCTTGGCGAGGTCCGCCTTCGGGATCTTCGCGAACGCCTCGTTGGTCGGGGCGAAGACGGTGATGTTCTGCGCGTTGTTGAGGGTGTCGACCAGCCCGGCCTTCTTCACCGCCGCGACCAGGGTGGACAGGTCGGGGTTGTGGGAGGCGGCGGTGGCGACGGGGTCCTGGGCCATGCCGTCGAAGCTGCCGGCGCCCTGCTTCGGCACCGTCATGCACGCCGGACCGTACGGGGCGGGCGGCGGCGAGTCCGCGAAGGCCGGGCCCGCGACACCGAGGGTGACGGGCAGGACGAACAGGGCCGCCGCGAGCAGTGCGGAGCGGCGCGGGGTACGGGTGGTGGTCATGCCGGTTCCTCCTCCAGGAGGCGGGCCGGTCCGCGGGGAGTGCGGTGGGGCGGACCGGCCGGGAGTTGCGGGGCGGCCGGATAGAGCCGGATGCGGCCGGTGAGGGCCCGGTCGGACGGAAGGCGCCGAGCATGCTTGCCGGCACGCGGCCCGCGGTCGTCAGGAACGGATGCGCGGTACACGATCGCCACCTCCCGCCGTCCGGTCTCTCGCCCCCGGAGCGGTGATGCGCCGGGGATACGCCGAGGCTGCGGGGCCTACGGGCCGGGCTTCGCGCCCGGGGCCGGGGCCGGGGAGCAGGCCGCCGAAGCCTCACACCTGATTCGAAGCGGTTGCGCCCGGCGGATTGGTCCGAGTTCGAACTCGCGAGGGGCCGATCTTCCGGGTGACGGTCACAGAGCGCCAGCCAGGAAGACCGGCCCACCACCCATACGGGAATCCCAGCGGCTATCCGTCTACCAAAGAGGAGGACCTGATTTAGCAAATTCCTTAGCGGATCACCCTCCAATTGGGATTGATAATGTCGCTGCCCTGGGAGTTGACGACCTTGATGTTGATGCGGATGGTTTCACTGATGTCCTCGCGGACGGCCACGCAGCCGTTCCCTCCGCTGCTCGCCTTGATGAGGACATCACCGTTGCCGGGGCCACCCGCGTAAGGGCGGTAGATGTAGGCACGGACGCCCCGACCGTCGCTGCGGGTGTCGCGGACCGTCAGCGTGTCGCCGTTCTCGGTCCATTCGGCGTAGCCGCTGCCATTGAGCAGGTCGATTCGGGTGTCCGCAGCCTGAGCGGTCCCGGCCGTCGCCAGCAGAGCGAAGCCGGCCGAGCCAGCCAGAAACGCCGCTCGGATTTTTCGTTTCGATCGCACGAAGATCTCTCCCATCGCCTGAGAATCCAACCGGAGCGTCCCCGAGGACAAGGCCCTTCCATCGCGATGGATGAAAAATCATCAGCCCGTCTCCAGCTCATTCAAGAGAAGGTAAAGACCTCGACCGAAACCCTGCGCGCCACTTTCGAGTTCACTTTTCGGAAGCCTTCCAGTTCAGCGACTTTCCGGAGTCGACGGATCACCCTGAAGAAAGTGGCAGGTTTCTTTCTGGTGGCACGTGCGGCCCAGGCCGTCCCCGGAACACCATGTCGCGGTACTCGCTGGGCCGCATGCCGTAAGCCGTCCTGAACGAGCGGTTGAACCCGGCCGGTGTCAGGCACCACCGGGCCGCGATGAGGTCGATGAGCGCGTGGGCCATGCCCGGGTCGGCGAGTTCGGCGCGGGCCCGCTCCAGGCGCTGTCTGCGGATCAGCGCCCCCACGGTGATGCCCTCGTGCCGGAAGAGGCGGTGCAGGCAGCTGGTGGAGATGCGGTGCGCGGCGGCTATGGAGGGCGGAGACAGACCGGGGTCGTCGAGGTTCTGCTGGATGAAGCTCCTTATTCTCAGCAAGGTCGTCCGGCGCAGGGTCTGCTCCGGCAGCGCGCCGTCTTCCTCCACGGCGTGGGCCAGCACGGCGGCCGTGAGGTCCATGGCCACGGCTCCGAGCCTCGGCCCGTCCGCGATTCCGTACTCCGGGAGGCTCCGCACGAGCTGCATCAGGAAGCGGGCCAGCAGACGGCCCACGCCGTGATCGTCCCGGATGGGCAGCCCGATGGCACGCTCCGCGAGCCGTGGGGCGAGCGGGAGCACGGCTTTGGGGATCTCCAGCCCGATCATGACAACCCGCCCTCGCTCCGCGGATGAACGGATCTCGACCGGGCGGGAGGAGTCGTTGTTGTGGAAGACACCGGGACTCGTGCGGAGCGTCCTGTCACGCCAGACGACGACTCCGCTCCCGCGGAGCATCAGCGTCAGGTGGTAACTCTCGGGGTCCGACTGCCGGATGAGCCTGCTGGTGCGGTGGAAGTCCACGGGCGGGAACGCCCCGGGCCACACCGTCACATCCCCGAGAGGGATGACGCGTTGACGCGCGAGGAAGTCGTCGCTCCGGTCGCTGCGCAACGTCATCGGCGCATGAGTGCTGTTCAGCAGGTCACGCCAGTGGGCGAAGCGATCTCGTGGAGCGAGGTGGGCGTTGCTGAACACGGCGGTCGGAAGGGGTAAGTGCGGCCGGTCCGAGGAGTCGGTCGTCCGTGCCATGCGAGGGTCCTTTCTGCCAGACCGGGGTGAGAGGTGAGGGCGGACCGCCACCGTGTAGACGCCCTTGTCAGGCGCCAGCGGCCCGGCCTCGTCGCCCCAGCCGTTTCCCCGTGGCACCCGACCCTGGCCCTGGCCCTGACCCGCCGGAACGGTCGGGCGCGGCGACTCACACGTCGCCCAGGAACCCCGGATCGGAGATCCGCGTCTGCCGGGCGAAGTCCGCCGCGAATCCGAGCACTTCGCGCATCGGGACAGGTCGCCGACTCATGGCCGCGAGATCTGCGTGGGCTTCCTCGGACCACAGGAACGGATATACGGAAAGACCCTGCTCAAGGACGAGAGCCGCGGCCTCCTCTCGCCAGCCGGGCCAGCGCAGTCCGTCGTAGAACATCTCCAGACTGCCTGAGAGGAGCCAGGAGACCCACCCGGAGTGTCCCATCTCCATCGTCTCCCACTCCAGAGCGTCAGGAGCGAAATAGCTCATCTGACCGGGTATCCCGGGGCGGCCCCGTGACCTCCGCCGAAGACACGCAGCCACCCGTTGTCCACGATCAATCCGCCGGTGTGCAGGGTGGTCGCACCCTCACTCAAGCGGGCACCGGCCCCGTTCCCTTGGTCCTCGTGGACCTGGAACGGGGCCGGCGGCCGTTGCGGGCGAGCGAGCTGGCTGGCTGGCTGGCAAGCCGCCAACCAAGCAGCAGGCAGGCAAGCAAGCAGGTCAGCAGCGTTACTTCGGCATGAGGACGGTGTCGATGATGTAGACGTTGGCGTTGGCGGTCTTCACGTTGCCGCAGACCACCTTGGCGGTGTCGTTGACGGTGTAGCTCTCGCCGGATCCCTTGGTGGTGATCGTGCCCTTCTCCAGGGTCTCGAAGGTGCCGTTCTCCAGCTGCTTCGGGGTGAGCTTCTGGCCGACCACGTGGTAGGTGAGGATCTTGGTGAGGGTGGCCTTGTCGGCGAGGACCTTGTCGAGGTCGGCCTTCGGGATCTTGGCGAAGGCGTCGTTCGTCGGCGCGAACACGGTGATGTTCTGCGCGTTGTTGAGGGTGTCGACGAGACCGGCCTGCTTGACGGCCGCGACCAGCGTCGAGAGGGCCGGGTTGTTCGACGCCGCGGTGGCGACCGGGTCCTTGGCCATGCCGTCGAAGGAGCCCGCCCCGTCCTTCGGCACCCCGGCACAGGCGGGGCCGAAGGGCTGGTCGCCGGTCATCGCGTCCCCGGTGGGCGTCACGCCGGTCTCCGCCTCGTTGCCGGCCGCGCTCGGCGGCGCGGCCTTGGTGTCGCTGTCCGAGCCGGAGCACGCGGTCAGGGAGAGGGGCAGCAGGACCGCGGCGGCGACGGCGACGGCGACGTGGCGGATCTTGGTGTTGTTCATTGCCGATTGCTCCTTGAGCTGGTTCTGTCGGGTGTTCGTTTGAGTGGTCGTGGTAAGAGCGGTAATCGTGCAGGTGGTGGTGCTGGCCGGTGCGGCCTTCGGCCGTCCGGTGGTCTAGGCGACGGTGACGAACACGCTGTGCAGGCCGCTCGCTCCGTCGGGGATGGTGCGGGTGCGCCGCTCGGTCTGGACCTGGCCGGTGCCGTCGGTGGCGCGGACGGTGAGGTGGTGTCCGCCGGGAGCGGCGTCCCAGCGGTAGGTCCACTGGCGCCAGGTGTCGACGTTCGCCTCGGCGGCGAGGTCGGCGTCCCGCCAGGGCCCGTCGTCGACGCGGATCTCGACGCGTGCGATGCCCCGGTGCTGCGCCCAGGCGACTCCCGCGACGATGACGGGACCGGCGGCGGGGCGGGCGAAGGGCTTGGGGGTGTCGATGCGGGACTGCGTCTTGATCGGCGCCCTGCGGGCCCAGGTCCGCTTCACCCAGTACGGGTCGTACGCGTCGAAGGTCGTCAGCTCGATGTCGGTGATCCACTTGCAGGCCGATACGTAGCCGTAGAGGCCGGGAACGAGCATCCGGACAGGAAAGCCGTGGTCGAACGGGAGGGGCTCGCCGTTCATGCCGACGACGAGCATCGCGTCGCGGCCGTCCATCACGTCCTCGACTGGGGAGCCGAGCGTCATGCCGTCCACCGAGCGCGCCACCAGCTGATCGGCTCGCCCTCCCCGCGACGGGGGAAGCACGCCGGCCTCGCTCAGGAGTCCGGCGAGGGGGACGCCCAGCCAGCGGGCATTGCCGATGTACGGGCCTCCCACCTCGTTCGAGACACAGGTCAGCGTGATGTCACGTTCGATGAGGGGTCGGGCGAGGAGCTCGTCGAGGGTATAGGTCCGGGACCTGGCGACGCCGGTGCCGTGGATACGCAGCCTCCAGGTCGCCGCGTCGATCATGGGTACGGTCAGGGCGGTGTCGACGCGGTAGAAGTCGGCGTTGGGCGTGGTGAAGGCGGTGATGCCGGGGACCTTCAGCTGGACACCTGGCGGGAGCGCGGGAGCGGGCGAGGCGGGCTTGGGCAGAACGAGACTCCTGCGGGACGCGAGCGCCCCCTCGCCTCGACGGGCCGTGAAGGTTCTGCCCAGCGCACCCGCCGAGGCCGCCGCCACGGCTGTCACGCCGGCCGCGGTGAGGAAACCGCGCCGGTTCCATCCGGCGCCGCCGCCCTCGCCGTCCGGGTCGGCCGGCTCCGGCGCCCGTACGGCCTGCGCGGCGAGTAGATAGAGGGCGAGCGCTCCGGCCAGCGCTCCGGCGACCGAGGGGAGTACGTCGCCGATGCCGGTGGAGTCGGGTCGGGTGAGGGCGGCCGCCGCTCCGACGATCCCGAACAGCAGCACACCAGCGGCTCCCGCTCGCCGATGGGCCGTGGCCAGGACGCCCAGGCCGACGGCGACGAGCGCGAGCATCGCGAGGATCCCGAGCTGCAGGACGGTCTTGTCGTTCTCCCCGAAGTTCCGGATGGCGAAGTCCTTCACCGGAGCGGGAGTACGGTCGATCAGCGCGCCGCCCACGACGGTCACCGGCCCCGCCGCGGGCCGGACGAGTCCCGCCACCAGCTCGGCCACGGCCAGCGCCGTGAAGGCGGCCAGGAGTCCAGCCGAGGCGCCGAGGACGGCGCGGACGAGTTTGCTGCGGAAGCTGCTCACACCGGCCATTCGGCGGCCCCCGCCCGGCGGATTGGACCGACCCCCGAACGAGTGAATCCACTCGTTCTTGTTGCCGTCAGACCGCGCGGACGGCGAATCCTCGTGCCATGGGGCGGACACTCCGGCGTCCAGCGCCCTCCCATCCGTGGGCCCGTCCGCTACGAAGAACGGGCAACACACGAACGAATCCCTCGGGATCCCGGAACGGACAGTCTCCCGGGACAGACCATCCACAAGGCCATCCCCTGATGGTCCGGCCCCGAACGAGCGACGACACAAGGAGCGGCATGCGATGGACACCCCGCCCCCCGACGGCCTCCCCAGGCCCTCCCTTCGCCTTCTCGCCACGGGCGGAGCGGCGAAGGTGAACCAACCGATCCACTTCGGGGCCGGGCGCTCCGCCGGTCCCGGTCGCGACGACCTCGCCGACGTCATGCTGCAGGTCGCCCGAGGCGACA
Source organism: Streptomyces sp. NPDC048659 (assembly GCF_040650575.1). Taxonomy (NCBI): domain Bacteria; kingdom Bacillati; phylum Actinomycetota; class Actinomycetes; order Kitasatosporales; family Streptomycetaceae; genus Streptomyces; species Streptomyces sp. NPDC048659. Next base: position 25,835 of record NZ_JBEZHM010000041.1, on the reverse strand, counting down.
AGGAGGCGTTCTCCGCCCTCTACGACGCCCTCGCGCCCCTGGTCTTCGGCATCGTGGTCAAGGTCGTGCGCGACCGGGCGCAGTCGGAGGAGGTCGCCCAGGAAGTCATGATCGACTTGTGGCGGCAGGCCACCCGCTACCGCCGCGAAGGCGGCTCGGTGACCACCTGGGCGGCGACCATCGCCCATCGCCGGGCGGTCGACCGGGTCCGCTCCGCCCAGGCCGCCACCGACCGCGAGCACGCGCAGGCGGCCCGCGAGCACACCACCGCGTTCGACGAGGTCGCCGAACAGGTCGAGACCCGCCTGGAGTCCGAGCAGGTACGCCGCTGTCTGCGCGGCCTGACCGAGCTTCAGCGCCAGGCCGTCACCCTGGCCTACTACCAGGGGCTGACCTACCGTGAGGTCGCCGAGACCCTGCGCACGCCTCTTCCCACCATCAAGACACGCATGCGCGACGGGCTCATCCGGCTCCGCGACTGCATGGGGGTGACCACATGAAGCACGACGCCATCGACGTTCACACCCTCGCCGCCGCCTTCGCCCTGGGCGCACTCGACGACGCCGAGCGCAAGGACTTCGACGCCCACCTTCGGGGCTGTGCGCAGTGCCGGGAGGAGACGGCCGAGTTCGAGGCCACCACGGCGCGCCTCGCCGCGGCCGTCTCCGAGACGCCTCCCGCCGCGGTGAAGGCCCAGGTGATGGTCGCCATCGACGGCGTACGGCAGCTGCCGCCGCGTATCCCCGCCCCCAGCGTGACGCCCGCCTTCGGTGGCTTCCTGCGCCGGCGTGCCGTGTCCTGGGCGGTCGCCGCCAGCGTGGTCGCCGCCGCGTTGGGAGGCGTCGCGGTCTGGCAGGCGCAGAACGGGCAGGAGCTCAAGCAGCAGGCAGAGCAGGCCCAGCAGCAGATCGACGCGGTGAACGCCGTCCTGGCCGCCCCGGACGCCCACACCGTGCACGGCAAGACCGCCAACGGAGCCCTGACCACCGTCGTCTCCTCCGCCCAGCGCGACCAGGCGGTCTTCACCGCCGCCAACCTCCCCGCGCCCGGCGCCGGGAAGACGTACCAGCTGTGGCTCGACCACAACGGCACCATGCGCCCGGCCGGCCTCATCGAGCACGACGGCACCGTCGTCCTCGCCGGAAACCCGGCCGACGCGGTCGCCGTCGGCCTCACCCTGGAACCCGCCGGAGGCTCCCCTCAGCCCACCACCACCCCCCTTCTCCTGCTGGCCCTTCCTGCCTCCTGACCGGACACCCGCACCGGCGCGCGGAGCCCGCGCGGCGGACGAAGCAGGGGGCAAGCACGTACGGCGAGGCCGAGCGGAGCCGGGCCGGGCCGGGACTCCCTGGCCCGGCCCGGCCCGACCCGGCCCGACTCGGCTGGTATTACTGGAACATGCAGGAAGAGACGGCACGATCCGCGATCGACACGTTCATCTCCGCGTTCAACGCCTCGGACGACAGCAATGTGACCGCCCTGCTCGCCCAGGCCCTGACCTCAGACGTGGTCTTCTGGGGTCCGTTGGGCCGCAGCGAGGGAATCGCGGCGGTCGAACGGTTCGTGCTGGACATCCGGCGCCACCCGGCGGGGACCGGCACGATGGTGCGCAGCTCGGAGGTGGACATGCCTGACGAGTGGGCCCGGTACCAGTGGGCCTTCAGCACGCCGGACGGAGGCCCCCGCCTGACGGGAACGGACGTCGTCCATCTGCGACGGAGCCTCATCGACCAGGTCATCGTCTTCGCCGGGGAGATGGGGGCGGCGGCCGCACCCGGACGCTGAGGACCCATCCTCGGGCGCGTGCCAGGGCACCTGCGGCGACCCCTGTACTGGTGAGCTGAGACGGGACCGTGTCAGCCCCTGTCGGGAGGGCCGGGTCGATGGATCCGGCACGTGTTGACACGCGCCCGGAGCACCGAGTCTCGGGGATCGAACACCGGCCGAAAGGCGCCAGTCCGACACCCCTGCGCGCTCGTTGAACCTGCCGACCGTGGCCGGACGGACGACCGTACGGGAGGACCCATGACACACCGGGCCCGTGCGGCGGGAACGGCCGAGAGCGCCGCCCCGTCGCGCCCACACTCACCCGAGCAGACGGGAGCATCATGACCACCACCGACGTGTCCACCGCGAGCCCGGCCTACTGGGAGCCGCTCTGGAGCTCCGGCCGCCGCTACCGGCGGGCCTGCGAGACCGAGCGGCGGTTGACGGCCGAGCGCCTCGGCCCCGGGCTCGGCCGCCCCGCGCTCGACATCGGCTGCGGAGACGGCGCGTTGGCCCGGTACCTCCAGCACGGGCTCGGCTACCGCACGACCGGCGTCGACTGCTCCCCCAGCGCGATCGCGCTCGCGACTGCGACCGTGACCGCCGCTGCGGACGATGCCCACCCCGGGGCCGGATTCAAGCCCAGGCTCGACCCCGGACTCGAACCCGGACCCCGACCCGGACTCGAACCCAGCCCCGGACCCGTCCCCGGACCCTCCTGGGTATGCCTGGACTTCGCCTCCGACAGCCTCGCCGGTCTCCCGGATCCGGCCTACTCCCTCCTCACTTGCCGCCTCGTCTACCGGTGGATCGTCGACAAGCCGGCCTTCCTCAGCCGCATACGCAGTCTGCTCGCGCCCGGCGGCACCTTCTGGGTCGTCACCGAGATCGCGGGCCGCCGCACCACCAGCGACCCGTTCCTCCTGAGCCTGGGGATCTCGCCTGCGGACGCCGAACTGCTCACGAGCGGATGGTCCGCCGTCCACACGGCCGACCTGGACGTCCTGCGCTGCTACGCGCTGCGCCCGTGAGCACCCCGCCCGCCGACTCGGCGATGACCGACGAGGAGTACGGCGCGCTGCGCGCCTCCGCCGCCCTGTGGTGCGGTACGTCGGTGCTGATCACCGACGTGTTCGGCCGTGTGCTGGTGCAGCACGTCGACTACCTCGACACCTGCCTCCTCCCCGGCGGCGGTGTCGACAAGGGCGAATCCCCCGCCCACGCCGCCGGCCGCGAAGTACGGGAGGAGCTCGGCGTCACCCTGCGGGTCGAACACGGCCTCGCCGTCGACTGGGTGTCCGCCGACAGCGTGGACGCGCCCGCGGCCATGCGCTTCCCCGGCGAGATCCTGCACGTCTTCGACGGCGGCACCTGGGACGACGACCGGATCGCCGCCATCCGGCTCCCGGACCACGAGATCGACTCCATCGAGTTCGTCGAGCCCGCCCGACTGCCCGACCTCCTCTCGCCCCGGGACGCCCGCCGCGCCCTCTCGGCGCTGCGCGCCCGTATCAACGCCACCGGCGCCGTCGTCCTGGAGAACGGACTGCCCATCGCGCCGAGCGTGCTGGACCGAGCGGGCATCCTGCGCACGGATCGCCCGGAGCACCGCTTCGCCTTCCACCCCGCCGCCGCGCCGACGGGCCTGCCCGTCCGGCAGTCATGGGGCTGGCTGTTCGACGCCGACGGCCGAGTGCTGGTCCTCCTGGACCCGCAATCGGGCGCCGCCTGCCTGCCCGGGGGCACGCCGGAGCCCGTCGACCAAGACGACTGGGTGGCCACGCTGCGCAGGGAGGCGTACGAGGAGGCCACGGCCCGATTCGGTGAGCCGGTGCTCGTGGGGCACGTCTGTGACACCGACACCGACACCGCGTGCGCCCGTGTCCGCTATGCCGCCGCCCTGACCAGCGTCGGCCCTCGCCGCGTCGACCCGGCGACGGGAGTCGCCCACATCCGGATCCTGGCCACTCCGGAACAGGCCCTGGAGCTCTTCGACTGGGGCCGCCCGGCAGCGGAACAGCTCGCGGCCGTCCACCGGGCCCGGGAACGCCTCGGCATCCGCCGCGCCGCCCGCCAGCCCGTCACCGAACTACCGCCCATCGCATAGCCCGCACGCACGCCTGCACGCCCGCATCCGCCTCGGCGCGAGGCAGCCACCCCCACCTCTACCTCGAAGGCGAGGCGACCCCCATGCCACCCAGCTCCCCCGCCATCCGGCGGACCGTCGAGGCGTACCTCACCCGGCACCCCGGCGAGCGGGACGCCCTCGGCGGCCTCCTCGCCGATCTGGACCTGCCCGTCGACGTGACCGCCCGAACGACGCTGCCCGGGCACATCACGTGCAGCGCCGTCGTGGTCGACCGGCAGGGCCGGGTCCTGCACGTCCGGCACCGGGCCAGTGGCCTCATGCTGCCGCCCGGCGGGCACGTCGAGGGCGGCGACGACACGCTCCTGGACACGGTGCTGCGGGAGGTCCGGGAGGAGACGGGCATCCCTGCGTACTGCCTCGTGCTCACGCCGGAGTTCGGGCGCGCCCCGATCGACATCTGCGTCCACGACATCCAGCCGCGCCCCGCCAGGGGCGAACCCGCCCATCAGCACTTCGACTTCCTGTTCGTCTTCCGTCTGACGTCGGACGCACCCGAGCTCGCTCTCCAGGACGAGGAGGTCGGCGGAGCCGTATGGCTGCCGCAGGACGAGGTCGGTCTGTCGTCCCTGCGCGCGAAACTGGGCGCCGCCGGCCTGGCCGGCCCGATCACTCCGGTGAACGCGTCGGCGGTAATCCACGACGGCCAGGGCCGCTATCTGCTGCACCTGACCATGCAGCCCGCCACCCGGGCCCTGATCGAAGACCACGCGGCCGACCGACCCGATCATCCCACCCGTCCCACCCGTGCCACCGAGCGTCCGACGAGAACCGCGCCCGTAGTGGAGGGCGCGCCGACCGGGACCGAGCTGCACATCATCGGCGTCCACCTCTACCTGGAGCGCGACGGCAAGGTCCTGCTGGGGCTGCGTCACCCGGATTCGGCGTACGCGGGTGGCACGTGGCATGTGCTCGCGGGCCATTGCGAGTACGAGGCGGCCACCGAGTGCCTGGTGCGCGAGGCCCGGGAGGAGGCCGGTCTGGTCATCGACCCCGCGGACCTCGACCTCGTCCACACCGTGCACACGCTCGACAGGCCGGGAGACCGTCCGCGCATCGGCCTGTTCTTCCGCGCCCGCCACTGGGAGCGCGAGCCGGAGGTCCGCGAGCCGGACAAGTGCGTGGCCTGGGAGTGGTTCGGGAGCAAGGACCTGCCCGAGCGAGTCGTGCCGTACACGCGGGCGGCGATCGAGGGCGTTCAGGCAGGCCGGACGTACACGGAGCTGGGGTGGAGACGTTGAGCGCGCACGGTGGACGGCGAGACTTGACAGACCGCGACGGTGCTACAGGCCCAACACGATCCCCCTCCTCCGCGCCGGAGCGAGCACCGGTCGCCGGATCGATCAGATGTTGCTCTCCTTGAGCCATTCGACGAGCTGCGCCTTGCTCCACGGGCCGATCTTGGTCCCCACGACCTTGCCGCCCTTGAAGAGGAGGTGGGTGGGGATCGCGGTCACGTTGTACTTGGGCGGGATGGCCGGGTTCTGGTCGATGTCGAGGTTGCCGGCCGTGAGCCGGCCGGAGAACTCCGCGGCGATCTCCTTCAGACCGGGCTCGATCATCTTGCACGGGCCGGACCACTCCGCGAGGAAGGAGACGAGGACCGGGCCCGGAACCTTGACGACCTTCGCGTCGAAGGTCGCTTCGGTCAGGATGACGATCGTGCTCACGAGGACTCCTTGAGAAGAGGACACCGCCCGGGACCCGGCTGGGTCACGGCCCGAAGCGGAACGCGGAAGAGGGGCGCCCTGACGGTACGGACCTGCCACGACCGGCGACCACGAGGAAGCCTCGCGACAGGAGCCCCTCGCGATCAACGCGCGTCACTCTAGGTCCGGAGGGAACCGCTCCGCCCCGGCGGTTTCAGACAACCGGACGGGTCCGGGGCCGGACCCGGAGCCGGCCCGCCGGAAGGAAGCGACCTGGTTCAGGACAGGCCCAGCAGCTCGGCGTTGATGCGCTCCCAGCTCGGCCGAGGAGCGTCCAAGACGTCCGCCTCCACCCGCTCCCCCAGCAGCACCTCGTGCCGCGATGAGGTCGTCCTCTCCGTGCCGCCGCCCCGCAGCACGCGGTCGCGCAGGCCGCGGGGCGACGGTGGGGGGTGTCAGGCGCAGTTGTCGAGCATCTTGATGATCTTGTCCTTCTCGGGCTGCGTGATGGACAGGCCGTAGAGGGACTTGATGTGGGTCCAGGCGCGGGAGTACGTGCACCAGTAGTCGACGCTCGGCGGCGCCCACTGGTCCGGCGACTGGTCGCCCTTGGAGCGGTTGGAGGCGGCGGAGACCGCGATCAGCTGGGGGTTGTCGAGGTCGTTGGCGAATCGTTTGCGCTTGTCGGTGGTCCAGCTGTCGGCGCCGGAGCGCCAGGCGTTGGCGAGGGGGACGATGTGGTCGATGTCGATCTTCGTCGCGGTGTCGATGACCTTGTCGTCGTACAGGCTGGTCCAGGTGCCCTCGATCGCGCGGCAGGCCGAGTCCTGGGTGACGCCCTGCCCGTCGCGGGACAGGACGACCTCGCGGGTGTCGCACTCCCCGTACTGCTTGATCCAGTGCGGGAACCGGTCCCGGGAGTAGCCGCTCATCGAGTGCGGGGCCTCGATGGTGAGGCGGTCGAGTTCGGCGCGGACCTGATCGGCGCCGGGCGGCTCGGGCAGGACGCGCGCGGCGAGCGGCCCCGCCGCCGCGGCCGGAGCGGCGACTGCGGCGGGTTCGGCTGCCGCGGCGGGTACGGCGGCCGGGCACAGGACGGCGGACAGCACGAACAGGGAGGTGGCGGACGCGATCCGCCCACGTGAAAGGGTCACCCGCACATATGTAGCGATCGCGTTCGATAACGTAGCGCAGGTCACTCGCCAGAGGGCATGTCAACTGCTCCGACTGCCCCCCTCATCCTCACCGGCCCCGGCGGCGCCCGCCTCGCCCCGACCGAAGACGCCCGAGCGGAGCCAGCAGCCGACGGAACGCCCGAGGAGTCGCTGCCTGAGACGCTGACGCAGATGCTGATGCTGACGGGGCGCCGGTCTTGATCTCCCGCAGCAATTCGCCGTCATCGCCGTACAGTTCGAGGACGAACCGCGTACCGCAGCGGGTCAGCAACACCGCCAGATCCTCGAAGCGCCGAGGGTCGACGACACCGTTCAGGAGCGTGTCCCCGCCGGTCGGGTCGATCTCGACGCGGCACCAGCCGGTCTCGATCTCGTACCCCTCCCACGACGACGAGCGGGAATTCCAGCCGGCGGCGACGAACCGCTCGGCCACCGACGACACGTTCGAGACTCCCGTCAGCACACCGCACACGTTGTTGTCGGCATCGAGCCAGGCAGGATCGAGGGGCTGGCCCTCATCGGATATGTCCACAGCCGGATTATGAACCGGCTGCTGAACCGAATGCCGAACCGGATGCCGAACCTGATGATCAAGCAGCCCCCGCGACCGGCCTCAGCAGACGTCCCCCGGCCGTGCCGCGGTGGCCTTGAGCAGGTCGCGCAGCAGGCCGAGGTCGACGCTCTGCGGCTTGCGGAAGCGCAGGCAGCCCTTGCCCATGTCGTGGCCGGCCAGGCGTTCCTCGAAGGCGTCGCGGACGTCAGCGCGCATGAGGTAGAAGGAGATGTACTGCTTCTGGCTGGCGAACGCGATCTCGCAGGCGCCGTCCCGCTCGTACGCGGGCATCCCGTACGCCATGACCTCGCGGAAGCCGACCAGCTCCGCCCGGCACAGCCGCCGCACCTCGGCCAGCACGGCCTTGCGGTCCTCGGGGACCTCGGCCAGATATCCGTCGACGTCGCTCGCCCTGCTCTGCACCATTCCGCGAGGCTATGCCGGATCCGAGGCCCTCGGCAACGCGGCCCGGAACCGGCCTGGCCTCGCCCAGCCTCACCCGGGCATTCCGGCGGCCCCCTCCATCTCGGCCTCCTCCGCCCCGTGCTCCTCCACCGAGTGGGAGTCGGTGAGGCCCAGTGCGCCGCCGGCGGCGATGAGGCCGACGACGACGGCGAGGAGGGCGTACGTGATGCGCTCGCCGTGGAAGAAGGACGCGATCAGGTCCTCACTCCAGGTGCCCGCGGGGAGCTGTGTGGTCACCAGGACGGCGATGAGGGTGCCGATGACGGCCGTGCCGATACTGGAGCCGACCTCCTGGGCGGTGTCGTTGAGGGCGGTGCCCATGGAGGTGCGGTTGCTCGGCATGGCCTCGACGAGGGCGACCGCGCAGATCGTCATCACGGTGCGCAGGCCGATGGTCATGAGGACCATGCACACCGCGATCACGGCGTACCCGTGCTCGACGCCCCAGGCGAGCCCGGCCAGCGATCCCGCGAGGAACCCGGCGCCCACCAGGCAGGCGACGCGATGGCCGAAGCGGCGGGCGAGCCACTCGGACAGCGGGGTGGCCACGAGCATCGTGACGATGATCGGCAGGTTGGCGAGCCCGGCGCGGACGGGGCTCCAGCCGTACGCGTACTGGAAGTGCAGGATCAGGCCGAACATCACGCTCGCCATGGCGATGGACGTACCGGTCTGCGCGAGGGCGGCGCCCCGGACCGTACCGCGCGAGAAGAGGCCCAGGTCGAGCATGGGCGCGGCCGTCCGGCGTTCGTGGCGGAAGAACCAGATCGCCGCGGCCAGGGCTCCGACGACCGACGCGAGGGTGACGGTGGAGAGCCAGCCGTGTTCGACGCCGCTGGTCAGGGAGTAGCAGGCGAGCCCGATGGCGGCGACGCTCAGGACGGCGCCCGGCACGTCGAGGGAGTCCTTGGTCAGGCCGTCCGGGCGGTCGGCCGGGACGCCGAGCCGTACGCCGACGCAGGCGATCACCGCGATGGGGGCGTTCACGAGGAGCAGCCACTCCCAGGACACGTGCGCCAGCGCCGTGCCGCCGAGCAGCGGGCCGAGGACGAACCCGGACATGCCGACGACGATCATCACGGTCATGGCGCGCATACGGAGCGCCTTGTCGTCGAAGAGCCGGAAGACGAGGGAGTTCGTGATCGGGGCCATCGCGGCGGCGGCCACCCCGAGCCCGGCGCGCAAGGCGATGAGCCCGCCGGCGGAGTGGACGAGCAGGACGCCGAGGCTCAGCACGCCGAAGACGGCGAGCCCGATCAGGAGGACGCGGCGGCGGCCGAACCGGTCCGCGATGGATCCGGCGGTGAGCAGCAGCCCGCCGAAGGTGAGCGAGTAGGCCCCGGTGACCCACTGGAGCGCGGTCGTGCCCGCGCCGAGGTCGCGGCCGATGGTGGGCAGCGCGATGGACAGCAGGGTGTTGTCGACCATCTCGACGAAGAAGGCCAGGCAGAGCGCTGCCAGGGGGATCCACGCCGCGCGTAGGGACGTATAGGTGCGGGGCGGGCCGGTGGGCGTGGCGGTGGTCATGGCGCACTCTTTCCGATCGAGCATCGAGCGTCGAACATCGAAGATCCAGCATCGAACATGGTTCGAGTATCGAACGCTGTTCCATCCGTTACGATAGAACAACGTTCGATCCGCTGTAAAGGTGAGGAGTGCACGCCATGACACGCCAGCAGGCCCGCCCGGGCGCGGGGCGCCGCCGCGCTTCGCACTCGATGGAATCCGTCCTCAACGAGGCCGTGGCCCTCCTCGACGAGGCGGGAGCCCCGTCCCTGACCTTCCGGGCCCTGGCACAGCGCCTGGGAGGCGGCGTCGCGAGCATCTACTGGTACGTCGCGAACAAGGACGAGCTGCTCGACCTCGCCACGGACCACGTCATGGCCGGCGTCCTCGACGACATCGAGAAGCTCCCGCTCGGCGAGGACCCCATCGACGACCTGCGCGCGATGGCGGTCACCCTCTTCGACGCGGTCGTCGCCCGCCCCTGGCTCGGCGCGTACTTCATGCGCAACACCGACGTGCAGAGCAATTCCCTGCGGATCTACGACCTGCTCGGCCGGCAGACCCTGCGCCTGGACCTCACCGCCCGCCAGCGCTTCCACGCCGTCTCGGCGGTCGTCGGGGTCGTCGTCGGCTCGGCCGTCGACATGGGCCAGGAGCCGCCCCAGGAGGTCCTCGACGGCGCGGTCGACCGCGACGCGTTCCTCGGCCGCTTCGCCCGTACGTGGCGGGAGCTCGCCCCGGAGGAGTTCCCCTTCATCCACGAGATCGTCGACGAGTTCGACGGCCACGACGATGCCGACCAGTTCCGCTCCGCCCTGGACCTCACCCTGGCGGGGCTACGGCTCCAGGCCGCCGGGCTCTGACGGCGACCGGTCCCACTCGGCCTCACCGGTGAGGCAGGCGTGGCAGAGGCAGCGGTCCGGGTGGGGGCTGTACGGCGACGTGTCGGCACGGTATCCACGCGCGTACCGCTCCAGTGTCACGGAGACATCCGCCGCGTACTCTTCGCCGAGTCCCCGCCCGTGTCCCGCCTCGCGCAGCCGCTCCAGGACGCGCGGTGTGTGGACGAGCTTCGGCCGGAAACCGTAGAGGTGGCGCGTCGCCATGTCGATGACGATCCATCGCCGGGTGTGCCGCTCACGTCCGACCACCGTGACCCGGTCGCCTCCGGGCCCCCAGTAGGCATCGGCCACGTACACCTTCGTCCCGCCCCTGAAGCACTTCGTCCCCGGCCGCAGCTCCTGCCCGTCGACTCCCCATCGGCGCCAGGCCACCACATTCGCCGCCACCAACCAGGCCGGCTCAAGCTTCAGGTCACCGGATTCACTCAATACGCCCCCCTCATGGACACCCTTCAGCGGCGCGCCTTGCGAACCTCGTGCCGGACCCCCTTGACCGTGTCACGCAGGTTGACGTAATCGAGGAAGACGACCAGACCTCGAACAACCCACTTCCCGGCCTTCACCAGGACACCTCCAAGATCGTCCACCACGTGCCTCATTTCTGTCACTAGCATTTCCTCCTCAGACTCGCCTGTGGCCTGGAAGGTTGCACACGAGTCCGAGGTCAGCGCCTTCGGTCCTCATCTGCGACCGGCCCGTCCGGCGGGACAGCGGTACAGAGAGACAGAGAGACAGAGAGACAGAGGGATGTCGGTGACGCCATCGACTCACCCCTCGCTCCACCCCAAGGCCCGCTCTCCCTGCGCGCAGCTGCGCTCAAGCGCCGCCCGCTCGGCGGGCGTCAGGCGCCTGGACGCGCCTCGGCGGCCGCCGTCCAGCATGGTTTGGGCCGTGGCCAGCCAGTCGGCGGCCGGCTCCACCCCGACGAACTCCGCCAAGCGCGACAGCTCCCTGCCGGGGTGGTCGAGCAACTCCTCGTACAACAGGGTCGTCCGCCGCTCCGGGGGAAGCCCCTCCAGGTGGGCGACACCCTCCGTGACCAGGCGGGACCACAGCTCGCCGAAGGCCGTGTACGGGATGTCCCGGTCCCACACCAGCTCCGGATCGAAGCGGTCGGCGAGCAGCGGGGCCAGGTCCGGGGGCAGGGCCCGCACCTGCTCCTCGGTGAGCTCGAAGAGCCGCTCAACGCCGCAGTGTTCGAGGATCTTCCGCAGGATCAGGATCGTCCGGTAGCCGGGATGCCGGCTCATCGACAGGGCGCAGTCGGGGCCGGAACGGACCAGGTGGACGAAGCGCGCCTCGGGAAAGAGCACACGCAAGCGAGGAATCCACTCCGTGGAGTAGCCCGACCGCTCCACTGCCGCCGTACGACCGAACCGCTCGCGCAGCACCTGGAACACGGCGCGGTAGTGGTCGGCCGCGCAGCGCTCGGGCCAGCCGCTGACCGTGCGCCCCAGGTCGTCGAACAACTCGTCCGGCTGATCGGACAGATGGGGCAGCACCATGAGCAGGATGGCCGGGATCCTCGAGCCCCCGGCGGCGTACCTCCCCGGCGTGCGCGTGTAGAGGAACTCCGAGAGCGGAATCCCAGAGACGATCATCTTCTCGAAGACGGGGTTCGGCTGGGCGAGCAGCCGCCAGAACTCCCGCCCGGACAAGCGCCCCTCCGGAATGCCCCCGACACCGACGGAGGCGAGCAGTTCGTTCAGGCTGAGTACGTCGGGGTGGAGATTGAGCACCCTCGACAAGGCGGTCGAACCGCTACGCCCTGTCCCCACGATGAACGTCAACGGCTGCACGGGCACCCCTTCCGGCCAGGTGCTCGCACGATAGCGGAACGTGACGGGGAGGGGCCTCGGGGCGGGATATCGGGGAGGGGCCGCAGCAGGCTCTGACCAGAGCTCGGGGCCCTCCGCCAGGTGCATGCGTGACTGTAGTTCAGACCCCCCACATTGCCGGATGCCGGAAGGCAACCGCTCCATCTGTCTGCTGTGCCCTGCATCTGAAGTGAGGCACTCGGAATGCAATGATGCTGACCAGGGGCGGTCTTGGCGTTGAGAGCCGCATGACGTGAGAAGAGAGTGGCGGGAATGCCCGGGATCCAGACCGATACGTTGGACACGGCTGGAGCAGTGTTCATGACGGTCTTGGCACTGGGCTGTACGTGGTTGGGCGGGCGGGCCGTGCTCCGTCCGCACCGTCCGCCGCAGCCGATCGGGGGGCCCATCTGGGTGGCCCGCACCTGGGGCCTCGCCTATGTGCTGCTGGGCATCGCGTTGGCGGCCAAGATGACGACCATGCTGGCCGGCAAAGAGCCGGCCTGGCCGATGACCGTGCTCTTTTGGGCTGCCGGACCGCTCCTGGCCTTCTCGGTGACCGCGGCAGGCGTGTCACAGTGGCGAGCGCGCCGTCGGATCGAAGAGCCTTGCGGACCAGATCTCAGAGAGCCGTCTTCCCCTCATGGCTGAGCAGAAATGCAAACCGTCCGATCGGTGCTGCGGATCTCCGCTTTCGGGTCGACGGAGCCGTAGGGGCGGTCGAAGGTCAGGAAGGTGATCGTCCGCCCGGAAGGCAGCCCGGGCTCGGGCGCCTTCTCTGGAAGGGGACCACATACCGACCTGGCCATCGAGCTTCGCACCATGGCATAGCAGAAGGTGCGTCCGTCGGGCATCCACGCCAGCTCGCCGTTCGCGTCATCCACTCGGTGGATCACGGCCACCGACTGGCACGAGGGAGGCTCGGGTGGCGTAGAGCAGCCCGCAGGATGAGTGGTCGCGCGTTGCGGCGACGGCCTCGGCCGTGGGCTGGGCAGGCTTGGTGTCGTACGGCTGCCGCGCGGGCGAAGTCATTTCCGTACGCGGGGAGTTCGATGTCTGAGCTCTCCGCTTCAGACGCCTTCGGCGTCGAGGGGTTCCGGGCCGTGATGGGGCGGCCTTCTCGTGGCGTGTCCGCGGACCGTGTCGCGGAAGGCGATCGGGGTCTGGCCGGTGCGCTGGTGGAAGTACTTGCTGAAGTGGGTGGCGCTGGAGAAGCCCAGCCGGTCGGCGATGCGGGCGGCGGTTTCGTCGCTGTGGGCCAAGAGGCGCTTGGCCTCCAGGACGACGCGGCGGTCGATGAACTCCTTGGCGCCCAGACCGGCGGTCGCGAGGGTGGCGCGGGAGAGAGTGCGCGGCGAATAGCCCAGCGCCTCCGCGTAGTCCTCGACCCGGCGGGTGCCGGTGAAGCTCCGTTCCACGGCGTCGCGGAAGCGCAGATAGGTGGCGTCGGGCTCGGGCCCAAGGCTGCCGGCGGGCGTCGTGAGGTGGGCCAACCGCAGCACGAGGACGGCCAGCAGGTGACGCAGGGCTGCCGTGTGGATCTCCAACGGCAGGCGGCCGAGCGCGTAGAACTCGGCGGTGAGGTGCTCGGCGGCGAGCCGCAGGGCCGTGGCGTCGTCGGGAAGCGGACGCCGCAGGACCGGCGCGTGCGGGTCCTCCAAGCGGGCGCTGTCGGTGGTGGCCGGGTCCAGAACGTCCGGGCGGAACAGGATCAGGGTGCCTTCGGCGTGGGCGAGGTCGCCCCACTGCTGCACCTGACCGGGGCGCACCCAGAGCCACGGGCCGGGGTCGAGCGCGTACGCCGTGAAGTCGACCGTGTGCCGCAGGGTCCCCTCGGTGAGCGTGATCAGGTGGTGGAAATCCGGGCGCTGCGGGACGCCGAGCCACTCGGCCGACACGCGTCGGCGCAGGTCCGCCAGGTCCAGCACCTCGACCCCGGCGGGGGTTCCGGCGGGCGCGGCGAAGGAGATCTCCGGGATGCCGCCAGGGCGACGGCCGGGGTCGCGGGCGAGGCCGCGGCCGGAGTGGCCGAGGCCGTGGGCGCCGCCGTCGGCATCGTGTCGGTTTTTGACCATCGTAAGTCCGCAGCGTATCCGGCCCACCCAGCTCTGTGCACCTAACTTGGGGATTGTCAGGGCAGGCGACGACAGGACGTTGTCGGAAAGGAGCTAGGGGAATGTCCTTGGCGGAGCGTGGGCCGCTTCCCTGGCCTCCGCGCTCGACCGGCGTCTGACCACGTCCCGGTACCCCCATTCCATCCCCCCCACCCGAACCCACAAGGAGACGATCCGCCATGAGCGACCCCAAGAAGACCGTCCTGTCCGCCGCCGGAGAGCTGTTCGGCCAGAAGGACCCGAGCGCGGTGGACCGCTGGGTCGCCGCCGACTACCGCCAGCACAGCTCGCTGGCCGCCGACGGGCCCGAGGCCCTGCGCGGGCTGGTCGCCGGGCTGCCGGAGGGCTTCCGCTACGAGGGGGCCCGGGTGATCGCCGACGGCGACCTGGTGGTCCTGCACGGCACGTACCACGGCTTCGGCCCGGACCCGCTGGTCGCCTTCGACATCTTCCGCGTCGACGCCGACGGCAAGCTGGCCGAGCACTGGGACGCCCTGGCCCCGGTGGTCACGGACACCGCCTCCGGCCGCTCGCAGACCGACGGTCCCACCGAGGTCACCGCGCCGGAGACGACCGAGGCCAACCGCGCCCTGGTCGCCGACTTCGCCCGGAAGGTCCTGGTCGGAGCCGACTACTCCGTACTCACCGACTACATCTCGACCGAGACCTACGACCAGCACAACCCGGAGGCGGCCGACGGTCTGGCCGGTTTCGGCGCGGCGGCGGCGAGGTGGGCCGAGCAGGGCAAGAACCTCGTCTACAAGACCGTCCACCAGGCCATCGCCGAGGGCGAGTTCGTGCTGGTGCAGTCCGAGGGCGAGTTCGGCGTCCCGGTCGCGTACTACGACCTGTTCCGGGTGCGGGACGGCAAGATCGTCGAGCACTGGGATGTCATCTCCCCGATCCCGGCGGAACTCCCGCACTCCAACGGCCTGTTCTGACCTCGGTGCGGTGACAGGGGGCGGGCCCCGACCCCTGTCACCGCCGCCCCCTCCCCCGCCGGAGATCCCCCATGCCCATGCCCATGCCCATGCCCGTTCCCACGCCCACGCCCACCACCGCGCTGCCGCTCGACGCCTACGCCACCGCCATCAGCCTGTACGAGCCCTTCCGTTCCGATGCCCCGCACAACACCCCGACTCCCGGACCGGCCCCCGCCCCCACCCCCACCGACCTGGTCCACGAGGCGCTCGCCCTGCTGGGCGGCGACCCCATCGCCGTACGCACGGGCTGGCTCCCCGACCCCGCGGACCGGCTCGACGACACCGCCGCCCGGATGCTGTTGCGGGCGGTGCTGACCGTCCGGGAGCCCGAGCCCCTCCCCGCCGGGGTCGCGGGGGTGCTGGACGCGCTCCTGGCCGGCGAGCGCCTGGCGCGGACCACGACGGACGCGGCCTCGCTGCCCACGCTCCGCAACGCCTTCCCCGGCACCACGTATCCGGCCGCCGACCGCACCGCGCTCTGGCAGGGGGACATCACCACCTTCGCCGCGGACGCCGTCGTCAACGCCGCCAACAGCGCCCTGCTCGGCTGCTTCGCCCCGATGCACCGCTGCATCGACAACGCCCTCCACGCGGCAGCCGGGCCCCGACTCCGCGCCGACTGCCACACGGTCATGTCCCTGCAGGGGCACCCGGAGCCGACCGGCGGCGCCAAGGTCACCCGCGGCTACCACCTGCCCGCCCGCTACGTCCTGCACACCGTGGGCCCGATCGTCGACGGCCCGCTGCTCCCGGGACACCGGGACGCCCTCGCCGACTCGTACCGCTCCTGCCTCGACCTCGCCGCCGAGGTGGACGACGTGCGCACCGTCGCGTTCTGCGGCGTCAGCACCGGCGTCTTCGGCTACCCGAGGACGCCCGCAGCGCGCACCGCCCTGGAGACCGTGGCCGAGTGGTTCGACCGCCACCCCGACGGCCTCGACCGCGTGATCTTCAACGTGTACGGGGACGCCGACCGCACCGCGTACGTCCACGCGCTGACCGAACGGAACGCCCCCCGATGAACCACCCCGTCACCGGTACCCGGGACGCCGCCCGCACGCTGGCCGACTGGCTCGCCGAGGCCGACCGCGTGCTGATCACGGCCGGGGCCGGACTCAGCGCCGCCGCCGGCTACGACTACGGCGACGAGGACCGCTTCCGGGAGCTCTTCCCCGCCCTGCACGCCCTCGGCCTGCGCTCCCGCTACCTCGTCGGCGTCCCGCTGCCGCCCGAACTGTGGTGGGGCTACTGGGCCGTCCACATCGACGACATCCGCTTCTCCCCCGCGCCCAACCCCCTCTACCGGCGGCTGCGCGAGCTGGTCGGCGACACGGACCACTGGGTGATGACGTCCAACGTGGACGGCCTCTTCGCCCGCAACGGCTTCGCCGCCGACCACGTCTTCACCCCGCAGGGCGACTACGGCCGCTACCAGTGCTCCCGCCCCTGCACCGACACCACCTGGAACAGCCGCCCTCTCGTTGACCGGCTCCTCGCCGCGTACGATCCGGCCACCGGCGCCGTCACCGACCCCGGCGCCCTGCCCCGCTGCCCGAACTGCGGCGGCGCGGTCGAGATCAACGTGCGGATCGGCCCCCAGTTCGTCGAGACGCCCTACCTCCCCGAGCTCAACGGCCTCCAGGACTGGCTGGGCGCGACCCCGCCCGACGCCCGCCTGCTCGTGCTGGAGTTCGGCGCCGGATTCAACACCCCCGGCGTCATCCGCGTGCCCGGGGAGCACCTCACCCGCGGCCTCCCCGGTGCCCGTCTCGTACGGGTCAACCCCACCCACCCCGAGATCCCCGAGGACCTCGCCGGCCGGGCCCTGTCCGTACCGGCCGACGCCCGGGACTTGCTCGGCGCGGTTGACGCGGGCAACCCGGCCCGGCTCCGCCCCCGTACGTTTCAGAAGCCAGAGGCGGGGCGCGCCGTGTAGTGCTCCTCCAGGCGGGTCAGTTCCTCCGGGCTCAGCGCGAGTTCGGCGGCCGCGATCGCGTCGGTGAGGTGGTGCGGCTTGGTGGTGCCGACGATCGGCGCGGTGACGGCCGGCTGGTGCATGACCCAGGACAGCGCCACCTGGGCGCGGCTGACGCCCCGTTCCGCGGCGATGTCGGCGACCGCGCCGATGATCCCCCGGTCGGCCTCGGCGGTCGGGCCGTAGAGGATCTCCTCCGCGCCGTCGGTGCTGTTGCGGCGGGTCCGCTCGTCCGGGTCCCGGGTCAGCCGGCCGCGTGCCAGAGGGCTCCAGGGCAGTACGCCGATGCCCTGGTCGAGGCAGTACGGCAGCATCTCCCGCTCCTCCTCGCGCTGGAGCAGGTTGTACTGGTCCTGCATGGACACGAACCGGGTCCAGCCGTACAGGTCCGCGGTGTGCTGGAGGGTCGCGAACTGCCAGGTCCACATGGAGGAGGCGCCGATGTAGCGGGCCTTGCCGGCCTTCACCACGTCGTGGAGCGCCTCCATGATCTCCTCGGCCGACACGTTCGGGTCGAGCCGGTGGATCTGGTAGAGGTCGATGTAGTCGGTGTCCAGGCGGCGCAGGCTCTCGTCCACCTGGGCGAAGATCGCCGCCCGGGACAGGCCGCCGCCCTTGGGGCCGGGGCCCATCGTGGCGTGCACTTTGGTGGCGATGACCACCTCGTCGCGCTTGGCGAACTCCCGCAGCAGCCGGCCGGTGATCTCCTCGCTGGAGCCCCGGCCGTACATGTTCGCGGTGTCGAACGTGGTGATGCCGGCTTCGATGGCCTGTTTGAAGTACGGGCGGGAGTCGTCGACACCCAGGGACCACGGGTGAGTGCCGCCGTCCGGGTCGCCGAAACTCATGCAGCCCAGGACCACCTTGGAGATCGACAGCCCGCTCTTGCCCAGCCGAACGTATTGCATGCGAGATCCTTACCGGGTGACGGAAACCGAGGGGACGCGCTCACGAGGCCGCCCCACTCGACAGGACGGCACTCATGACTAAACATTCGTTCAGTTATGGAGGGTAGCCTAAGCCGACCGACGGCGGCATCAGCAGCAGCAGCGGGCTCAAGGCCCCGGACGCCCGGCCCAGTTCACTGGGTGACGAGCCAGACCACCTCGTCGACGAAGTCGGCCAGGTCCTCGACCCCCGCCCCCGAGTGATCGCCGGAGGCGTGCCAGAGCGCGACCCTCCCGTGGGCCGCGGTGAAGACGAGGACGGCCGCCCGCCTCGGCGGCATCCGCAGCCGCACGCCGGACCGTTCGCAGTGCTCGAACGCCGTGGCCACACTGGTCACGAGGTCGACCATCGGTCCGCGCCGGGGCTCCGCCGTCAGCGGCTGATGATTGATCAGCAGACGGTAGTGACCGGGGTTGTCCATCACGAACCGGCAGTAGGTCCGGACCCGGGCCCGCACCCGTTCCAGCGCCGCCTCCGGCGGGCACGCCTCTTCCGCCCGGGCCATGGCGTACGCGATCTGCTCGTAGTCGTACGCGATCAGCCCGTCGACCAGCGCCGACTTGTCGGCGAAGTGCTGGTAGATGGCGGACGGCGAGATGCCGGCGGCGCGGGCGACGCCCCGGATCGTCAGCCCCTCCTCGCCGCCCAGCTCGGAGAGCAGCCGCGCGGCCGCCTCCAGGATCTCCAGGCGCAGCCTGTCACCTTGCCCTCGCGGATTGCGCGCACGCCGCGTTGTCTCGACCACGAGGCACTGTAACCGGTCACCGTCCTCGCTTGCACACATCGACGAGCGACCTCACTCGCTCCTTAGGTGTACGAATGTTCACTGATGAAGGTACGACGACCCACCCCTTCGCCCCTACGCGACAGACAAGGAGCCAGAGGATGAAGCCTTCCGACGACACGGGATCCGGGTCAGCGTCCGGGTCCACATCAGCGGCTGGATCCGGCTCCGGATCCGTGATCGCCCGTCCCGTCTCCGGGCCGGTGGTCGGCCTTCGCGGGGCCGACCGGATACTGAAGTTCCCGGGCATCCGTTACGGGCGGGCCCGGCGGTTCGCGAAGCCGGTGCGGGCCGAACACCACACCGGCGTCGTCGACGCGACGCGGCCCGGACCGATCTGTCCACAGCTTCCGTCCCGGCTTGAGCCGGTCTTCGGGCCCCAGTGGAACGAGCCGCCGCAGTCCGAGGACTGCCTCCACCTCGCGGTCACGACACCCGGTCTCACCGGTGCGCGCCCGGTGATGCTCTGGGTGCACGGGGGCGGGTTCGTGACCGGCGGCGGCACGCTCCCGATGTACGACGGCGGGCGGCTGGCCGCTGACGGGGACGTGGTGGTCGTGTCGGTCAACTACCGCCTGGGCGCGCTGGGCTGTCTGGTGCACGAAGGGGGCAGCGACGGCAACCTGGGGCTGTACGACCAGGTCCTCGCCTTGGAATGGGTGCGCGACAACATCGCCGCGTTCGGCGGCGATCCGGCGAGCATCACCGTCTTCGGCCAGTCCGCCGGCGCGAGTTCGGTCCTCCTGCTGATGTCGGTCCCGCGCGCCCGACGCCTGATCCGCCGCCTGATCGCGCAGAGCGCGCCGACCCTCACCACGCTCCCCACCCTCGGCGACGCGCTGGCCGCCAGACGCCGCTTCGCCGAGGCAGCGGGGGGTGACCTGGCGACCCTGCCGGTGGACCGGATCCTCAAGGTCCAGGCCGACATGGCGCGATGGAACGCGGACATGACGCCCGGGTCGGGTTCGGATACGGGCACGGGCACGGGCACGGATACGGATACGGATACGGATACGGATACGGATACGGATACGGATACGGATACGGTGCCGCTCCTGCCCGCGCTGGCGGCCCCGCTCGTCCACCGCACGCCCATCCGGCGCGTCTTCCGGTCCGGGCCCGTGCCGGACCTGGTCATCGGCTACACCTCCGACGAGGGTGCGGCGTTCACCGTAGGCGCCCCGACCCCGGTGCCCGAGGACGACGTGGCCGCGATGTCGCGCGAGCTGTTCGTCGAGCCGGCGCACGAGATCGCGAGGGAGGCGCTCGGCCTGGGCGGAGCGGCCTTCCTGTACGAGTTCGGCTGGGCGCCCTCGGGGGGGCGGCCTCGGCGCGGTGCACGGAATCGAGCTGCCCTTCCTGCTGGGCACACGGGAGGCGTGGGCGACGAGTCCGCTGCTGGGCGGCACCGACTGGACGACCGTCGATTCCCTCGGCAGGGCACTCCGCACGAGCTGGGCCCGCTTCGCGTGGCACGGGTCTCCGAGCAACACGGCGGTCCCGTGGCCTCGATGGGACGGCGCGGAAAGGTCCGTGCGGCGGATCGGCCTGCCATAAGGTACGGCGGTTGACATTGCCCTTGCCCTTCCCCATGAGGCAATCCTGTGCCCCTCCGGGCTCCGGGGTCCGGATGGCGCGTCGACCGGAATGGAATGCGCGGTAATTCCTGCAAGCCATTTCGGATTCTTGAAAGGTGAGGCAGATGAAACTGAAGAGAGCACTGGCCGCGATGGGGCTGACGGGTGCGGTAGTCGCCGGGACCCTGGCCATGACGGCGACGCCGGCAGCGGCGGCGTACAACAAGTACATCAACACCTACGTCAACATGACCGACTGCCAGAACGCGGCCGCCTGGTACAACCAGCACGGCCTGAAGGGGCACTACTTCTACTGCGCCAACCGCGCCGACGGCGGTGCCAACCTCTGGGAGTACGTGCCGTAACCAGCGCCGACGCCCTGCTGCTATAGCGGCCTGTGCCGTGGCCGTAGCTGTAGCCGTAGCGGTGGTGCTGATCGTGGCAGGTGACGAAACGCCGTGGACGTCGTAAGGCGTCCACGCCGTCGCCGTCGCCGCCGCGGTCGCCGCATGGGGAGGCGTCAGATCCTCGGGGCCATGCGATAGCGGTGCGGATGCGCCTGAAGCCGGGGTGAGGTGAGGTGCAGGGCCCTGTTGTCGCGTCCGGCGTTCATCTGGTCGAGCCAGCGTTCGTACCAGTCGATGAAATCGGCTGCGGAGGAGACATTAGGCCCCCAGAATCCCTCGCTGTTTCCGATGAGTACGCGTCCCGTAAGGGGGCCGGTCAGCGCGATCGCGCATACATCGCTGCACCCCATTTCGATGATGCCGAGGAAGAGGTCGCCTTCTTGAGCCGCCGCGGGCTGCCTTGCCTGGAATCCGCGAGGGGCTCCTGATTCTCCCCGTGGATTCATGACCAGCGGGGAACACCGTTCCATCGGCATGAGGCCGTAGAAAGGCCCCGCACCCGTGCCGCCCGCGTACATGAGGAATTGCCGGTACGCGTCGGGGAGCTCGATGCCGTGCTCCGCCTCGTACCGGGCGATGCGTGACTCCGGCAGTCTCGGGCCGAGACGGAACTCGTGCCGCTCTTCTCCGAAGGAGTGGCTGCGCAGGGGCTGGTAAGGGATCGCGGCCAGCTTGCGACGCAGGCGGGGTATCCGGGGGTCCATGAGGTGTCTTCTCTCTTCGCCCGCCACCCTATGCTCCGCGCGGCGGGCGCTGCGCCGCCCGTGTCACCGATCAGGGTGCATCCTCGCGCCAGCCCGCGCGTACCTCCGGGCCGAGAGCCGTCCGCGGCCTAGCGTGACCCGGGAACGATTCGGGCGGACCGTCGCCTGGATCCAGAACCTACGGAGACACCGTGACCACGGCAGCGGCTCTCAGCGAGCTCACCGGGGACTACGTCCTCGACCCCACCCACACCCGGATCGGCTTCATCGCCCGCCACGCGATGGTGACCAAGGTCCGCGGCGCCTTCCACCAGTTCGAGGGGACCGCGCACCTGGACGGCGCCGACCCGGCGCGGTCCACCGGACAGGTGGTCATCAAGGCCGAGAGCATCGACACCGGGGTCGAGCAGCGTGACCAGCACCTGCGCACCAACGACTTCCTGGACGCGCCGAACTTCCCCGACATCACCTTCCGCGTCACCAAGGTCGAGCCGAAGTCCGAGACCGACTACCGGGTGACCGGCGATCTCACCATCAAGGAGACCACCAAGCCGCTCACCATCGACTTCGAGTACACCGGCAACGCCGTCGACCCCTACGGCAACCTGCGGGTCGGCCTCGAAGGCTCGGTGACGATCTCCCGCAAGGAGTTCGGCGTGACCTGGAACGCCGCGCTCGAAGGCGGCGGCGTCCTGGTCGGCGACAAGGTCGTCCTGGAATTCGACATCTCCGCGATCAAGCAGGGCTGAACGCGCTCCTGGCCGGCCTCCCCTGTGCCGGCCAGGCATTGACCGCCGACGCCCAGATCCGTCGGATCCGGCGGATCCGTCCACGTCCTGCCCCACCGCAGCAGATGCCGTCAGCGGTGACGGCGGCGCTGGTGGCGTCGGTGGCGGTGGTTCAGTCGGTGACCTTGCTGCGGCTCTGGTACAGGAGCTCCTGGTACTCCGGGTGCCGTGCGATCCAGCCCGCGTAGAACGGGCAGACCGCGAGCACCCTCAGCCCCGCGGCACGCGCCTCGTCCAGCGAGGAGCGGGCCAGCGCGGAACCCACGCCCTTCCCCTCGTACGCGGAGTCGACCTCGGTGTGGGTGAACGCGATCAGCTCGGGGGTACGGAGATACTCGGCGATCCCCGCGATCTCCTCGGCGCCGTCGAGGCGGGCTACGTAGCGGTGCGCGTCGGGCTGGTCTGTGACCTGGACTGTCATGATCCCCAACGTAGAAGCCGCGCGTGGGGCCCGCATTTCGGGCGTAGCGCTCGTGTCACCGGCCTGCCGCTCCTCCCCAGGAATCGCCGGGAGCGCGCGGCCGGTCATACTTTCCGGATGGGGAGCGAGGCCACGGAGGCGGCGCGGCGTTGGCTGGCCGGTCAAGGGGTCAGCCAGGTGGGCAGCGCCTGGGTCCACGCCGAGCAGCCCGGTGTGCCGCTAACCGCCGGGCAGGTGGCGCATCCCTGGGCGGGTGATGTGTTCGCCGAGGATATGGACGCCGCCGACCAGGTGCGGCTGGCGTTCGGGCTGCTGGACCTCCTCGACGAGTACTGGGTGACGTGCGAGATCCGGTTCGCGAACGAGGGGGCGGACGGCCCCTTGCCGGCCGCCGCGCTCTGGGACGGCTACCGGCGGCGGCTGGAGGCCGACCGGGACGCCGAGGCCGTCACGTACTCGCTGTGGGTGGACTGGTTCGAGGACCCCGCCACGTCCGCGACCGCCTTCGCGGAGGTCCTCGGCGACGACATCGACCAGGTGGCCGCGCGAACGCAATCCGGGCTCCGCCGGGCCTGCCGGGTCTTGGAGTGTTCGGGCCCCGTGAACTGGACCGTCAAGGAGCCCGCGTACCGCGCCGCCGTACGGCTTCCCGCCCTGCACCCGGCCGTCTTCCGGGCCCTGCTGACCAGCTTCCACGACCTGTACGGCGACCTGGAGCCGGCCGCCGCGCTCACCCTCCTCGACCGGCTGACCCTCCCCACGGGCACTCGGCACCTGGCCGAGCTGCGGCACGTACTCGCCGCCGGGCACAGGAATCATCACCGCAGCCCGGGAGCCTGGGACGAGGCAATTCGGTCATACGATCCAGTAAGCTGACATCTCCAGGTGAGTGCCTGGGGAGCCAGACCAGTCGTGTTGCTGGGGCCCTGCTCATGAGAGCGGGCCCTTTTTGCGTTGGCCCGCGAGGGAGAACAACGACATGCCGACACGGATCACACGCACCACGCAGGCCACGCAGGTCATGCAGGCCACGCAGGCCACGCAGGCCACGCAGGCCACAGAAACCACCCAGGTTGCGCCGACCGCACAAGGCACCGCCCCCGACACCGCCGCTCCCCCGCCCCGCCCCACCCCGTGGGCGGGACGCCTGCTCGCCGTGGCGATCGTGCTCGCCGCCCTCAACCTGCGCCCGATGGTGACCAGCCTCGGCCCGCTGCTCGAAGACGTCCGTGGCGATCTGGGGATGAGCGCCGGGACGGCCGGGCTGCTCACGGCGGTGCCGTCCGTCTGCTTCGCGGTCTTCGGGTTCGGCGCGCCGACCCTGGCCCGCAGGATCGGCCCGGTTCTGGCGATCATGGCCGGTCTGGCCGCGGTCGCCCTCGGCGTGGCCGCGCGCTCGCTGGCGGGCGGCGCCGCCGTGTTCCTGCTGCTCACCGCGCTGGCCCTGGCGGGCGTGGCGGTCGCCAACGTCCTCATCCCTGTGGTCATCAAGCGGTTCTTCCCCGACCGTGTCGGCCCGCTGATCGGCCTGTACTCGATGGCGCTCACCGGCGGCACCGCGCTGGCCGCCGCCGTGACCGTGCCGCTCACCCGCGCGCTCGGCGACGACTGGCGGCCCGGTCTCGCCGTCTGGGCCGTCCCCGTGGCCGTGGCCGTACTGGTCTGGGGGCTCGTGGCGGTCAGCCGCCGTGGGCGGCGGGTTCCCGGGCAGCGCCAGGAGGCCGCGGCGGTGTCCGTCCGGCGCAGCGGCACCGCGTGGGCGCTCGCCGTGTTCTTCGGCGTTCAGGCCGCCGGCGCGTACGCCGTCATGGGCTGGCTGCCGCAGATCTACCAGGACGCCGGGGTGCCGGCCGGAACGTCCGGTCTGCTGCTGGCGTACGTAATGGTGATCGGCGTCCCCGCCTCGTTCGTGCTGCCCAACCTCGCGGCCCGTCGCGGCAGTCAGGGGATCTACGTGGTCGTCCTGGGCCTGTGCGGCCTGGCGGGCTTCGGCGGGCTGGCCCTCGGCGCGGGCGCCGCGCCCTGGCTGTGGGCCACCCTGGTCGGCCTCTCGGCCTGCTCCTTCCCGCTGGCCCTCACCATGATCGGCCTGCGGGCCCGTACACCCGGCGGTGTCGCCCGGCTCTCCGCGTTCGTCCAGGGGGTCGGCTACCTGATCTCGATCCCCGGACCGGTCCTGATCGGCGCCCTGTACCAGCAGACGCACGCGTGGACCCTGCCGTTGGGCTTCCTCGTCCTGACACTCGTGCCCCAGGTCGCCTTCGGGGTCCGGGCCGCCCGCCCGGGGCACATCGAGGACGGGACGCCGGCCGTCGAGCGGCAGCGCTGCTGATACGGCGCCCACCCCGCCCGCCACCAGGCACGCGGTCGCTCGTTCACCCGCTATGACAACCGATCAACTGCCCGAACCGCCCCGAGGGGACACGCCGCCGCGCACAGCCGACGGCGCGGGCCACGAGCCCGTCCCCGGCGCGCGGCTGTCGGCCGAGCGGCACAGCGATCCTGTGCCCGCGCCGCCGTCCGATCCGGAAGAGGCCGCCGTTCTCGCCGAAGAGGCCGAGTACGAACGGCTGGTCCTCGCCGAGGCCGCGGCCGTCGGCCGGCGCGCCGCGGCGTGGATGCGGGGGCTGCCCCTGCCGCCGGGCGACTGGGTGCGTGAGGTGCTCGCCTCCGCCGTCGAGGAGACCATGGGCAGCCTCGGCCGGGCCGACGCGGAAGGGGTCGGAGCGCGGGATGCCCTCGACGGCCTGGTCCGGTATCTGGCGGACGCCGCAGCCCCGGTCCTGTCCCGCCGCGAGCAGACCGCGCTCCTCGCGGTCGCGGGCTGCGTCCGGGGCATCCCCCGCCTCCTCACCGACGACCCGCGCGGCGCGATCCACCACGGTGAGCTCGCCGCGCTCGGCTCCCTGATCGACTACGCGATCACCATGCCGTCCGCCGAGGGGGCGCCCGGGCGTCGGACGGCCCGCATCTGGCGTTGAGCGGCGGACTCGGAGTCGGAGCCGGCCTCTGAGTCCGAGGGGGACTCCGAGTGGGACTCCGAATCGAAGTCGGGCCCGGCGCACACGCGTGTGCGCCGGGCCCCCCCGGGGACGGGAGCGGCGGGCCCCCCACGGGGGGGACGGTGAAACAGCGGGCGCGGGTGGGGGCGGGG
>NZ_JBEZHM010000040.1:0-85743 GCF_040650575.1 Streptomyces sp. NPDC048659 | reverse complement strand
GCGGGCGGCCGAGGACGGTGGTCTCCTCCTGGACGCCGCCGGAGTCGGAGACGATCAGGGCCGCGTGCCGGGCCAGCGCCAGGAAGGTGCCGTAGCCGGCCGGGGGCAGCACGGTCACGCCGTCGAGCAGCGGCAGCAGCCCGGCGGCCTCGACGCGGGCCCGGGTGCGCGGGTGCAGCGGCAGCACCACGGGCAGCTCGCGGGCGAGGGCGGCCAGCTCGTGCAGGACGGCGCCGAGCGCGAGCTCGTCGTCGGTGTTCTCGGGGCGGTGCACGGTCGCCAGCACGTACCGGTCCGTGTCGAGGCCGTGGGCGGCCAGCAGCCGGGCGCGGTCCTCGGCCGCCGGGAGGTGGTCGCGTACGGCTTCGACGACGGGGTTGCCGGTGACGGCGATCCGCTCGTCCGGGACGCCCTCGGCGAGCAGCAGCTCGCGGTTGTCGGGGGTCGCGGCGCACAGCACGTCGGCGAGGCGGTCGATGAGGACCCGGTTGTGCTCCTCGGGCATCGCCCGGTCGTGGCTGCGCAGCCCCGCCTCCACGTGGACCAGGGGCAGGTCGCGGGCGTTGGCGGCCAGCGCGCCCGCCAGCGCCGCGTTCGTGTCGCCCTGGACCACGACCGCCAGCGGCGGCTCGGCGGCGAAGAGCTCGTCCAGCCCGTGGAGCGCGGCGGCGATCTGCACGGCGCGCGGCTTGCCGCCGACCCCGGTCAGGTACTCCGGCTCGGGCAGCCCCAGCTCCGTCAGGAAACCACCCGACAGCTCCTCGTCGTAATGCTGCCCCGTGTGCACCACACGGGCGGCCGGACCGAGCACACGGATCAGCTCGGCGAGCTTGACCAGCTCCGGGCGGGTACCGAGGACGAGGGCGACACTACGGGCGGGAAGAGTCTTCATGCCTCCAAGCTGCGGGTCGATGGTCGCGCGCAGCGGTGATGGACGGTTGTCCTACGGTTGCGGTGTCGTCGGACCCGTCGGAGCGGGACGTACGGCCGGGACTTTGGTCCCGTCGCCGTGGTGTTCCGCGTCACCCGGGGCTCACTCGGGGCTCAGCCGGAGCTGTCGTAACGGTAGCCCAGCCCCCGGACCGCCTCGATCGGGTCGCGGGCCTGCGGGCCGCCGGTGGCACGGAGCTTACGCCGCAGCCGGAGCACGGCGAACTTCACCCGGTCCCGGCCGATGGCCGTCGTGTCGTCCCAGACCTGGTCGAGGAGCTGCTCGGTGGTGACGACCCGGCCCCGGTTGCGGACCAGGAGCTGGAGCAGCCGGTACTCGATGTCGCTGAGCCGGATCTCCCCGCCGTGCCAGATCGCGGAGCGGCGCTCGGGGACCAGCCGCAGGTCCTCCTCGACCGGCTCGCCGGCCCAGTGGCCGGGGCCCGCGCGGCGCAGCAGGGCCTCGACGCGGGCCAGCAGCTCGTCCTGCGCGAAGGGCTTGACCAGGTAGTCGTCGGCGCCGGAGCGCAGCCCGCGCACCCGGTCGTCGACGGCGCCGAGCCCGGACAGGACGAGGACGGGCAGGTCGCTCATGTCCCGGGTCCGGTCGAGCACCTGCCAGCCGTCGAGCTCCGGCAGCAGCAGGTCGAGCACCATGAGCGCGGGGTGCTCGGCGAACAGCAGCCGCAGCCCCTCGCGCCCGTCGGCGGCCAGGGAGACCTCGTAGCCGCGCCGGGTGAGCAGCACGCGCAGGGCGAGCGAGAGGTCGGGGTCGTCCTCGACGATGAGCACCCGGGTCATCGTCCGGCGGCCCCGTCCTGCGCACCCCGCGGGTCCCGCGGGTCCCGTGGGTCCCGCGCGCCCTCGCCGCCCAGGGGCAGCCGGACGGTGAAGACCGCGCCCGGGCGGTCGTCGCGGTCGCGGACCGTGATGGTGCCGCCGTGCAGGCGGACCGCGTCCAGGGCGCCCGCGAGGCCGAGGCCGGTGCCGGGGAAGCCGCCCCGGCGGGCGTTGGGGGCGCGGACGAAGGGGGTGAAGATCTCCTCCTGGTACTCCAGCGGGACGCCGATGCCGGTGTCGCGGACCTGGATCGTCCAGTGGCCGTCCCCGGGCCGGCCGATGATCTCGACCCGCCCGTCCTCGGGGGTGTACCGCAGCGCGTTGGCCACCAGCTCCTCCAGGGCGGCGGCCAGCAGGTGCGGGTCGGCGTGCAGGAGCGGGCCGTCGGACGGGCAGTCGGCGACCAGGTACGGGGTGCCGTCGGCGGAGCGCTGGAGGGCCTCAAGCGCCACCCACTCGATCAGCTCGTGGACCGCGAGCGGCGCGGGCCGGGGCGCCTCGGCGGGCGCCCCGGCGGCGGCGTTCGGCAGGTTCTCGGCGACGGTCTGCATCCGGCGGGCGTTGCGGCGGATCGCGTCGACGAACGCGGCCTGCTCGGGGTCGAGGTGCCCGCTGGCCGGTTCCAGGAGCAGTTCGGCGAAGCTCAGCACCGTGGCGAGCGGGGTGCGCAGCTCGTGCAGCGCGCGCCCGGCGAACGCGGCCCGCTCGTCGGCGAGCGCCGCCAGCTTGCGGACCTGCTCGTACATGCCCTCCCGGGCCTCGTGCTGCCGGGTGACGTCCTCGATCAGCCACAGGTGCCCGAGGAAGTCCTCGGCGTGCCCGACCGGGGCCCGGCGGCGGCGCAGGGTGCGGCCGTCCCGCAGGTGGTAGTCGGCGGTCCGGGTGACGGGGGCGCGGGTGCGCGACTCCTCCAGCAGGCGGCGGCGTTCGTCCGGCCGGTCGAGCAGCCCGGCGACGTGGTCGAGGAAGGGGCCCGGGGCGGTGCCGGGGGAGAGGTCGAGGTCCTCGGGCAGCCGCAGCAGCCCGGCGACCCGGCGGTTCGCCCGCACGATGCGCAGGTCGCGGTCGACGAGGACGGCCGCCTGGGGGAGGGCGTCGAGCACGGCGGCCGTGGCCGCCAAGGGGCCTTGGGATGCTTCGTACACATTTCAGAGTCAAACAGCAATCAGGGCGAAGTGCCTGATCTCACAACAGACGGGACTTCAGGTCCACCGCGAAGGGACGAAGGACCCTGGATGATGGGGGCATGTTCCGCCTTCCCGCCCTCCCCGCGCTGCGCCGCCGCGCGGACCGGTGGGCCGTGTCGCGCCGGGCCATGGACGTCGTCGCCGCCGTCAGCGCCTTCTGCCTGATGGTCCTGGACGTGCCGGGGCTCGCCCGCGCCGACAACTCGCTCACCGGCATCACCGCGACCCTGGTCCTCGCGGCCGGCGCGGCCACGCTCGTGCTGCGGCGGAAGGCGCCCTGGGTGCCGTTCGTGGTGGCGCTGTGCCTGATGGGGTGGCTGCACGAACTGACGATGATCCAGTTCGCGCTGTACTCGCTCGGGCGCTTCCGGGGCCGGCGGCCCGCCGTCCTCGCCACGCTGCTGTACGTGGCCGCCGCGTACGTGCTGTTCAACCTGCCCGGCTGGCCGGCCAAGCACGGCGAGACGCTGAGCGAGTTCCTGAGCCTGGTCGTCCCGATCGGCGCGCTGGCGGCGGGTGTCGGCATCGCCGCGTACCGCCAGGACCTCGTCCTCGCCCTCCAGGTCCAGCGCAGCGAGTCGGCGGCCCGGCAGGCCGTCCAGGAGGAGCGGATCTCGGTCGGCCGGGACGTCCACGACCTGGTGGGCCGCGAGCTCACGGTGCTCGCGGTGCGGGCCGAGGTGCTGGCCGTACGGGCCCGGGGCGAGGCGCACCGGAAGGACTTCGAGGAGCTCGCGGACACCGCCCGGCGCGCGCACCACATGCTCAACGAGACGATCGTGCGGCGCGCGGACGGGGCCGCCGCCACACCCGGTCTCGAAGGGCTCGCCGCGCTGGCCGAGGAGAGCGAGCGGATGGGCAGCCCGGTGGAGCTGACGGTCGCGGCGGAGGCGAAGGCGCTGTCGCCGCTGCGGCAGACGGCGGTGCACCGGGTGGTGCAGGAGTGCCTGACCAACGCGGCCAAGCACGCGCCCGGCCTGCCGGTGACCGTCTCGATCGCGGTCGAGGGCCGGGACCTGCGGATCGAGATCCGCAACCCGCTGCCCAAGACCCCGCCGGACCGCGCGCCCGTCTCGACCGGGACCGGGCTGTTCTCCATGACGGAGCGGGTCGGCAGCATGGGCGGCTCGCTGCGCGCCCGCCGCGAGCACGGCGCGTACGCGGTGACGGCCCTGCTGCCGACCGGCTTCCCGCAGGAGCCGACGGGCATCCGGCAGGGCCCGGAGGGCTGACGGCGGGGGCTGACGGCGGGGGCCGACCGGTCTCCGGCGGGTGCCGACGGGCTTTCCGCGAGCCCCGACCGACTTCCGGCAGGCCCCTTCCCGCAAGGCCCCGCCGACCGTCGGCGCACGACGCGTGAGGCGCGCCCCACGGGCCGTCAGCGCACCACCTCCGCCTTCCCCAGCACCCGCTGGAGCGCGTCGAACTCCTCCACGCAGCGGCCCGAGCCCAGGGCCACGCAGTCCAGCGGGTCGTCGGCGACGAAGACCGGGATGCCGGTGGCCGAGGCCATCCGGAGGTCGAGGCCGGGCAGCAGGGCGCCGCCGCCGGTGAGCACGATGCCGTGCTCCATGACGTCGCCCGACAGCTCCGGCGGGCACTCCTCCAGGGTGACCCGCACCGCCGCGATGATCGCCTCCACCGGCTCGTCGAGCGCCGCCCGCACCTCGGGCACGGTCAGCTCGACCGTGCGCGGCAGCCCGCTGACCTTCTCGCGGCCCCGCACGGTGAAGGTGGACTCCTCGAACTCCTCGCCGCCCGGCACCGGCCACGCCGAGCCGATGGCGATCTTGACGTCCTCGGCGGTCCGCTCGCCCACCAGCAGCGAGTGCTCCTTGCGCACGAAGTCCGCGATGGCGGTGTCCAGCCGGTCGCCGCCGACCCGCAGGGACTGGGCGGTGACGATCCCGCCGAGCGAGATCACGGCCACCTCGGTCGTACCGCCGCCGATGTCGACGACCATCGAGCCGCGCGGGTCCGAGACCGGCAGGCCCGCCCCGATCGCCGCCGCCATCGGCTCCTCGATCAGGTGCACCGCCCGCGCGCCCGCCGAGCGCGAGGCGTGCACGATGGCCCGCCGCTCGACCGGGGTCACCCCGCTCGGCACGCACACCACCATCCGGGTGCGCGGGCGCCGCCGCCCGGGGACGGCCTTGCGGACGAAGTGCCGGATCATCTCCTCGGCGGCCTCGTAGTCGCTGATCACGCCGTCCCGCAGCGGGCGGATCGCGGTGATCGAACCGGGGGTGCGGCCGATGGTCTCCTTGGCCTCCGCGCCGACCGCGAGCGCCGTGCGCGAACCGGCCTGGACGGCCACCACGGAGGGCTCGTTGAGGACGATGCCCTGGCCACGGGCGTAGAGGAGGGTGTTGGCCGTGCCGAGGTCGATACCTATGTCCATGATCGCCAAGTTTGCCCGGCGGGCCCGGCGGGCGGTGGGCCGAAGGTCCCGAATGGGGTGGGTCCAACGTCCTGTCGGCCCCCCTCCGTAGACTGAGGGGCGTGAGTGAGCCGAGCGACCGCAGCGACGACCAGCCCGATGTCTTCGACGACATCATCGACACCGAGACCGACCGGGACCCCGACCTGGCGGTGATCGAGGCGGGCAGCCGTACCCTGCGCGCCGTGTCCGGCCCGCCGCAGGGCGACCCCGTCCCCTCCCGCCCGCTCGACCCCGAGGTCGACAAGGCGCTGCGGGACGTGGAGACGGAGCTGTCCACCCGCTGGGGCGAGACCAAGCTGGAGCCCTCGGTCACCCGGATCGCGGCCCTGATGGACGTGCTGGGCGAGCCGCAGCGCGCGTATCCCTCGATCCACATCACCGGGACCAACGGCAAGACCTCCACCGCCCGCATGATCGAGGCCCTGCTCGGCGCCTTCGACCTGCGCACCGGCCGCTACACCTCGCCGCACGTGCAGACCATCACCGAGCGGATCAGCCTGGACGGCGCCCCGATCGAGGCCGAGCGCTTCGTCGAGACGTACCGGGACATCCAGCCGTACGTGGAGCTGGTCGACACACGCGAGGAGTACCGGCTCTCCTTCTTCGAGGTCCTCACCGCGATGGCGTACGCGGCCTTCGCCGACGCCCCGGTCGACGTGGCCGTCGTCGAGGTCGGCATGGGCGGCACCTGGGACGCGACCAACGTGATCGACGGCTCCGTCGCCGTCGTCACCCCCATCGACCTGGACCACACCGACCGGCTCGGCGACACCACGGGCGCCATCGCCGGCGAGAAGTCCGGGATCATCAAGCAGGACGCCACCGTCATCCTGGCCCAGCAGCCGGTCGACGCGGCCCAGGTGCTGCTGAAGAAGGCCGTCGAGGTCGACGCCACCGTCGCCCGCGAGGGCATGGAGTTCGGCATCGTCTCCCGCGAGGTCGCGGTCGGCGGCCAGCTGCTGACCCTGCGCGGCCTGGGCGGCGAGTACGACAACGTGTTCCTGCCGCTGTACGGCGCGCACCAGGCGCACAACGCGTCGGTGGCGCTCGCCGCCGTCGAGGCGTTCTTCGGCATCGGCTCGGAGCACGCCCGCACCCTGGACGTGGACACGGTCCGCCGGGCCTTCGCCCAGGTGGCCTCGCCGGGCCGCCTCGAAGTCGTGCGCTCCTCCCCGACGGTCATCCTGGACGCCGCGCACAACCCGCACGGCGCCCGCGCCACCGCCGACGGCATCACCGAGTCCTTCGGCTTCTCGCGGCTGATCGGCGTCGTCTCCACCAGCGGCGACAAGGACGCCCGCGGGCTCCTGGAGGCATTCGAGCCGATCTTCGCGGAGGTCGTGGTGACGGCGAACTCCAACCCCCGGGCCACCGACGTCGACGCGCTCGCCGCGATCGCGGTCGAGGTCTTCGGCGAGGACCGGGTGGTCGTGGAGCCGCGGCTCGACGACGCCCTGGAGGCGGCGATCACCCTCGCCGAGGAGCAGGACGAGTACGCGGGCGCGGGTGTCCTCGTGACCGGTTCGATCTTCACGGTCGGCGACGCCCGGCTGCTGCTGAAGCGAGGCTGACCGATGCGCACGCTCTGCTCCTCGACGCTGATCGGCGAGTTCTTCGTGATCGGTTTCGCCGGTCTGGTCGCCATGAAGGACGACTCCCTGGAGATGTCCACCGTCTGGACGGTCTGCGGGATCGCCATGGCCCTGTCGGTGCTGCTGTGCGGGATGATCACCCGTCCGGGCGGTGTGCAGCTGGGCTGGGTCCTCCAGCTGGGCCTGGTCGCCAGCGGTTTCTTCGTGCCCGTGATGTTCTTCCTCGGCGCGGTCTTCGCCGTGCTGTGGTGGGCGTCCGTGCACTACGGCCGGAAGATCGACGAGATCAAGGCGGGCTGGGCCGCCCGGGAAGGCTCCGCAGGACCTGACGCTGCGTGATCGTGGTGGGTGCGGGCCCTGTAATCTCAAGGCCCGCACAGTTTTTCCGAAGGAGTTCCCCCGTGAGCCAGCGCACGCTCGTCCTGCTGAAGCCCGACGCCGTCCGCCGTGCCCTGATCGGCGAGATCATCGGCCGCATCGAGCGGAAGGCCGGCTGGACCCTCGCGGCCCTGGAGCTGCGCGAGCTGGACCAGGAGACCCTGGAGCAGCACTACGGCGAGCACAAGGGCAAGCCGTTCTACGAGCCGCTGATGGGCTTCATGGCCTCCGGCCCGGTCGTGGCGCTGGTCGTCGAGGGCGAGCGGGTCATCGAGGGCGTGCGCGCCCTGGCCGGCCCGACCGACCCGATCGCCGCCGCCCCCGGCTCCATCCGGGGCGACTTCGGCACCATCGTGCGGGAGAACCTGATCCACGCCTCGGACTCCGAGGAGTCCGCCGCGCGCGAGCTGAAGATCTTCTTCCCGGGCCTCGTCTGAGCCGGCCCACCCCGGTTGACCGCGTGTCAGCCGATCAGCGCCACCCCCTGGGGCGACCGAAGGAATTTCGGTCGCCCCCAGGCATATGAACGCCAATCCCGGGAACGGATCGCCGCGTCCTACCGTCACCTATACAGAGGTGGGCAGAGGCGGTCCGCCGCGCGGTATCCGGGCGGTCGGCACTACGATGGAAAACTCCACGCCGTACCTCCTCAGCCACTACCTCGCCGACCTGAGAAGCCGTCAACGCTCCGCTAGGGAAGGCCCGACGCATCCTCATGGGAAACAAGGGGAACTCAATGTCGTTCATCGGCCGTGACATGGCTGTCGACCTCGGGACCGCCAACACGCTGGTGTACGTCAGGGGTCGAGGCATCGTTCTGAACGAGCCGTCCGTCGTCGCGATCAACACCAACACCGGCGGCATCCTCGCGGTGGGCGCCGAGGCCAAGAAGATGATCGGCCGGACGCCCGGCAACATCGTCGCCGTGCGCCCGCTGAAGGACGGCGTGATCGCCGACTTCGAGATCACGGAGCGGATGCTCCGCTACTTCATCCTCAAGATCCACAAGCGCCGCTACCTGGCCCGCCCCCGGGTCGTCGTCTGCGTGCCCTCCGGCATCACCGGGGTCGAGCGCCGCGCCGTCATCGAGGCGTCCACCCAGGCCGGCGCCCGCCAGGTGCACATCATCGAGGAGCCCATGGCCGCCGCCATCGGCTCGGGCCTCCCGGTCCACGAGGCCACCGGCAACATGGTCGTCGACATCGGCGGCGGCACCACCGAGGTCGCCGTCATCTCCCTCGGCGGAATCGTCACGGCACAGTCCATCCGGGTGGCCGGCGACGAGCTCGACAACGCGATCATCCAGCACATCAAGAAGGAGTACTCCCTCCTCCTCGGTGAGCGCACCGCCGAGCAGATCAAGATCACCATCGGCTCGGCCTACGACCTCGACCAGGACGAGCACACCGAGATCCGCGGCCGCGACCTCGTCTCGGGCCTCCCCAAGACCGTCGTCATCTCCGCCGCCGAGGTCCGCAAGGCCATCGAGGAGCCGGTGAACGCGATCGTCGACGCGGTGAAGACCACCCTGGACAAGTGCCCGCCGGAGCTCTCCGGTGACGTCATGGACCGCGGCATCGTTCTCACCGGTGGCGGCGCCCTGCTGCGCGGCCTCGACGAGCGGCTGCGCCGCGAGACCGGGATGCCGATCCACATCGCCGAGGACCCGCTGGACTCGGTGGCCCTCGGCTCCGGCAAGTGCGTCGAGGAGT
Organism: Streptomyces sp. NPDC048659; assembly: GCF_040650575.1. NCBI lineage: Bacteria > Bacillati > Actinomycetota > Actinomycetes > Kitasatosporales > Streptomycetaceae > Streptomyces > Streptomyces sp. NPDC048659. The sequence continues at coordinate 76,661 of NZ_JBEZHM010000040.1, read as the reverse complement.
TCGAGGCCCTCCAGCAGGTCCTCGACGCCCAGCCCCGCCGCTGACCCGGCACCGCGCGACCGGCCCGTGAGGGCCGGCCCCGACAACTCCATCCACCCCCGGGCCCCCGGGCCCGGGGCGCGTCACCCCCCGTAACCATCGAGGAAGGGCACGGCCGCCGCACGTGAGGGACACACGAGAGAGCCGGCTGCTCCTGGTGCTGCTGATCGCCATCGCGTTCGCACTGATCACGGTGGACATCAGAGGAGGCCAGGAGTCGCCGGTCGACGGTGCCCGGCAGGCCGCGGCCGCGGTCTTCGGCCCCGTCGAGAACGGCGTCGCCTCGGCGGTCGACCCGATCGGCAACGCCATAGGAGCGGTCCGCGACTCCGGGGAGCGGCACAACCGGATCGCCGCCCTGGAGCAGGAGAACGCCGCCCTCAAGGCCAGGCTGGGCAGCGACGACCGCAACCGGAACCGGCTGCGCGAGCTCGACGCCATGCTGAAGACGGCCGGCGCCGGCCAGTACGGCATCAAGGGCGCCGAGGTCATCGCGATAGGAGCGGCCCAGGGCTTCTCCTGGACCGTCACCATCGACGTCGGCGCCCGCGACGGCATCCGCCGCGACATGACCGTCCTCAACGGCTCCGGGCTCGTCGGCCGGGTCACCACCGTCGGCCCCTCCACCTCCACGGTGCTGCTGGCCAACGACCCCGACTTCACCGTCGGCACCCGCATGGAGAAGACCGACGAACTCGGCTTCGCCACCGGCCAGGGCGACCGCCCGCTCCTCGTCCAGCTCCTCAACGGCAAGGCCAAGGTGAACAAGGGCGACCGGCTCGTCACCTTCGGCTCGCAGGCCGACAAGCCCTTCGTGCCCGGCGTGCCGGTCGGCGAGGTCGTCCGCGTCGACCCGGCGGGCGGCGGCCTCACCCGTAACGTCTACGTCCGCCCGTACGTCGGCTTCACCAAGCTCGACATCGTCGGCGTCGTCGTCCAGGCCCCGCGCAGCGACCCCCGCGACATGGTCCTGCCGCAGAAGCCCAAGCCCGCGCCGACCGTCACCGTCACGGTCACCCCGCCGCCGCCGGACGGCCAGAAGCCCGCCGACCAGGCCCAGGGCCAGGCCGCCGACCAGCGGAAGCCCGACGGGCAGGCCGCCGCCGACCAGCAGAACCAGCCGCCGCAGGACCAGGGGGACGCCACACCGTGAAGCTGAACCGCATCCTGCTCTGCGCGGCGCTCGTCGTCGTCGCCCTCGTCGTCCAGGTCTCCGTCCTCGCCCGGCTCCAGCTCCCCGGCGCCGTCCCGGACCTCGTCCTGCTCACCGTCGTCGCCCTCGCCCTGTCGTACGGGCACGTCACCGGCGCCCTCACCGGCTTCGCCGCGGGACTGCTCGCCGACCTCGCCCCGCCCGCCGACCACGCGGCCGGGCGCTACGCCCTGGTGCTCTGCGTCGTCGGCTACCTCTGCGGCCTGGCCCGCCCCGACAACGGGCGCCTGAAGTCCGCCACCGGACCGATGGCCGTGGTCGTCGTCGCCGCCCTCGGCTCCACCCTGCTGTACGCGGGTGTCGGCGCCCTCGTCGGCGACACCGCCGCCCGCCATGTCGGCCTCGGCTTCCTGCTGTTCACCGCGGCCCTCTACGACCTGCTCCTCGCGCCCTTCACGGTGCCGCTGATCATGGCGCTGGCCCGGCGCGCCGAGAACGACCCGCTCGCCGAGGCCACCGGCGCCAACGGGGCCGACGTCGCCTCCGGCTGGCTCTCCTCCGGCACCGGCCTCCGGATCGGCAACCAGCGCGGCGGCCTGCGCGTCAAGGCCGCCCGGACCCGCGCCTCGCGCGCCGGGCGCATCAAGGGAGTCAAGCGACTGTGACCCAGGGGGCAGCGGCAGCATGAGCAACATCCCCGAGACCGGGCGGACCCCCCGGGTCCAGATCCGGCTCGTCGTCATCCAGGTCCTCGTCTTCTCCCTGCTCTTCACCCTCGGCGGACGCCTCTGGTACCTCCAGATCCGCAACGGCCAGGAGTACACCGACGAGGCGAAGAACAACCACGTCCAGCAGGTCGTCCAGCCCGCCGTCCGCGGCTCCATCCTCGACGCCCGCGGCGTCCCGCTCGCCGACAACGAGACCCGGCTCGTGGTCTCCGCCTCGCGCACCGAGCTGATGAAGATGAAGGACGACGGCAAGGCCGTCCTCACCCGGCTGGCCGGCGTCCTCGGCATGAAGCCCGACGAGGTCGTCAACAAGATCCGGCTCTGCGACTCCAAGACCCCCAAGCCCTGCTGGAACGGCTCGCCCTACCAGCCGATCCCCGTCACCGACGAGGCCACCACCCAGCAGGCCCTCCAGATCCGCGAGCGCGCCGAGGACTTCCCCGGCATCACCGCCGAACCCGCCGCCGTCCGCCGCTACCCGGCCCCCGGCAAGTCCCGCACCTCCCAGGTCCTCGGCTATCTGTCGCCCGTCACCGACGGCGAGATCGAGAAGGCCAAGGACACCGACTCCCCGTACCTGCGCTCCGACCAGGTCGGCCGCTCCGGCCTGGAGCGCACCTACGACAAGGAACTGCGCGGCAAGGCCGGCGTCACCCGCTACGAGGTCGACAACCTCGGCCGGGTCATCGGCCAGGCCAAGAGCGACGCCGCCGTCCCCGGCGCCAACGTCGTCACCTCCATCGACGCCCGCGTCCAGGCGGTCGCCGAGTGGGAGCTGCACAACGCGATGGTCGAGGCCCGCAAGGTCTACGACAAGAACACCAGCGAGAACTACAAGGCCGACGCCGGAGCCGTCGTCGTCATGGAGGCGAAGACCGGCCGGATCGTCGCCATGGCCTCGCAGCCCGACTACGACCCCAACGCCTGGGTCGGCGGCATCTCCGCCAAGGACTACGCGGCCCTCACCGGCAAGAACTCCAACTTCCCGCTGCTCAACCGCGCCATCCAGGGCCAGGCCGCCCCCGGCTCCATCTTCAAGGTGGTCTCCTCCGCCGCCGCCGTCAACGCGGGCTACGACTTCAACGGGCGCTACCCGTGCCCCTCCTCGTACTCCATCGGCAACCAGGTCTTCAAGAACTTCGAGTCCCAGGGCCACGGCTCCATCACCATCGGGCAGGCCCTGGAGGTCTCCTGCGACACCGTCTACTACGCGCTGGCGCACCAGCAGTGGCAGAAGGACGGCGGGATGAAGCCGAAGAAGAACCCGGGGGACTGGTTCTACAAGACCGCCCACCAGTTCGGCCTCGGCGCCGAGACCGGCATCGACCTGCCCAACGAGGTCACCGGCCGGGTCCCCGACCGCCAGTGGAAGCAGAGCTTCTGGGCGGCCAACAAGGACTGGTGGTGCAAGAACGGCAAGCGCGGCGGCGACTACGTCCAGCAGCTCTCCTACGAGAACTGCCTGGAAGGCAACCTGATGCGCGCCGGTGACTCCGTCAACTACTCCATCGGGCAGGGCGACACCCTCGTCACCCCCATCCAGATGGCCACCATCTACGCCGCCATCTCCAACGGCGGCACCCTGTGGAACCCCACCGTCGGCAAGGCCGTCATCAGCGCCGACGGCAAGAGGACCACCGAGATCGCGCCCAAGTCGCACGGCCGGCTGCCCATCGACGCCAACACCCGCGAGTTGATAGACGAAGCCCTCGCGGGAGTCGCGACCCGCGGCACGGCCGCCTGGCGCTTCGGCGGCTGGCCGCAGGACAAGATCCCGATGCACGCCAAGACGGGCACCGCGGAGGTCTACGGCAAGCAGACGACCTCCTGGTTCGCCACGTACACCAAGGACTACGCGATCGTCATGACGATCTCCCAGGGCGGTACGGGCTCCGGCGCCTCCGGCCCCGCCGTGCGCAACATCTACGACGCGCTCTACGGGCTCGACGACGCCGGCAAGCAGGACCTGAAGCGGGCCCTGCTGCCGCAGCCGCAGCAGGCCCTGCCGAGGATCCAGCCGGACGGCTCCATCGACGCCCCGAAGATCGGCCCGTACGACCCCGACGCCGGCAAGGTCGACCCCGCCGACCCGCTCAAGCAGGTCGCCGACCAGGGCGGCAACCCGCCCGCCGACCCGCCCGCCGACCCCGCCGTACCGGCGAAGAAGCCCGACGACCCGCTCGCCGGACCGCCCGCCACCCGAGGGAGGCTCTGAGCCGATGACCACCCCCCACGGCTTCTCCGTCTCCCGCTACGCCCCCGAGCGCGGCACCCTGGCGCGGCTGACCGCCCGCGACTCGGTGCTGCGCCGGCTCGACTGGCCGATCCTGCTCTCCGCGCTCGGCCTGTCCCTGATGGGCTCGCTGCTCGTCTGGTCCGCCACCCGGGGCCGCACCTCGCTCAACCAGGGCGACCCGTACTACTTCCTCTTCCGGCACGTCCTCAACACCGGCATCGGGCTCGCCCTGATGATCGGCACCATCTGGCTCGGCCACCGCACCCTGCGCGGAGCCGTGCCGGTCCTCTACGGCCTGTCCATCGTGCTGATCCTGGCCGTCCTCACCCCGCTCGGCGCCACCATCAACGGCGCCCACGCCTGGATCGTCGTCGGCGGCGGCTTCTCGCTCCAGCCCAGCGAGTTCGTGAAGATCACGATCATCCTGGTGATGGCGATGCTGCTGGCCGCGAAGGTCGACGCGGGCGACCAGCTCCACCCCGACCACCGCACCGTCGCCAAGGCGCTCACGCTCGCCGCGCTCCCCATGGGCATCGTCATGCTGATGCCCGACCTCGGCTCCGTGATGGTCATGGCCGTCATCGTGCTCGGCGTGCTGCTCGCCTCCGGCGCCTCCAACCGCTGGGTCCTCGGCCTCATCGGCGCCGGCGTCCTCGGCGCCGTCCTGGTCACCGCGCTCGGGATGCTCGACGAGTACCAGATCAACCGCTTCGCCGCCTTCGCCAACCCCGACCTCGACCCGGCCGGCGTCGGCTACAACACCAACCAGGCCCGCATCGCCATCGGCTCCGGCGGACTGCTCGGCGCGGGCCTCTTCAAGGGCTCCCAGACCACCGGCCAGTTCGTCCCCGAGCAGCAGACCGACTTCGTCTTCACCGTCGCGGGCGAGGAGCTCGGCTTCGTCGGCGCCGGACTCATCCTCGTCCTGCTCGGCGTCATCCTCTGGCGGGCCTGCCGCATCGCCCGCGAGACCACCGAGCTGTACGGCACGATCGTCGCCGCCGGCATCATCGCCTGGTTCGCCTTCCAGTCCTTCGAGAACATCGGCATGACCCTCGGCATCATGCCCGTCGCCGGACTGCCGCTGCCCTTCGTCTCCTACGGCGGCTCGTCCATGTTCGCCGTCTGGGTGGCGATCGGACTGCTCCAGTCGATCCGGGTGCAGCCGAAGATAACGGCCTGAGCCGTACTGCCCCCGCGCCCCTTCCGCGTCTAGATTCGAGGTATGGCGGAGACGAAGCGCGAGATCGAGCGCAAGTACGAAGCCGACGACGGGACCGTGCTCCCCGACCTCACCCGGGCGGCCGGGGTCGCGGCCGTCACCGACGAGGGCGTCACCGAGCTCGACGCCGTCTACTACGACACGGCCGACCTGCGGCTCGCCGCCGCCTCGCTCACCCTGCGCCGCCGCACCGGCGGCGCGGACGCCGGCTGGCACCTGAAGTTCCCCGTCGCCACCGGCATCCGCGACGAGATCAGAGCCCCGCTCTCGGAGACCCTGCCCGGCTCCCTGGCGGGGCTCGTCCGCTCCCTGGTCCGCGACGAGCCCGTCCGCCCCGTCGTACGGCTGCGCTCCCGGCGCGACGTGCGCCTGCTGACCGGGAAGGACGGCGGCCCGCTCGCCGAGCTCTCCGTCGACACCGTCCACGCCCAGCGCCTCACCGGCCCCGGCGAGGCCGCCTGGACCGAGATCGAGGTCGAGCTGGCCGACGGCGCCGACCCGGCGGTCCTCGATGCCGTCGGCCGCCGCCTGGAGAAGGCCGGCATCCGGCCCTCGGCGGCCTCCTCGAAGCTGGCCCGCGCGCTCGCCGAGACCGGCGCGACCGTCCCGGACGGCCCGGACCGTGTGGACGGCACCCCGGCCCCCGGCACCGCGGGCCACGCCGTCCTCGCCTACGTCCGGGCCCAGCGCGACGCGCTCGTCGCCCTCGACCCGGCCGTCCGGCGCGAGCTCCCCGACTCCGTGCACCGGATGCGGATCGCCTGCCGCCGCCTGCGCGGCGCCCTCCGGACGTACGGCACCGTCCTCGACCGGCGGCGCACCGACCCGCTCGGCGCCGAGCTCAGGTGGCTCGCCGGCGAGCTCGGCGCCGCCCGCGACGAGGAGGTCCTCGGCACCCGGCTCGCCGGACGCCTCGACGCCCTGCCCGGGAGCCTGCGGATCGGCCCGGTCCACGCCCGGCTGCGCCGGCGCGGCGCGGGGCGCGCGGACGAGGCCCGGCGCGCGGCGCTCGCCGCCCTCGACTCGGCGCGCCACCTCGCGCTCCTGGACGCCCTCGACGCGCTCCTCGCCGACCCGCCGCTGCGCCCGGCCGCCGCCCGCGAGGCCGGCCGGGTGCTCGCCCGCGCCGCCCGCGCGGACCTCGACCGGGCCGACCGCCGCTTCGGCCACGCCCTCGCGCTCGGCCCCGGACCCGCCCGCGACCTCGCCCTGCACGAGGCCCGCAAGGCCGCCAAGCGCGCCCGCTACGCCGGGGAGGCCGCCCGTCCCGTCCTCGGCGGGCCCGCGAAACGCCTGGCCGCGCGCATGAAGGCGGTGCAGACCCTGCTCGGCGAGCACCAGGACGGCGTCGTCGCCCGCACCGCCCTGCGCGAGCTCGCGGCCCAGGCGCACGCGGCCGGCGAGTCCGCGTTCACCTGGGGACTCCTGTACGGACGGGAGGAGGCCGAGGCGGCGGCGCAGGAGCGGGAGCTGCCCGCGCTGCGGGAGTGGGCCGCGGCCCCGGCCCTGCGGGCGTCCTTGGGCCGCTGAGCCCCGGGGTACGCTTGAGAGTCGCCCCCCTGCCAGCTCACGAAGGTTCGAGATGTCTGCTGCCGAGTCTGTCTTCCCGCAGCTCGAAGCTCTGCTCCCGCACGTGCAGAAGCCGATTCAGTATGTCGGCGGAGAGCTGAACTCCACGGTCAAGCCCTGGGATTCCGCCGACGTCCGCTGGGCTCTGATGTACCCGGACGCGTACGAGGTCGGCCTGCCCAACCAGGGCGTCATGATCCTGTACGAGGTGCTGAACGAGCGCGAGGGCGTCCTCGCCGAGCGCACCTACAGCGTGTGGCCGGACCTCGAAGAGCTGATGCGCGAGCACAAGGTGCCGCAGTTCACCGTGGACAGCCACCGCCCCGTCGGCGCCTTCGACGTCTTCGGCCTCAGCTTCTCCACGGAGCTCGGCTACACCAACATGCTCACCGCCCTGGACCTGGCCGGCATCCCGCTGGAGGCCAAGGACCGGACGGTCGACCACCCGATCGTGCTCGCGGGCGGCCACGCGGCGTTCAACCCCGAGCCGATCGCGGACTTCATCGACGCGGCGATCATCGGCGACGGCGAGCAGGCCGTGCTCGACATGACCGCGATCATCCGCGAGTGGAAGGCCGAGGGCCGTCCCGGCGGGCGCGAGGAGGTCCTCTTCCGCCTCGCGAGGACCGGCTCGGTGTACATCCCGGCGTTCTACGACGTGGAGTACCTGCCGGACGGCCGCATCGGCCGCGTCGTGCCGAACAAGTCCGGCGTGCCGTGGCGCGTGTCCAAGCACACCGTCATGGACCTCGACGAGTGGCCCTACCCCAAGCAGCCGCTCGTCCCGCTCGCGGAGACCGTCCACGAGCGCATGTCCGTCGAGATCTTCCGCGGCTGCACCCGCGGCTGCCGCTTCTGCCAGGCCGGCATGATCACGCGCCCCGTGCGGGAGCGAAGCATCACCGGCATCGGCGAGATGGTGGAGAAGGGCCTCAAGGCGACCGGCTTCGAGGAGGTCGGCCTGCTGTCGCTGTCCTCCGCGGACCACACCGAGATCGGCGAGATCGCCAAGGGCCTGGCCGACCGCTACACCGAGGACAAGATCGGCCTCTCGCTGCCGTCGACCCGCGTGGACGCGTTCAACGTCGACCTGGCCAACGAGCTCACCCGCAACGGGCGCCGCTCCGGCCTCACCTTCGCCCCCGAGGGCGGCTCCGAGCGGATGCGCAAGGTCATCAACAAGATGGTCTCGGAGGAGGACCTGATCCGGACCGTCTCCACCGCGTACGGCAACGGCTGGCGCCAGGTGAAGCTGTACTTCATGTGCGGCCTGCCGACGGAGACCGACGAGGACGTCCTGCAGATCGCCGACATGGCGATCAAGGTGATCGCCGAGGGCCGCAAGGTCTCCGGCCAGAACGACATCCGCTGCACCGTCTCCATCGGCGGCTTCGTGCCCAAGCCGCACACCCCGTTCCAGTGGGCCCCGCAGCTCTCCGCCGAGGAGACCGACGCGCGCCTGCTGAAGCTGCGCGACAAGATCCGCGGCGACAAGAAGTACGGCCGCTCCATCGGCTTCCGCTACCACGACGGCAAGCCCGGCATCGTCGAGGGCCTGCTGTCCCGCGGCGACCGCCGGATCGGCGCGGTCATCCGCGCGGTGTACGAGGACGGCGGCCGGTTCGACGGCTGGCGCGAGCACTTCTCGTACGACCGCTGGATGGCGTGCGCCGAGAAGACGCTGCCCGACTTCGGCGTGGACGTCGCCTGGTACACCACCCGCGAGCGCTCCTACGAGGAGGTCCTGCCCTGGGACCACCTGGACTCCGGTCTCGACAAGGACTGGCTCTGGGAGGACTGGCAGGACGCCCTCGACGAGACCGAGGTCGAGGACTGCCGCTGGACCCCGTGCTTCGACTGCGGCGTCTGCCCGCAGATGGACACGCACATCCAGATCGGCCCGACGGGCAAGAAGCTGCTGCCGCTGTCGGTCGTGAACAAGTAGCGCCATAACGCTCCGGTGACGGCCCGGCGAAGGGGAAACCCTTCTCCGGGCCGTCGCGTCGTTCTCGTCGTGAACATGGAAAACAGGGGCTGCCTCACCGCCGTGGCCCGCGCGGTCGCCCTCGTGGTCGTCGTCCCCGTCCGGCTGCTCTGGGACGCCCTGCGGCAGGTCGCGAAACACCTGTGGCGCTGGGTCCTCGCCCCCGTCGGGCGCGCGCTGGGGTGGCTGGTCGAGCACCTGCTGCTTGTCCCGCTGCGGTGGCTGTGGCGGTGGGTCCTCGTCCCGGTCGGGCGCGCGCTGGGGTGGCTGGTCGAGCACCTGCTGCTTGTCCCGCTGCGATTCCTGTGGCGGTGGGTCCTCGTCCCGGTCGGGCGCGCGCTGGGGTGGCTGGTCGAGCACCTGCTGCTCGTCCCGCTGCGATTCCTGTGGCGCGAGGCCCTCGCCCCGCTCGGCCGTGCGCTCGCCTGGCTGGCCGAGCACCTGCTGCTCGTCCCGCTGCGGTGGCTGTGGCGGTGGGTCCTCGTCCCCGTCGCCCGCGCCCTGTGGTGGCTGCTCGACCGGATCCTCCTCACCCCGGCCGGCTGGCTCTGGCGGCACCTCCTCGCGCCGTCCCTCCGCTGGGCCTGGGACATCGCCGGGATCCTCTCCCGCGCCCTCGGCCGGGCCCTGGCCTGGATCTTCCGCTACGGCGTCGGCCGCCCCCTCGCCTGGGCGTACCGGGTGGTCCTCACCCCCATGGGCCACTGGCTGCGCGACTACGCCGCACGCCCCGCCGCCGAGGCCGCGCGGGCCGTCCGCGCCGCCACCCGCGAGGTGTGGCGGGCCCTCTTCGGCGGCCCCGTGTGACCGGCCCGGGGAACCGGAGGCGGCCCGGGCGCGTACTCTGGGTAGTACAACGAACGTCCCCGGCGCGGCCCCCGCACCCGAGATCTCCCCGTTTCCCACGGGGGTGAGCCGGGCGGGCCCCCCAGGGCACACCGCATTTCGTGGGCGGCGCCACACCGCGCCCGCCCCGCACCGAGGAGAAGAACCACTGGGCAAGCGACAGCCCGAAGGCCCGCCGCCCGCCCCGGCGGTGCAGCGCATCCGACTGCGCTACACCAAGCGCGGACGCCTCCGGTTCACCAGCCACCGTGACTTCCAGCGCGCCTTCGAGCGCGCGCTGCGCCGCGCCGAGGTGCCCATGGCGTACTCGGCCGGCTTCACCCCGCACCCCAAGGTGTCGTACGCCAACGCCGCCCCCACGGGCACGGGCTCCGAGGCCGAGTACCTGGAGATCGCCCTCGCCGAGGCGCGCGACCCCCAGACGCTCCGCCGTCTGCTCGACGAGTCCCTGCCGGACGGGCTCGACATCACCGACGCCGTCGAGGCCCGCACCTCCGGCCTCGCCGACCGGCTGACCGCCTCCGTCTGGGAGCTGCGCCTCGACGGCGTGGACCCCGAGGACGCGCGCAAGGCCGTCGAGACGTTTCTCGCGGCCGAGACGGTGGAAGTACAGCGCAAGACCAAGAACGGCATCCGCACCTTCGACACCCGCGCCGCCGTCGTCGACCTGACCTCGGCCGCCGCCCCGGGCGATCCCCAGGGTGATAGGCCGCTGGACAGCGCCTGTGCGATACTGCGGCTGGTTGTTCGGCACGTGACACCTGCCGTGCGACCCGACGACGTCCTGTCCGGTCTCCGAGCTGTGGCCGACCTGGCGCCGCCGGTCCCCGCAGCGGTGACCAGGCTGGCGCAGGGGCTCTTCGACGAGGAGTCCGGCACGGTGACCGACCCGCTCGCGCCCGACCGCGAGACAGTCACGGCCGCCCCATCCACGGCCGCCGCGACCGCCTCAGCGACGGCGCCGGGTGCGGGCACCGCGTAGGGAGCGGTCGTCGTAGCGCAGCCCTCGTACTCGGGAGCCACCTGGGTCGGGCGGCGCTTTGACCACAAGACTTTCGCCAGGCCGTCCGCAGAAGGCGTACGGAACCGGCGAGCCAGACATACAGCTCCCGTGCGGCGCCCGCGCCCCGGACGGCGGCACCGCGCACTTCGCGCTTTCGTGCCGCCGGACCGGACTCAGACGCGGCGCCCGGGGGCGTGACGGGAGAACCGCCCGCATGCTCGAACAGCACGAAGACAACGCCGCCGAAGGCGTCGACAACGCACCCGGTGACAAGCTGCCGCCGCGCCGCAGGCGCCGCGCCGCTTCCCGGCCGGCCGGCCCGCCGGTGACCGCCGGGTCCGCCGAGACCACCGAAACCCCCGCCGCTCCGGCCGCCGAGGCTCCCGCCCCGGCCGCCGAGGAGGCGGCCCCCGCCCCGCGCACCCGTCGCCGGGCCACCCGTAAGGCCACGTCGCCGGAGCCGGTCGTCGAGGCCGCTCCCGTGGTCGAGGCCGCCCCGGAGCCGGTCGTCGAGGCCGCCCCGGTCGTCGAGGAGGCCGCCCCGGCCCCCCGCGCCCGTCGCCGCGCCACCCGCAAGGCCACCTCGCCCGAGCCGGTCGTCGAGGCCGCGCCCGTGGCGGAGGCCGTGGAGGCCCCCGCGCCGGTCGTCGAGGAGGCCGCCCCGGCCCCGCGCACCCGCCGTCGGGCCACCCGTAAGGCCACGTCGCCGGAGCCGGTCGTCGAGGCCGCTCCCGTGGCGGAGGCCGCCCCTGAGCCGGTCGTCGAGGCCGCGCCGGTCGTCGAGGAGGCCGCCCCGGCCCCCCGCGCCCGTCGCCGCGCCACCCGCAAGGCCGCCGCGCCCGCCGTGACCGCGGACGCCGCCGCCGAGATCGCCGCCGAGACCGCCGGCGAGGCGCTGCCCGAGGACACCGTCGAGGAGATCGCCTCGCACACCGCCGAGGTCGCCGCCGCCGAGCAGGCCGCCACCCGTGGCCGCACCCGCCGCCGCGCCACCTCGCCGCAGTTCACCGCCGAGCCGGCCGCCGAGGCCGAGGCGCCCCGCACCCGCCGTGCCGCGCGCCCCGCCGTCGCCGTGTTCCAGCCGCCGGTCTTCACCGAGCCGATGTTCCAGACCCCGGAGACGGCCGCGTACATCGCCGCCGCCGAGGCCGTGGAGGACGAGGCCGAGGAGGAGCTCACCGAGGACGCCGAGGCCGTGGAGGCCGTGGCCGAGACCGTCGTGGAGGCCCCCGAGGCCGCCGAGACCGGTTCGCGCCGCCGCCGTCGCCGCCGTGGCGAGCCCGTCGCCGTCGAGCCCGTCCCGGCCACCGTCGCCGACGAGCCCGAGGTCGAGTCCACCCCTGAGGCGGAGGAGGCCGCGGCCGAGGCCGATGCCGACGACGACTACGAGGACCGCCCGTCCCGCCGTCGCCGCCGGGGCGGCCGTCGCCGTCGCCGCGGCGAGTTCGCCGAGCTCGCCGAGAACGACGAGGCCGAGGAGGAGGAGTCCGGAGAGGCCGACGAGGCCGACGAGCTCCACGCCGAGGACGAGGCCGAGGAGTCCGAGGACGACGCCGCGGGCAGCAGCAGCTCCCGCCGTCGCCGCCGTCGCCGTCGCCGCAGCGGTGACGCCGCCGCCGACGCCGAGGGCGCCGAGGACGACGGCGTCCGCACGGTCGTCAAGGTCCGCGAGCCCCGCCCGGCGCGCGAGAAGGGCGAGCCCTCCGACGAGGTCCAGTCCATCAAGGGCTCGACCCGCCTGGAGGCCAAGAAGCAGCGCCGCCGCGAGGGCCGCGAGCAGGGCCGCCGCCGCGTCCCGATCATCACCGAGGCCGAGTTCCTGGCCCGCCGCGAGGCCGTCGAGCGCGTCATGGTCGTCCGCCAGAACGGCGAGCGCACCCAGATCGGCGTCCTGGAAGACAACGTGCTCGTCGAGCACTACGTCAACAAGGAGCAGGCCACCTCGTACGTCGGCAACGTCTACCTGGGCAAGGTCCAGAACGTGCTGCCGTCGATGGAGGCCGCCTTCGTCGACATCGGCAAGGGCCGCAACGCCGTCCTGTACGCCGGCGAGGTCAACTTCGAGGCGCTCGGCATGGGCCACGGCCCGCGCCGCATCGAGGCCGCCCTCAAGTCCGGCCAGTCGGTCCTGGTGCAGGTCACCAAGGACCCGATCGGCCACAAGGGCGCCCGCCTGACCAGCCAGGTCTCGCTGCCCGGCCGCTACCTGGTGTACGTGCCCGAGGGCTCGATGACCGGTATCAGCCGCAAGCTCCCGGACACCGAGCGCGCGCGTCTGAAGACCATCCTCAAGAAGATCGTCCCCGAGGACGCCGGCGTCATCGTGCGCACCGCCGCCGAGGGCGCCAGCGAGGACGAGCTGCGCCGCGACGTCGAGCGCCTGCAGGCGCAGTGGGCCGACATCCAGAAGAAGGCGTCGCAGATCTCGACGTCCTCGCCGAGCCTGCTCTACGGCGAGCCGGACATGACCGTCCGGGTCGTCCGCGACATCTTCAACGAGGACTTCTCCAAGGTCATCGTCAGCGGTGACGACGCCTGGGAGACCATCCACGGCTACGTCAACCACGTCGCCCCGGACCTGGCCGACCGCCTGTCCAGGTGGACCAGCGAGGTCGACGTCTTCGCGACGTACCGGATCGACGAGCAGCTGATGAAGGCGCTGGACCGGAAGGTCTGGCTGCCCTCCGGCGGCTCGCTGGTGATCGACAAGACCGAGGCGATGATCGTCGTCGACGTCAACACCGGCAAGTTCACCGGCCAGGGCGGCAACCTCGAAGAGACCGTGACGAGGAACAACCTCGAAGCGGCCGAGGAGATCGTGCGCCAGCTCCGGCTGCGCGACCTGGGCGGCATCGTCGTCATCGACTTCATCGACATGGTCCTGGAGTCCAACCGCGACCTGGTGCTGCGCCGCCTCCTGGAGTGCCTGGGCCGCGACCGGACCAAGCACCAGGTGGCCGAGGTCACCTCGCTGGGCCTGGTCCAGATGACCCGCAAGCGGGTCGGCCAGGGCCTCCTGGAGTCCTTCTCCGAGACCTGCGTCCACTGCAACGGCCGCGGTGTCATCGTCCACATGGAGCAGCCCGCCACCCACGGTGGCGGCGGTGGCGGCAAGCGCTCGAAGAAGCGCGGCCGCGGCGGCGACGGGCACGAGCACGCCCACGAGACCGAGGTCCACGAGACCCCGGCCGAGACCGAGGCCGAGCTGGCCGCCGAGCTCGCCGCCCCGGTGGCGGTGCCCGAGCCGATCGCCGCGGACGAGGAGCTGTACGGCAGCGCCGCGGAGGCCGAGGCCGCCGCGACCCGTGGCCGTGGCCGCCGCCGGGCGACCCGCCGGGCGACCGCGCCGGTGCGGGCGACCGCGCCGGCCGTCACCGAGACGGAGACCTTCGAGGTCGTCGCCCCGGAGCCCGCGCCGGAGCCGGAGCCGGTCGTCGAGGCCCCGGTGGCCGAGGCCGCGCCGGTCGTCGAGGCCGCCCCGGTGGCCGAGGAGCAGGCGCCCGAGGCGCCCGCGCCCCGGACCCGCCGCCGGGCCACCCGCAAGGTGTCCGCCCCGGTGGTCTCCACCCCGGAGCCGGTCGCCGAGACGGTCGCCGCCCCGGTCGTGGAGCCGGTCGTCGAGGCCGCCCCGGTCGTGGAGCCGGTCGTCGAGGCCGCCCCGGTCGCGGAGCCCGTCGCCGAGCCGGTCGTCGAGCCCGTCGTCGAGGAGGCCCCCGTGGCCGCCCCGCCGAGGGCCCGCCGCCGGGTGGTCCGCAAGGCCACCGCGCCGGCCGGCGCGCCCGCCGGTGCCGAGGAGGCCGCCGTGCTCGTGGTGGCTTCGGCCCCCGCGTCTGAGGCGCCCGCCGAGGCTCCGGCCGACGCGGCCCCCGCCGAGGCCGAGGCCGCTCCGGCGGCCAAGAAGACGGTCCGCAAGACGGCCGCGAAGACGGCCGCCAAGAAGGCCACCGCCAAGAAGGCCGCCACCAAGAAGACGGCGGCGACCAAGAAGACGGCGGCGAAGAAGACGACGACCGCCAAGAAGGCCGTGAAGAAGACCGCGGCCCCCGCGCAGGACTGACCCAGTCCCCGACGCAGTCCGTGTGGACCGTCCTCCTCCCGGGGACGGTCCACACGGTTTTGACCCCGATCGGAAACCAGGAACAGCCCGATGAACAACACCCCCGCCCCCCAGGTGCGCAAGGCCGTCATCCCCGCCGCCGGTCTCGGCACGCGCTTCCTGCCCGCCACGAAGGCGACGCCCAAGGAGATGCTGCCGGTCGTCGACAAGCCGGCCATCCAGTACGTGGTGGAGGAGGCGGTCTCGGCGGGTCTGTCGGACGTCCTGATGATCACGGGCCGCAACAAGCGCCCGCTCGAGGACCACTTCGACCGGAACTACGAGCTGGAGGAGGCGCTCACCCGCAAGGGTGACGAGGAGCGCCTCGCCCGGGTCCAGGAGTCCAGCGAGCTCGCCACCATGCACTACGTGCGCCAGGGCGACCCGCGCGGTCTCGGCCACGCCGTGCTGTGCGCGCAGCCGCACGTCGGCGACGAGCCCTTCGCGGTGCTCCTGGGCGACGACCTGATCGACCCGCGTGACCCGCTGCTCGCCCGGATGCTGGAGGTCCTGGCGGCCGGCGGCGGCAGCGTCGTCGCGCTCATGGAGGTCGACCCGGCGCAGATCCACCTGTACGGCTGCGCGGCCGTCGAGCCGACCGCCGACGCCGACGTCGTACGCATCACCGGGCTGGTCGAGAAGCCGGACCCGGCGGACGCGCCGAGCAACTACGCGATCATCGGCCGCTACGTCCTGGACCCGGCCGTCTTCGGCGTCCTCGGCGAGACCGAGCCGGGCCGCGGCGGCGAGATCCAGCTCACCGACGCCCTCCAGAAGATGGCGGCGGACGAGACCCTGGGCGGCCCGGTGCACGGCGTGGTCTTCAAGGGCCGCCGCTACGACACCGGCGACCGCGGCGACTACCTGCGGGCCATCGTGCGGCTCGCCTGCGAGCGCGAGGACCTGGGGCCGGACTTCCGCGCCTGGCTGAAGGGCTTCGTCGCGGAGACCTCCGCGGCCGACGAGGCCGGGATTTGACCCCCTGCGGGAGCCGCCCGTAACCTAGACCGTCGGCGTGTCTGATTGCGCCGCACCCTCTGAGCACCTCCCTCCCGGTCTCCGGGAGAGGCCGCTCGACCGATTCCGGACCGCCGGGCCCCAGGCTCGCGCGTGCGGGCGGCTGGCATCAGAGGTCCCGATTTCCGAGTGAGAGAGAGATCCGCGTGTACGCCATCGTGCGCAGCGGTGGTCGCCAGCACAAGGTTGCTGTCGGCGACATCGTTGAGGTTGACAAGATTTCCACCGCCAATGTTGGCGACACGGTCGAGCTCTCGACCCTGCTCGTCGTCGACGGCGACGCCGTGACCAGCGACCCGTGGGTCCTGGCCGGCATCAAGGTCGAGGCCGAGGTCGTGGACCACCACAAGGGCGCCAAGATCGACATCCTGCGCTACAAGAACAAGACCGGCTACCGCCGTCGCCAGGGTCACCGTCAGCAGTACACGGCGATCAAGGTCACGTCCATCCCGACGGCCGCGAAGTAAAGAGGGACTGAGCAATGGCACACAAGAAGGGCGCATCGTCCACCCGGAACGGTCGCGATTCCAACGCCCAGCGGCTCGGCGTGAAGCGCTTCGGCGGTCAGGTCGTCAACGCGGGTGAGATCCTGGTCCGCCAGCGTGGCACCCACTTCCACCCGGGTTCGGGTGTGGGCCGTGGCGGCGACGACACGCTGTTCGCCCTGCAGGCCGGTTCGGTGCAGTTCGGCACCTTCCGTGGCCGCAAGGTCGTGAACATCGTTCCGGTCGCCTGATCGGAAGCTTTGCGGAGGCGGACCTCACTTCCCGTTAGGGAAGCGGGTCCGCCTTTCGCGTGTTACTAGATAGACATTCCACCTGTTTTTTGCGTATCTGGAGGCACAGAACCATGACTACCTTCGTGGACCGCGTCGAGCTGCACGTCGCCGCGGGTAACGGAGGCCACGGCTGCGCCTCCGTCCACCGGGAGAAGTTCAAGCCGCTCGGCGGCCCGGACGGCGGCAACGGCGGCCGTGGCGGCGATGTGATCCTGGTCGTCGACCAGGCCGTCACCACCCTCCTGGACTATCACCACTCGCCGCACCGCAAGGCCACCAACGGGCAGCCCGGCGCCGGCGACAACCGCTCCGGCAAGGACGGCCAGGACCTCGTCCTGCCCGTGCCCGACGGCACCGTCGTCCTCGACAAGGCGGGCAACGTCCTCGCCGACCTGGTCGGCCAGGGCACCACGTACATCGCGGGCCAGGGCGGCCGCGGCGGCCTCGGCAACGCGGCGCTGTCCTCGGCCCGCCGCAAGGCGCCCGGCTTCGCGCTGCTCGGCGAGCCCGGCGAGGGCGGCGACGTCGTCCTGGAGCTGAAGACGGTCGCCGACGTGGCGCTCGTCGGCTACCCGAGCGCGGGCAAGTCCTCGCTCATCTCGGTCCTCTCGGCCGCCAAGCCGAAGATCGCCGACTACCCCTTCACCACGCTCGTCCCGAACCTGGGCGTGGTCACCGCCGGCTCGACCGTCTACACGATCGCCGACGTCCCCGGCCTCATCCCCGGTGCGAGCCAGGGCCGCGGCCTGGGCCTGGAGTTCCTCCGCCACGTCGAGCGCTGCTCGGTCCTCGTCCACGTCCTCGACACGGCGACGCTGGAGTCGGACCGCGACCCGGTCTCCGACCTCGACATCATCGAGGAGGAGCTGCGGCAGTACGGCGGCCTTGAGGACCGCCCGCGCCTGGTGGTCCTCAACAAGATCGACATCCCGGACGGCCAGGACCTCGCGGACATGATCCGCCCGGAGCTCGAAGAGCGCGGCTACCAGGTGTACGAGGTGTCCGCCGTGGCCCGTACGGGCCTCAAGGAGCTGTCCTACGCCCTCGCGGGCATCGTCGGCGAGGCCCGCGCGGCCAAGCCCGTGGAGGAGGCGACCCGTATCGTCATCCGCCCGAAGGCGGTCGACGACGCCGGCTTCACCGTCACCTACGACGAGGCCGAGGAGCTCTACCGCGTGCGCGGCGAGAAGCCCGAACGCTGGGTCCGCCAGACCGACTTCAACAACGACGAGGCCGTCGGCTACCTGGCCGACCGCCTCAACCGCCTCGGCGTCGAGGACGCGCTGATGAAGGCCGGCGCCCGCGCGGGCGACGGCGTGGCGATCGGCGCCGAGGACAACGCGGTCGTCTTCGACTGGGAGCCCTCGATGATGGCCGGCGCCGAGATGCTCGGCCGCCGAGGCGAGGACCACCGCCTGGAGGCCCCCCGCCCCGCTGCCCAGCGCCGCCGCGACCGCGACGCCGAGCGGGACGACCCGCAGCGCGAGTACGACGAGTTCGACCCGTTCTAGCCGGCCCCGCGAGCCCGTCTCGCAGGTACGGCGAAGGCCCCTGCCGGGGATGCCCGGGCGGGGGCCTTCGCTGTGCCGTCCGGACGGAGTCCGGCGCAGCCGTCCGAAGCCGGGGAGGCCCCCTGGGGCCGAGTCGCGCGAGGGCGGCATCGGGGGTGGGTCCGCGACGCCGAGCGGGACGACCCGCAGCGCGAGTACGACGAGTTCGACCCGTTCTAGGCGAACGGCTGCCGTACGACGAAGGCCCCTGCCGGGTGTACCGGCGGGGGCCTTTCCCGTACGGCGAGGGTGCTCCTCGTACGACGAAGGCCCCCGCCGGAGTTCCGGCGGGGGCCTCGGTGCGTCAGGAGTGCGTCAGGTCCGGGTCACGAGACCGGGTTCGGCTCCGGGGTCGTGCCGCGTTCCGCGGTCTTGCCGGGGGCCGGGGTCTCGGGCTCGTCCGTGGCCTCGGGGGTCTCGGTGGCGCCCTCCGGCTGCGCGGAGTCCTCCGGCTTCGTCGGCTCCGCCGGGTCGCCCGAGCCGAAGTCCGGCTTCGCGCGCAGCAGCGGGAGGAGCATGATGCCGATGAAGATCGGGCCGATCATGTAGCGCCACAGCGGGGCCGGGTTGGCCGCCAGGACGGTCAGCTGGAGGCCCAGCGTGACCGA
The DNA here is from genome assembly GCF_040650575.1 of Streptomyces sp. NPDC048659. Taxonomy (NCBI): domain Bacteria; kingdom Bacillati; phylum Actinomycetota; class Actinomycetes; order Kitasatosporales; family Streptomycetaceae; genus Streptomyces; species Streptomyces sp. NPDC048659. Next base: position 57,832 of record NZ_JBEZHM010000040.1, on the reverse strand, counting down.
CAGCAGCGCCAGCGCGCCCTTCGCCTTCGTGCGGCGGCGGAACAGCAGGACGATCGCGTACGTGGCGTAGCACCAGATCGCGCCGCGGAACAGCAGCCACTGGAGCTGCGGCACCTTGAAGGCGCGCCACGAGAAGTCCGCGACGCTGTGCAGCGGCTCGGAGAGCGGCCGGATCTTCAGCTTCGAGCGGTACTCGCTGTGCTTGATGTCCTCGTTCCACTTGAGGTAGCTGAACAGCGTCTTCGAGGTCTGCGGGTCGCTCAGCAGCGTGTTCGCCCGCAGCTCCTTCGGGCCGGGGAACACGGCCCAGGCGATGTGCGCGCGGCACACCCGGGCGCCGATGACCAGGTCCGGGGTGCGCTTGAGGACCCGCTGCCACAGGGCCATCAGCTCGTCGTTGCGCTCGGCCGCGAGCGGCCGGTTCATCGGCGGGGACTCCATCGCCCAGTCGGCGTTGTAGCAGTTGGCCGCGCGGCCCTTCCAGTGGGACAGCGGCGCGATGCTGGCCATCAGCGCCTTGTCCTCCTTGGTGAAGAAGCCGGGGCGCTGCCCGTAGGCGACCGCGATGTCCGCGTAGAAGAAGGCGTACACGGCGTCCTTCGGCGGGGTCTTCACCCCGGCCGACGGGTAGATCACGCTGGTCAGCAGGCCGAAGATGAGCACCGGCACGGCCGTCGCCGCGAGCACCCAGCGGCGCATCGACGGCAGCGCGATCAGCAGGATGGGCGCGGCCACGACCGCGACCAGCATGCCGTTGTTGCGGAACACCGCGAGCATCAGGAAGCCCAGGAAGAGCAGCCCGACGGTGCGGTAGAAGGCCCTGTCCCGGACGGCCTGACGGCCGCGGGCCCGCCGCGCCGCGAGCCGGCCCGCCGCGCCGAAGGCGAGGATCGCGCCGATGACGAACGGCACGTCCTTCCAGACGAAGATCACGAAGACGGCGGTCGGCGGCAGCAGCGCCGGCACGCTCGTGGCGACGGCCGCCCACCGCTGCCGCACCCCCCAGTCCCGGAGGGTGACGGAGCAGTAGGCGAGCGTCGCGGACATCGCGATCGTCTGCGCCAGCGTCAGGATCCACAGATCACCGGTGGTGTTGAGCGACAGCCACACCAGGCCGTCGTACGCCACCGAGTGGTTCGACTCCCAGTTGTCGGTGGTGACGTGCCACACATAGGTGATCGAGTCATAGCTCAGGGCGCCGGGGAAGAACGCCGCCCACCAGAGCAGGAACAGGATCTGGGTGGTGGCGAAGACCGCGACGGGGAGTCTGCGCTTCTCCGGGATCCTCTCCCACTGCTTGGTGAGAAAGGCGTTGCGCGGGAGTTTCACACTCGGCTCCGCTGGGCATCGTGGATGGACGTTCGGGACAGTCGAACAGGTTAGTCGGTTCAGACCGTCTGTCGATCACGCGGGGCGGCCTCGGACGCCTCCGGCTGCCCCGGACGCGGTGCCACCGGGCGCTCCCCGAGCGGGAGAACCGGCGGAACCTCGTCCTGACCCAGGAACACCTTGCGCACCACGCGCTCGGCCGCGCGGCCGTCGTCGAACTCGCAGAAGGTGCGGCGGAACGCGGCACGGGCCTCGTCCGACTCCGGGCTGTTCCAGCGGCCCGAGGTGAAGACCTCCAGGAGCTCGGCCTCCGTCTGCACGGTCAGACCGGGGGAGTCGACGGTGACGTCGAAGTAGGTGCCGCGCGTGGTGCGGTACACCTCCCAGTCGTTCGCGTAGATGACGACCGGCCGGTCGAGGTTCGCGTAGTCGAACATCACCGACGAGTAGTCCGTGAGCAGGCAGTCCGCGGCCAGGTAGAGCTCCTCGACCGACGGGTGGGCGCTCACGTCCACGAGCCGCGCGCTGCCGCCGGAGCCGGCGGCCAGCAGGTTCTGCTCGTAGAAGTAGTGCGCGCGCACCAGCAGCGTGAACTCGGAGCCCAGCGTCTCGGCGAAGCGCTCCAGGTCCAGCATCTGCTTGGCGCCGTCGTGGTAGTCGCGGTGCGTCGGCGTGTACAGGATGACCTTGGCGCCGTCGGCGATCTTGAGCTTCTTGCGCGCGGCGGCCACGTCGGCGGCGGTCGCGTTCACCAGGCGGTCGTTGCGCGGGTAGCCGTACTCCAGCGCCTCGTAGTACGAGGGGTAGGCGCGGTCCCAGGCGGCGGTGGAGAAACTGTTGGACGTGAGGCTGTAGTCCCAGCGGTCCACGCGGTCCATCAGGCGCACCAGGTTCATGCCGCCGCGGCCGACGGGGTACTCCGCCAGGTCGACGCCCATGCGCTTGAGCGGGGTGCCGTGGTGGGTCTGCAGGTGGACCTGGCCCTCGCGCTTGACGATGGACGGCGGGAAGTTCACGTTGTTGACGAAGTACTTGCCGCGCGCCATGGCCTTCCAGAAGCCCAGCGAGCCCGGGTGCACCGTCGGCACGCCCTTCGGCGGGCGGCTGGTGGCGTCGTTCTTGAGGATCCACACCGCCTTCATGCCCGGCGCGAGTTCCTTCATCTTCTCGTGGATCGCCGCCGGGTTGCAGGAGTAGGCGCCGTTCCAGTACGCGGCGAAGACGGCCACGTCCTGCTGGACCGGGAGCATCCGCTGGGCGCGGTAGTAGGTCTGCAGGATGCGCTTGCGCAGCTTCTTCTTCAGCTTCGCCGGCACGGACTTCTTCTGCTTCAGCGAGCGGACCGTCTTGCGGGCCTTGGCGCGGTGCTTCGCCGGGATCATCTGCGCCTTGCTCTTCGGCGCGGGGCGGTGGCCCTGCGGCCGGTGCCGCGCCTCGGCCTCGGCCCAGCGCTCGCGGAACTCGGCGCGCGCGTCGTCGGGCAGCCGGCCGGGGGAGGCGTCGACGACCCGGAAGTGGTTGACCATGCGCTCGTAGAGCACGCCCTGCCACTCCGCGAACCGCGGGTTGTCGGCGAGGAACGCGAAGACCAGGTCGTACTGGTCGAAGACGTCGAAGTGCTTGCGGCTGGTGCTGTGCAGGATGCTGCCCTGGCGCCGCTGGCGGTAGTAGACGCAGACGCGGTCGAGCACGGAGATGGTCTCCGCCGCGATCATGACCGGGTACGTCCAGGGGGTGTCCTCGTAGTAGCCCGAGGGGTACTGGAAGCCCCACTGGTCGAGGAAGTCGCGGCGGTACGCCTTGTTCCACGCGACCTGGAGCAGGTTCAGCAGCTCCGGCTCGTCGCTGAGCGAGAAGACGCCCTTCTTGGCCGCCTTGGCCAGCACGTCGGCGCGGGAGTTCGGCGTGATGCGGCCGTCCCAGTGCGTGCGGGAGTAGTCGAAGACGACGAGGTCGGGGTCGTCCGTCTCGGCGATGCGGCGGGCGATGGCCTGGAGCGAGCCGGGCAGCATCGTGTCGTCGCTGTCGAGGAAGAGCAGGTACTTGCCCTTGGCGCGGGCCATGCCGGCGTTGCGCGCCCGGCCCAGGCCGACGTTCTGCTCCAGGTGCATCGCCACGACCCGCGGGTCGGCCTTGGCGTACTCATCGATGATCTCGCCGCAACCGTCCGGCGAGCAGTCGTTGACGACGAGCAGCTCGTAGTCGCGGAACGACTGCTCCAGCACCGAGTCCAGGCAGTCCCGCAGGAACGCCTGCACCTTGTACGTGGGAACGACGATGCTGAACAGGGGTGCTTCGGAGCCGGAGGAGGGTTGCGTCTGTGTCATCTCAGTACCGTGAAATCTGATGGGGGAGACAGGGGCATGACCGCCGGGTCAGCGCTGACCCGTGGACAGGGCGTAGCCGAGGAGCGTGCGTATGGTCGTCGTCTGGCCGTGGCGCAGTGCCCCGGGAACCATTGTCAGCGCGTGCAGTCGCATGGACAGGTGCCGACGCGCTGCGCGCGCGGCCTTCGGCCAGCCGTGGGTGTCGAGTTCGTCGGCCACCTCGTTGAAGAAGCGCACCGCCTCGCCGAAGCGGGCGCCGGAGACGGCCTCCGCCGAGGAGAGGCTTCCCGAGTGGCGCCGGTAGCGGAAGGCGGGGGTCGGCTCGACCACCAGCCGCTCGCCGCGCCGGATCAGTTCGATGATCAGCGCCAGGTCCTGGATGACCGAGAGGTCCTCCCGGAAGCTGACCGCCTTGACGGCGTCGGCCCGCCACACGATCGACGGGAAGTACAGCCAGTTGCCGCCGAGCAGGTTCGCGGCCAGCGGCTCGCCGGACAGGACCAGCCGACGGCCCTCGTCCTTCGGCGCGTACAGCCGCTTCTTGACCTGGTCGCCCAGCGACGTGGAGGGGGCGCCGTTCTCGTCGATGACCTCGACACCAGGCTGGTAGATCGCCGCGCCGGGCTCGGCCTCGATCGCGGCCCGCATGGTCTCGACGTACGTCGGCAGCAGCAGGTCGTCGCTGCCGAGCATCGAGAAGTGCGTGGACTCCACGAGATCCACGCACTTGCGGAAGTTCTTGGTGATGCCGAGGTTCTGTTCGTTGCGCTGGTAGCGCACCCGGCTGTCGCCGAGGGAGGCGAACCACTCGGGCACGCCCTCCTCCCGGCCGTCGTCGACGACGGTCAGCCGCCAGTCCTCGTCGGTCTGGTCGAGCACGCTGCGGACGGCGGCCTGCATCAGGCCGGTGTCGCCGTAGTGCGGCAGCATGATGTCCAGGGTGCGCACCGACGTCACTTGGTCTTCCCCTTGGGGCCGAGGGCGGAGCGGCGGCTGAGCGCGAGCAGCAGGATCATGCCGATGCGGCCCAGGTAGAGCGTGGCCTTCCAGGGCGACTGGCTCGGGGTGCCGGTCGCGCGCGGACGCATCGCGACGGGCACCTGCTCGATCTTGTAGCCGGCCCGGACCACGGCGATGGAGGACTCCACCGTGTCGCCCAGGTACTCCACCGGGTACCAGTGCGCGAAGACGTTGATCAGGTCGCGGTTGGAGGCGCGGAAGCCCGAGGTGACGTCGGTCAGCTTGGTCTTGGCCATGCGCGACAGCCAGAACGCGAGGACGAGCATCGCCCACTTGCGCGGGCCGCGGGTCTCGTAGTCGCCGGTGCCGGCGAAGCGGGCGCCCATGACCAGGTCCGCGCCGCCCTCCAGGCGGGCCAGCAGCTCCGGCACGTTGCGCGGGTCGTGCTGCCCGTCCGCGTCGACCTGGATGGCCACGTCGTAGCCGCGGTCGTGCGCGTACCGGTAGCCGGCCCGCATGGCGCCGCCGACACCCAGGTTGTACGGGAGGGTCATCACCGTCGCGCCGGCGCCGCGCGCCACGGCGCTGGTGTCGTCGGCGGAGCCGTCGTCGACGACGAGGACGTCGACGCCGGGGAGGGTCGTGTAGACCTCCTTGACGACGTCGGCGACGCCCTCGGCCTCGTTCCACGCCGGCATGATGATCAATACGCGCTTGCCGTCGATCACTTGGCGCTCCCCTGCCCGGCCGTGTCCGCCGTCTTCGGCCTGTCCGCCAACTCCTTGCGCAGCTCCGTCACATCGATGCGGAGCAGCGCCACCTCCTCCGAAAGGGTGCGCCCCTCCTCTTCGAGGTGGCCCACCTCCCAGCTGAGCTGGAGGCAGACGATGAAGAGGAAGGCGACGCTGAGGAAGAGGATGAGGCTGACGCCGGAGGCGACTCCCACCGCCCGGGCGATGGAGTCCAGGCCGGTCGGGAAGAAGCCGAGCGGGATGATCACCAGGCCGGTGAGCACCCACAGGAACGCGTACTTCTCCTTGAGCTTGCGGCGGCGCAGCAGCTCCACGATGCACGCGACGAGAAAGACTCCGGTGACCGAAGTCAGCATCCACAGCTTCATGCGTGGCTCCGGTGTATGGGACGACTCATGGAAAGGGCCTGTCTACTCTTCCAGGGGTGGGCGGCTGGAGAAGGAGCCACCGGATTGCAGTCCACTGTCCGTCGCGATGGTCACGGAGAGTGAGGGAATGGTGATCATTCCTATGAGTGCACCGAACGGTAGCCTACACGAGAGCGAAGGACGAGAGTCATGTAGGCGACCACGGCGAGTGACCCCACCGCGTAGGCGACTTCGACCCTTGTCCGCAGCTCCAGGGGGCTGAGCGTGACCGCCAGGAGAACGGCCGTTCCCACCACCCAGGCGAGCAGTTGCTGTCTCGCCGCGCCGCTCGTGAGCAGCGCCTGACCGAGCACCATCGCGAGCATGTAGAACATCGTGCCGAGCGACAGCCACGCGAAGTCCACCGGCCCCAGCACGTCCGGCGAACCGAACAGCACCGGCAGCAGCACCGGACCCAGCGCGACCGCGCCGATCCCGAACGCCGTCCCCAGCCCCGCCGTCAGCGCGGAGGCCCGCAGCAGCATCCGGCGGTACGCGGAGGAGTCGCCCTCGGCCTGCGCCGTCGACAGGCCCGCGAGCAGCGACGCCTGGAAGGCGCCGAACGCGAACAGCGGCACCCGCGCCAGCACCAGCGCCGACAGCAGCGCGGCCACCAGGGCGCTGTCGTCCGTGGAGATCAGCTTGGTGCTGATCACCGCGATGTTGACGAGCACCTGCGCGAGCAGCGTCGAGCCGACCAGCAGCCCCAGGTGCTCGATCAGCTCCCGCCAGTGCGCCGTCGAACCCGCCTTGGAGCCGCGGAACACCGGCGGCAGCGTCACGGCCACCGCGATCAGCGGCGCCACGGTCATCACCGCCGCGAAGACGAACGCCGAGGTCACCCCCGACACCGCGAGCCCCACCGACAGCAGGATCCGCAGCAGGCCGTCCAGGCCCAGCTGCAGCCCGTACGACTCGAAGCGGCCGAGCCCGGCCAGTATCCCGCGCGTCACATGGGCGCAGGCCAGCGCCGCGAAGGCGCCGCCCACCGCGAGGACCAGGCTCCGGTCGCCGTGGAAGAAGGCGTCCGCGAGCGGCCCCGCGAACACCGTCAGCGGCAGCAGCACCACCGCCAGCAGGCCGAACGAGAGCGCCGCCCCGCGCCGCAGCACGGGCAGCACCCCGTCGCCGTTCACCACCCGGGCGGCGACCACCCGGGTGACCTCCTGCTCGACCGGGAAGAACAGCCCCAGTCCTATGGAGGCCACCACGGTCCACAAGATCGAGAAGCTCGCCATGTCGTCGACGGAGAGCGAGTGGCCCGCCGCCGCGAGATGGACGTAGTTGGCTCCGCCGAGCACCGCGGTGCCGATGCCGACGAAGGCGGTGCCGCGGGGCAGCGCCGTGGAGATGCGGTCGAGCAGGCTCACGCGCCGGACCGTCCCGGAGCCATCACCCGCAGTGCCTCGGTCAGCTGCTCGCGCCAGTGCGGCTGCGCCGCCACACCAGCCTCGGCCCAGCGCTCGTGCGCGAGGACGCTGAAGGAGGGCCGGCGCGCCGGGCGCACGAACTTCTCCGAGGTGGTCGGCCGCACCCGCTCCGGGTCCAGGCCGGTCAGCTCGAAGGCCGCCCGCGCCAGGTCGAACCAGGTCGCCGTCTCGGACGCCGTGCCGTGGTAGACCCCCGCCGGGGCCCTCCCCGCCAGCGCCGCCTCGCCCAGCTCGCGCAGCTGGCGGGCCAGCGCGCGGGTCCAGGTCGGCTGGCCGCGCTGGTCGTCGACCACGTCCACGGTGTCGAGCCGCTCGGCCAGGCCGAGCATCGTCGCCACGAAGTTGCGGCCGTGCGCCCCGTACAGCCACGCGGTGCGCACCACGTAGCCGCGCTCGGGCAGCAGCTCGGTCACGGCGAGCTCGCCGGCCAGCTTGCTGCGGCCGTAGGCGTTCACCGGGGCGGTGGGCGCGTCGTGCCGGTACGGCTCGGTGGCGTCGCCCGGGAAGACGTAGTCCGTGGAGACCTGGATCAGCACCGCGCCGGACTCGGCGCAGGCCGCCGCGAGGGCGCGCGGGCCGTCGCCGTTGATCCGGGTGGCCGCGGCCTCCTCGGTCTCGGCGCCGTCCACGTCGGTCCAGGCGGCCGCGTTGACCACCACGTCATGGCCGACGACCGCCGCGCGGACGGCGGCCGCGTCGGTGATGTCGAGCTGCTCGCGGGTCAGCGCGGTGTACTCCGCGCCCGCCTCCGCGAGGACCTCGGCGAGGTCGCGGCCGAGCATCCCGGCCGCCCCCGTGATCAGCCAGCGGCTCATGCGGACAGCGCCGCCTTCGCCTTCAGCGGCTCCCACCAGGCGCGGTTGTCGCGGTACCACTGCACGGTGCTCGCCAGGCCCTGCTCGAAGGTGACCTGCGGCGCGTAGCCGAGCTCCTCCTGGATCTTCGCGATCGACAGGGAGTAGCGCAGGTCGTGGCCCTTGCGGTCCTCGACGTGCTCGACCATGTCCCAGCCGGCGCCGCAGGCGTCCAGCAGCAGGCCGGTGAGCTCCTTGTTGGTGACCTCGGTGCCGCCGCCGATGTGGTAGACCTCACCGGCCCGGCCGCCGCGCAGCACCATCTCGATGCCGCGGCAGTGGTCCGAGACGTGCAGCCAGTCGCGGATGTTCAGGCCCTCGCCGTACAGCGGCACCTTCTTCCCGTCCAGCAGGTTCGTGGTGAACAGCGGGATCATCTTCTCGGGGAAGTGGTACTGCCCGTAGTTGTTGGAGCAGCGCGTCACGACGACGTCCATGCCGTGCGTGCGGTGGTACGACAGCGCCAGCAGGTCCGAGCCCGCCTTGGAGGCGGAGTACGGGGAGTTCGGCGCGAGCGGCCAGTCCTCGGTCCAGGTGCCCTCGGCGATCGAGCCGTAGACCTCGTCCGTGGAGACGTGGACGAAACGGCCCACGCCGTGGCGCTTGGCGGAGTCCAGCAGGACCTGGGTGCCCAGCACGTTCGTGGTCACGAACGGCGAGGAGTCCAGGATCGAGCGGTCCACGTGGGACTCGGCCGCGAAGTGCACGACCGCGTCCTGGCCGCGCATGACGTCGTCGACGGTCGCGTAGTCGCGGATGTCGCCGTGGACGAAGGTGTAGCCGGGCTTGTCCGCCACCGGGGCGAGGTTCGCCTCGTTGCCGGAGTAGGTCAGGTTGTCCAGGACGGTGACCTGGGCGCCCTTGCCCGAGGGCAGCTCTTCGGAGAGCAGTGCCCGCACGAACTGTGATCCGATGAACCCGGCGCCGCCGGTGACGAGAATCTTCATAAGGGCCACCATTCTATGGGGTGGGCTTCGCGCACCGTTCCGTGGCCGCCGCCGTGACGGCGGGCGTGGCCGTCGTCACGCGCGGGAAGGTGAAGGGCCCGGTGGGGCTGCCGTAGGCTGCGTGCCCATGCGTGGAATTTTGCTTGCCGGTGGTACCGGCTCCCGACTGTGGCCGATCACCCGAGCCGTGTCGAAGCAGCTGATGCCGGTCTTCGACAAGCCGATGATCTATTACCCCCTGTCCACCCTCGTGATGGCGGGGATCAAGGACATTCTGATCATCACCGGTCCGGAGGAGCGCCCGCAGTTCGAGCGCCTGCTGGGTGACGGATCCGATTTCGGGCTCGACATCCGGTTCGCCACCCAGGAGCACCCCAACGGAATCGCCGAGGCGTTCGTCATCGGCGAGGAGTTCATCGGTGACGAGCCCGTCGCCCTGATCCTCGGCGACAACATCTTCCACGGCGTCGGCCTCGGCCGGCAGCTCGCCGACTACCGCGAGCCCGACGGCGGCGTCGTCTTCGCCCACGCCGTCTCCGACCCCACCGCCTACGGTGTCGTCGACTTCGACGAGAACGGCGTCGCCCGTTCCATCGAGGAGAAGCCGAAGAACCCGAAGTCCCGCTACGCGGTGCCGGGCCTCTACTTCTACGACAGCCGGGTCGTCGAGATCGCCAAGAACCTGGAGCCCAGCGCCCGGGGCGAGCTGGAGATCACCGACGTCAACAAGCACTACCTCGACCGCGGCGAGCTCCAGGTCTCGGTCCTCGACCGCGGCACCGTCTGGCTCGACACCGGCACCTTCCAGTCCCTCGTCCAGGCGTCCGAGTTCGTCCGCGTGGTCGAGGAGCGCCAGGGCATGAAGATCGGCTGCCTGGAAGAGGCCGCCTGGCGCCAGGGCTTCATCGACGACGAGCGGCTGCGCGCGCTGGCCGAGCCGCTCACCAAGAGCGGCTACGGCGACTACCTGCTCGACCTGCTGGCCCACGAGGCGGACACGGTCTGAGAAGGCCGGAGAAGGAGCGTTCCATCCATGAAGGTCAACCCCCTCGGCATCGAGGGCGCCTGGGAGTTCGTCCCGCAGCAGTTCGGTGACGCCCGGGGCCTGTTCCTGGAGTGGTACAAGGCCGAGCGCATGGCCGAGGCCGTCGGCCACCCGCTGAACCTGAAGCAGGGCAACCTCTCGGTCTCCTCCGCCGGTGTCGTGCGCGGCATCCACTTCGCCGACGTCCCGCCCGGCCAGGCCAAGTACGTGACCTGCGTGCGCGGCGCCGTGCTCGACATCATCGTCGACGTCCGCGTCGGCTCGCCCACCTTCGGGAAGTGGGAGACCGTCCGCCTCGACGACCAGGACCGCAAGGCCGTCTACCTCTCCGAGGGCCTGGGCCACGGCTTCTGCGCGCTCACCGACGACGCGACCGTCACCTACCTCTGCTCCGAGGGCTACGCCCCCGAGCGCGAGCGCACGGTCTACCCGCTCGACCCCGAGATCGGCATCGAGTGGCCGGTCGACGGCGTGCCGGAGCTGTCCGCCAAGGACGCCGAGGGCCCGACCCTCGCCCAGGCGCGCGAGGCCGGCATCCTGCCGGTCTACGAGGAGTGCGTGGCCTTCCGCCGCTCGCTCGCCGAGCGCGGCTGAGGCCGGGCCCGGCCCGCTCCACCCCGTGTGTGACGACGGCCCGGCGGGCCCCTTCGGGGGAATCCGCCGGGCCGCCGCCGTCCCGTACCGCTTCGCGTTAGGCTGCCCGAATGACGTGGCTCATCACCGGCGGCGCCGGCTACATCGGTTCCCATGTCGTCAAGTCCATGGCCGAGGCCGGTGAGCGGGTGGTCGTCCTGGACGACCTCTCCTCCGGCGACCCGGACAGAGTCCCCGCGGGCGTGCCGCTGGAGCGCGGCACCGTCCTCGACCGGGCCTTCCTCGACCGGGTCCTCGCCGAGCACGGGATCCGCGGCATCGTCCACCTCGCGGCGAAGAAGGCCGTCGGCGAATCCGTCGAACGCCCGCTCCACTACTACCGCGAGAACCTGACGGGCCTCACCGTCCTGCTCGAAGCCGCCGCCGCGGCCGGTGTCGGCTCCTTCCTCTTCTCCTCCTCCGCCTCCGTGTACGGGACGCCCGACACCGAGCTGGTCACCGAGGACACCCCCTGCGCGCCGCTCAGCCCGTACGGCGAGACCAAGACCGCGGGCGAATGGCTGGTCCGCTCCGTCGGCCGCGCCCACGCCATGGCCACCGGCTGCCTGCGCTACTTCAACGTGGCCGGCACCGCCGCCCCCGAGCTCGCCGACACCGGCGTCTTCAACCTGGTCCCCATGGTCTTCGAGCGGCTCGACGCGGGACGGCCGCCGCTGATCTTCGGCGACGACTACGCCACCCCCGACGGCACCTGCGTACGCGACTACATCCACGTCGCCGACCTCGCCGAGGCCCACCTGGCCGCCGCCCGCCGGCTCGCCGAGCTCGACGCGGCCGGGGACCACCGCGACCTGACCCTCAACATCGGCCGCGGCGAGGGTGTCTCGGTACGGGAGATGATCGACCTGATCCGCGAGGTCACCGGCATCGCCGTCGAGCCCGAGGTGGTCGCCCGCCGCCCCGGGGACCCCGCGCGGGTGGTGGCCTCCGCCGAGCGGACCGCCGCCGAACTGGGCTGGAAGGCCCGCCACGACGTCCGCTCGATGATCTCCTCGGCCTGGGCCGCGCACACCGGCGGCACCGGGCGGCGGCCGGAGTAGCCACCGGGCGGCGGTGGAGCGGCCCCCGGCGGGGACGGACGGCGGCCGGGACCGGCGGCCGAGACCGGCGGCCGGGGCGCGCCGCCGGTGGCCGGATCGGGTCCAGCAGCCGGAATGGAGGGGCGCCGCGGAAAGGCGTTCGCGTAGATTGCGCGACGGACAGCCGAGGCGAGCGAGCAGGACAGGCACGATGGGGTCGACGCAGGTGACAGTGGCAAGGCAGGACGTGACGGAAGCCCGCAGGATCGTCGTGAAGGTCGGCTCCTCCTCGCTGACCACCGCCTCCGGCGGCCTCGACGCCGACCGGGTCGACGCCCTCGTCGACGTCCTCGCCAAGGTCCGCAGCGGCGGCGAGAAGGAGATCGTCCTGGTCTCCTCCGGCGCCATCGCCGCCGGCCTCGCCCCCCTCGGCCTCGCCCGCCGACCCAAGGACCTGGCCCGGCAGCAGGCCGCCGCCAGCGTCGGCCAGGGACTGCTCGTCGCCCGCTACACCGCCTCCTTCGCGCGCTACGGCGTCCGCGTCGGGCAGGTCCTGCTCACCACCGACGACACCAGCCGCCGCGCCCGCCACCGCAACGCCTACCGCACCCTCGACCAGCTCCTCGCCATGGGCGCGCTGCCGGTCGTCAACGAGAACGACACCGTCGCCACGGACGAGATCCGCTTCGGCGACAACGACCGGCTCGCCGCCCTCGTCGCCCACCTCGTCCGCGCCGACCTGCTGGTGCTGCTCTCCGACGTGGACGGCCTCTACGACGGCGACCCCGCCAAGCCCGGCACCTCCCGGATCGCCGAGGTCACCGGGCCCGCCGACATCGCCCACGTCGAGATCGGCTCGGCCGGCAAGGCGGGGGTCGGCACCGGCGGCATGGTCACCAAGGTCGAGGCCGCCCGGATCGCCGCCGCCGCCGGCATCCCCGTCGTCCTCACCTCCGCGAGCCGCGCCGCCGACGCCCTCGCCGGCCGCGACACCGGCACCCACTTCCACCGCACCGGCCGCCGCTCCGCCGACCGGCTGCTGTGGCTCGCGCACGCCTCCACCACGCGCGGGGCCCTCGTCCTCGACGACGGCGCCGTCCGGGCCGTGGTCGAGGGCAAGAAGTCGCTCCTCGCGGCCGGAATCGCCGCCGTCGAGGGCGAGTTCAGCGCCGGCGACCCGGTCGAGCTGCGCGACCCCGCGGGCCGCGCGGTCGCCCGTGGCCTGGTCAACTTCGACGCCAAGGAACTGCCCCGGCTCCTCGGCCGCTCCACGAGGGAACTGGCCAAGGAGCTCGGCCCGGAGTACGAACGGGAGATCGTCCACCGCGACGACCTCGTCGTGATGTGAACCGAAACGGCTGAAAGTCTGGTCATCCGGTAGGGACCTTTACCAAAACCACCCCACGCGCCGCCCAGGGCTGGTCAACTTTGTCTCGGGGGCACGGAGAGGGCGGGGAACACCAGCACGCGTACACGCAGCAGCACGCAGCACAGGCATCACACAGGAGGCCGCCGGTGAGACGAGCGCGCCCAGGGGCACTGCCCCGCGGGTCGGCCGAACGCGCCCTGACGAGCGTCGGGGCCGGAGCCGACTTCGACGAGTTCGCCGAGTCCGAGACGACAGACGAGACCACGAGGGCCGAGGGCCCGCAGCCGGAGCTGTCCAAGCTCTGGCACATCACCCTCAGCGTCTCCGGCGCGGAAGCCCCGCTGAAGGAGGTGCGCCGCGCCCTGGAACAGCTGGCCCACGACCACCCCTTCCTGCTGACCAGCCGCTACGCGAACGACCACGCCGAGATCCGCTACTGGGAGGAGGCCCGCGACCTCCACGACGCCGCGGCCGTCGCCCTGCGGCTGTGGGGTGAGCACCGGCAGAGCGCCAAGCTGCCGCCCTGGGAGATCGTCGGCCTGGAGGTCATCGACCGGGAGACCTACCACCAGCGGATCGCCGAGGGCTACGGCCCGCCGCCCGCCGCCCCGGTCGGCGTCCACCCCTACTGACCGGGTCCGCCGCCGGGCACGCGTCTCGCGGTACGGGACGGGCGGGGCATACGTGAGGGATGTCCGCAGAGGTGCCAGTACCCTGCGGGCATGACCTCGCTCACGCCCTTCGACAACATGACCCCGGTCGCCCAGGCCGCCTACCGGGCCCGTGCGGCGGCCGCCGAAATCGCGCCACTCCCGCGCGCCGCGAAGGACGACGCCCTGCTCGCCGTCGCGGACGCCCTGGAGGTCCGCACGGCCGAGATCGTCGAGGCCAACGCCGAGGACATCGCCCGCGCCCGCGAGGCCGGCACCAGCGAGTCCGTCATCGACCGGCTGACCCTCACCCCCGAGCGGATCCGGGCCATCGCCGCCGACGTCCGGCACGTCGCCGCCCTGCCCGACCCGGTCGGCGAGGTCGTCCGCGGCTCCACCCTCCCCAACGGCATCGACCTGCGCCAGGTCCGCGTCCCGCTCGGCGTCGTCGGCATCATCTACGAGGCCCGGCCCAACGTCACCGTCGACGCCGCCGCCCTCTGCCTCAAGTCCGGCAACGCCGTCCTGCTGCGCGGCTCGTCCTCCGCGCACTCCTCCAACACCGCCCTGGTGCGGGTCCTGCGCGACGCCGTCGGCGGCGCCGGACTGCCCGCCGACGCGATCCAGCTCGTCCCCGGCACGTCCCGCGACTCCGTCCGCGAGCTGATGCGCGCCCGCGGCCTCGTCGACGTCCTGATCCCGCGCGGCGGCGCCTCCCTCATCAAGACCGTCGTCGAGGAGTCCACCGTCCCCGTCATCGAGACCGGCACCGGCAACTGCCACGTCTACGTCGACGCCCAGGCCGACCTCGACATGGCCGTCGAGATCCTCGTCAACTCCAAGGCCGACCGGGTCAGCGTCTGCAACTCCGCCGAGACCCTCCTGGTCCACCGCGACATCGCCGACGCCTTCCTGCCGCGCGCCCTGGACGCCCTCGCCGAGGCCGGTGTCACCGTCCACGCCGACGAGCGGGTCCTCGCCCGTGCCGAGGGCACCAAGGCCACCGTCGTCCCGGCCACCCCGGAGGACTGGGAGACCGAATACCTCTCCTACGACATCGCCGCCGCCGTGGTCGACTCCCTCGACAAGGCCGTCGAGCACATCCGGCTCTGGTCCTCCGGCCACACCGAGGCCATCGTCACCACCTCCCAGGCCGCGGCCCGCCGCTTCACCCAGCTGGTCGACTCGACCACGGTCGCCGTGAACGCCTCCACCCGCTTCACGGACGGCGGACAGTTCGGCTTCGGCGCCGAGATCGGCATCTCCACCCAGAAGCTGCACGCCCGGGGCCCCATGGGCCTTCCGGAGCTCACCTCCACCAAGTACATCGTGACCGGCGACGGTCACGTCCGGTAACCGGAATCCGGTGTCCGGGGCAGGGACAGTTCGCGCTCTCCCTGCCCAAAACCCCCTCCCAGGTCTACTCTGAATCCGTGCCGGACGACGTGGGGGGCACGCCGTTCCCGAACGGCGAAGACCCCGAGGCCCCCGAGGGCTCTGTCGACCGCGGAGGCGCAGACGACTTCGCCTCCGTGGTGTTCGACGAGGACTTCGTCCGGGCCGCCACCGTCCACGAGCCGACCGCCGTCGAGCGCCTGCTGGCCGCCGCCCAGGCCCGCGCCGAGGCCGAGGCGGCCCGCGCCCGGGCCGTCGCCGGACTCGCCGACGACGAGCTCTACGACGACCCCCACGACCCCGACCGGCGCCGCTACGCGGACGGCTACGACCCGGACACCGCCGAGGACGACTTCGGCCCCTACGGCCCCCACGGCGGCGCCCTGCGCCCCTACAAGGGCAGCGCCCGCTGGCACCGGCCGGTCGCCTGGGTGCTCGCCCTCGTGATGGGCGTCGGCATGGTCGCCCTCGCCTTCAGCGCCGTCTACCGGGGCGCCTCGGCCAACCGTCAGGACCGCGTCCCGCCGCCCGCCACCACCGGCGTGGACGAGCCCCGCGCCGTCCCGTCCGGCGCCCCCGTGCCCACACCGCCCGTCGCGCCCGCGCTGCCCGCCCTGCCGGCCGTCCCGGCGGCCGTGCCCGGCACCCCCTGACGGACCCCGCGCCGCGAAGTCGCGGGCCGCTCGGCGTTTACCGGGGCTTCCGCCGACCTACCCTGAAGGTATGGCAGGGCGTGGCGACCCGCCTGAGGGGACCCCCGAGGGGCTCCCCGGCGGTGACGACGAGTACCGAGCGGTCGTCTTCGACGAGGCGTTCGTCCGTGCTGCCCGGCTCCAGGAGTTCTCGGCCCAGGAGCGGATGGGGGAGTACGCCCAGGCCGTCCGCTCCCGCCCCTCCTGGGAGGGCCGCGGCGGCGGCTCCCGGCCGGCCCTGATGCTCGTCCTCATGATCCTGCTGGCCTTCGGCACCGCGGTCTACCTCGGCGTCCGCACCCCCTACCAGGCCCCCGTCGACCGGCGGGCCGAACCGCTGCGCACCACGGTCGTCCCGCTCGCCCCGCAGGGCCCCGTCCCCGGCGGCACGGCCGAACGGCTCTTCGCCCACAGCCCCGCCGCCGAATACGCCGTCGGAGCCGCCGGGATCAACTTCCCGCTCACCGACCGCACCCCCCACTTCTCCGAGAGCCAGGTCCTCTCCGCCCTCGGCATCGCCAAGGAGTACCTGGTCGCCTCCTCCCTCGAACCCGGCGTCCTCACCGGCGCCACCGTCCGCCCGGCCCGGCTCCTGATCGACCCGGACCAGCTGGAGCAGTTCGACCGGAGCGTCGCCGAGCCCCAGGACGACGGCCGCCACGCCGTCGCCGGCTGGCTGGTCCGCTTCGACCCGCGCCAGGTCACCCTCGCCGCCCCCACCGTCCGCGTCCACGGCACCCTGCACATCGTGGAGCTCGACACCGACCTCCTGGAGGTCACCGCGGACCACACCTTCACCTACGCGGTCCGCCCCGCCTCCGCGGGCCCCCGCACGGCGGCCGGGGCCTCGCTCTTCACGGTCCACCGGGAGCTGCGCTTCCGCTTCGACCGCGAGGACCTGCGGACGCACCACGCGGAGCTGTTCAGCAGCACCGTCCAGGCGGGCCCGCAGAGCTGCGACGGCGACCCCACCGGCGCGCTGCGCCCGCTCCTCGCGGGCGCCCGCGCCGACCGCGCCCACCAGGCGGTCACCGACCCGTACGCGACGGGCCGGCCCGCCATCGGCGCCCTCTGCGGGACCCTGGCCCCGGGCGCTCAGCCCTCGGCCTGACCGCCCTCCTCGCCCTTGCCGCGCGGCTCGTCCTTGCCGCCGCCCTGGCCGCCCCTGGCGCCCCGGCCGAACAGCTTGCCGCTCAGGTCCCCCGCGAGGTCCCCGGCGCCGCCGGCTATGTCGTTGACCAGCTTCATCAGCGGATCCTTGCTCGTGCGCACGGTGTCGGCGTAGTGCCGGCCCGACTCGCGCAGGGAGTCGGTCACCGAGGTGTCCTTGTCCTCGCTCCGCTTCGGGTAGTGCCCGTCCATCAGCCGCTGGTAGTCGCGGGTCTCGGTCCACTTCTTCAGCTCGGCCGCCCGCACGGTGGTGAAGGGGTGCGAGCGCGGCAGCACGTTGAGGATCTTCAGCACGGAGTCGCGCAGGTCGCCGCCCTTCTCGTACTCGTCGGCCTGGGCGAGGAAGGCGTCCACGTTCATCTCGTGGAGGTGGTTGCCGCCGGCGATCTTCATCAGGCCGCGCATGGACGCCTGGACGTCCTGTCCCACGAGCAGCCCCGCCCGGTCCGCCGAGAGCTCCGACTTGCGGAACCACTCGCGCAGCGCGGTCACTATCGCCATGATCGCCACGTTGCCCAGCGGGATCCAGGCGACCTTCACGGCCAGGCTGGTGAGGAAGAGCAGGATCGTCCGGTACACCGCGTGGCCCGACAGCGCGTGCCCCACCTCGTGCCCGATGACGGCCCGCATCTCCTCCTCGTCGAGCAGTTCGACCAGGCCGGTGGTGACCACGATGATCGGCTCGTCCAGGCCGATGCACATCGCGTTCGGCTTGGGGTCCTGCGTGACGTACATCGGCGGGACCTTCTCCAGGTCCAGGATGTAACACGCGTCCCGCAGCATGTCGTTGAGATGGGTGAACTGCGCGTCGCTCACCCGCACGGAGTCGGACAGGAAGAGCAGGCGCAGGCTGCGCTCGGGCAGCAGCGCGCTCAGCGCCTTGAAGACGGTGTCGAAGCCGCTCAGCTTGCGCAGCGCGACCAGCGCCGAGCGGTCCGCCGGGTGCTCGTAGGCCCGCGAGGAGATGCCGGCGAAGCGCCTGCGGTTGCGCCCCGGAAGGTTTCCTTGCTGGTTGTCGGTCATGGATGCCCCCAATTCGTACGAGTCGGTGCTCGTCCCCCTGACACGACCCAGCCTAGGCGAGGGGGCTACCGTGTGCCGGAGCCTGTGGATAACTCGGGCACCGCGGACAATCGAGGAGCATGACCGCCATGACGGACCACGCGACCACCGCCGTCACCACCCTGCTCGCCGCGACGGAGCAGCAGGGCCCCGGCGACACCCTCCGCATCGTGCTGCTGGTCTCGATCGTGGGCGGCGCGCTGCTGGCCTGGTTCCTGCTGCGGGGCTACGGCGACAAGGGTGACGGCGGGCCCGACGAGTCGGCCGAAAAGGACGCGGGTGACGCCAACGCCTGAGTCGGCGTGAGCGCGCCGCGACCTCCCGCATACGATGTGCGCGAAGTCTCCGCTCCCATCCCCGATCGAAGGTCCTGCCGAAGATGAGCCTCCACGCCACCGCCGCCAACCTGGTCACGCTCGCGAACGAGGGTGCCGAGCACGGCGGCAACCACGAAAGCCTCAGCCCGTACGTGACGGGTGGCGGCGCCCTGCTCGTGCTGCTGCTTCTGCTCTGGATCACCACCCGCTTCAACCGCGACCGCTGAGCCGAGAGGCCGCTGATCCGGCGTCTGTCGCCGTGCCAGTAGGCTCTGCACGCATGGGAGAGCAGGAAGTGCCTACTGGCGGTCGCGGCAAGCGCCGACTCGGCGTGATGGGCGGAACGTTTGACCCGATCCATCACGGACACCTGGTGGCCGCCAGTGAGGTGGCCGCCCTGTTCCACCTCGACGAGGTGGTGTTCGTGCCGACCGGTGAGCCCTGGCAGAAGAGCCACAAGGCCGTCTCGGCGCCGGAGGACCGCTATCTGATGACGGTCATCGCGACCGCCTCCAACCCGCAGTTCTCGGTCAGCCGCATCGACATCGACCGCGGCGGTCCGACGTACACCATCGACACGCTGCGGGACCTGAGCTCTCTCAACAGCGACGCGGACCTCTTCTTCATCACCGGCGCCGACGCGCTCTCACAGATCCTCACCTGGCGCGACGCCGAGGAGCTGTTCGCGCTCGCCCACTTCATCGGCGTCACCCGCCCGGGCCACGACCTCACCGACGACGGCCTGCCCAAGGGCGGGGTCTCGCTGGTCGAGGTCCCCGCGCTCGCCATCTCCTCCACCGACTGCCGGGTGAGGGTCGCTCAGGGCGATCCGGTCTGGTACCTGGTTCCGGACGGCGTGGTGCGCTACATCGACAAGCGCCAGCTGTACCGCGGCGAGTGAGCCTCGGGGAGGGGCACCGGTGAACGATCAGCAGAACCCGTACGACCCGTACTACCCGCAGCCGCAGATCATCGGTTACGACGCCTATGGGCAGCCGGTGTACCAGCAGCAGGTGCCGCAGCAGCACTACGACCCGTACGCGCAGCAGCAGCCGCAGCAACAGCAGGCGCCGCAGCAGGACCAGCAGCAGCACCAGCACCAACAGCAGTACGGTTACGACCCGTACGCCCAGCCGGTCCAGCAGCCGCAGTACGACCCGTACGCCCAGCCGGCCTCGTACGACTACCAACAGCCCTACGACACGGGCACGCAGGTCCAGGCCGACCACACCGCGCAGCAGTGGGCCGTGCGGACCGAGGCCGCTCCCGTGGTCCCGGCGCCCGCCGCCGAGCCGCAGGTGCCGGAGGTGCCGGAGGCGGCCCCGCGGCCCGCAACGCAGAGCGGCGTGCCCGGGCAGCGTCCGGCGCCGGAGGACGACGGGCGCGCGTACCGCACCGAGCAGTTCTCGTTCATCGAGGAGCCCGACGAGGACTCCGAGGACGTCATCGACTGGCTCGCGTTCACCGAGAGCCGCTCCGAGCGGCGCGAGGAGGCCCGCCGCCGCGGGCGCCACCGCGTCGTCGCCCTCGTGGTCGCCGTGGTCCTCCTCGTGGCCGGCGGTGTCGGCTACCTCTGGTACGCGGGGAAGCTCCCCGGCATGTCGGGCGACGAGGCCGGGCGCACCGCCGCCACCGGCCCCCAGAAGCGCGACACGATCATCGTCCACCTGCACAACACCACCGGCGGCGGCACGTCCACCGCCCTCCTGGTGGACAACTCCACGACCAAGCAGGGCACCACCGTCCTGCTGCCCAACTCGCTCGCCGTCGCCACCGACGAGGGCTCCTCCACCACGCTCGCCAAGTCCGTCGAGGACGACGGCTCCAGCGGCACCCGCGAGGCGGTCGGCAACCTCCTCGGCACGAAGATCACCGGCACCTGGCGCCTCGACACCCCCTACCTGGAGAGCCTGGTCGAGCTGGTCAGCAGCATCGACCTCACCACCGACACCGACGTGCCCGGCGCCAAGGCCGGCGCCGCGCCGCTGGTGAAGAAGGGCGAGAACCAGACCCTCAACGGGCGTGCCGCCGTCGCCTACGCCACCTACCGCGCGCCCGGGGAGCCCGAGGCCAAGCAGCTCCAGCGCTTCGGACAGGTCATGTACGGGGTGCTGCGGAAGATCTCCGACGACCCCAAGGCCGCCACGGTCACCATCGAGACCCTCGCCCAGATCCTCGACCCCTCGCTGCCGGAGAAGGACCTCGGCGCCTCCCTCGCCAAGCTGGCCGAGCACGCCAAGGTCGGCGACTACAAGACGACGGTCCTGCCGGTCGAGTCCGACGGCTCGCTCAGCGAGGCCACCGGCGACAGCGTGGTCAAGGACATCCTCGGCGGCAAGGTCTCCGCCCCGGACCAGGGCGGCGTGACCCGCGTCGCGATCCGGGACGCGAGCGGCTCCGGCGCCACGGACACGGCCCGGGTGGTCCTCACCAACGGCGGCTACGTCGTGGTCGGCGGCACCAAGGGCGACACCCAGGAGAAGTCCCAGGTCGTCTACGGGGACGAGGCCCAGAAGGGCACCGCGGTCGAGGTCGCCAAGACCCTCGGCCTGCCCGAGGGCTCGGTGAGCAAGGGCAAGGCGGCCGGAAACGCCGAGGTCACCGTGGTGCTCGGGCGGGACTTCAAGGCTCCCGGAGCCGAGCGATGACCCTCCGTTAATCCTTTTCGGGCACGTCGGCGGTACATGAGACCCTTGAGGGGACCCATGACCGCCGACGAAAGCCTGCTTGTGACCGCCACGGACCGTTCCATCGAGCTCGTCACCCTCGCCGCCCAGGCGGCGGCCGACCGGCTCGCGCACGACATCATCGCGTACGACGTCAGCGATGTGCTGTCGATCACCGACGCCTTCCTGCTCGCCTCCGCCCCCAACGACCGCCAGGTCAAGTCGATCGTCGACGAGATCGAGGAGCGGCTCAACAAGGAGCTCGGCGCCAAGCCGGTGCGCCGTGAGGGCGACCGGGACGCCCGCTGGATCCTTCTCGACTACGTCGACATCGTCGTCCACGTCCAGCACAGCGAGGAGCGCGTGTTCTACGCGCTGGAGCGCCTGTGGAAGGACTGCCCCGAGATCGCCCTCCCCGAGGACGCCGTGAAGACCCACGGCAAGGCCGAGGAGCACGCCCGTCTCATGGGCACCGACGGGGCGGACGGTGAGCTGAGCTGAGCGGCGGCCAGGGCGGCACCGGCCGCCGCATCGTCCTGTGGCGCCACGGCCAGACCTCCTGGAACCTGGAGCGCCGCTTCCAGGGCTCCACGGACATCGAGCTGACCGGGACCGGCGTCGCCCAGGCGCGCCGGGCGGCCCGGCTGCTCGCGGCCCTGGAGCCCGATGCGGTCGTCGCCTCCGACCTGAAGCGGGCGGCGGCCACGGCCGCCGAGCTCGCCGCGGTCACCGGCCTCACGGTCGCCCATGACGCCGCGCTGCGGGAGACCTACGCGGGGGAGTGGCAGGGCCTCACCCACGACGAGATCACCTCGCGCTACGCGGAGCAGTACGCCGCCTGGAAGCGGGGCGAGCCGGTGCGCCGCGGTGGCGGCGAGCTGGAGACCGAGGTGGCCGACCGGGCCGCCCCGGTGGTCCTGGAGCACGCCGAGAAGCTGCCCCGGGACGGCACCCTCGTCGTCGTCAGCCACGGCGGCACCATCCGCACCACCATCGGCCGGCTGCTGGGCCTGGAGGCCCGGCACTGGGAGAGCCTTGGCGGGCTCTCCAACTGCTGCTGGTCCGTCCTCGGCGAGGGCGCGCGCGGCTGGCGCCTCATGGAGCACAACGCCGGCACGCTGCCCGAGCCCGTCCTCGGCGACGACACCTGAGCCCGGCCCAGGGCCCGGGGACCCCGGATTTCACTTTCCGGTGGGTCACAGGCTAGAGTTCTTCTTGTTCGCAGCGCAGAGCGCGAAGAACACGAGGGGCTATAGCTCAGTTGGTAGAGCACTTGCATGGCATGCAAGGGGTCAGGAGTTCAAATCTCCTTAGCTCCACAAATCCTCGAATCCCGTCCCCAACAGGGGGCGGGATTCGTCGTTTCCGCGCCCTCGTGCCGGTGTCGGCGCCGATGCCGACGGCGCTGACGTCCTTGCGGGGCCATGGCAGAATCGGACCGCCGGAGGGGGACGTGGGTCCGGGGCGGGAGGGAGCGCGCATGGCCGTGGACGGTGCCGAGGTGACCGAAGCCGATGCCGTCGCGGAACCAGCCGCGTCCCGTCCGTGGCCGTCGTGGCCGTCGTGTCCGCCCTGTCGTCACAGCCGGAGCTGAGGGATGGGTGCACACAGGCGGAAGTGCGACTGGTGCGGCAGCGGTACGCCGATCGTCCGGGACATGGACCCGGTCAACCCCGCGTTCCAGTACTGGTGCGAGGAATGCGCGCGGGCGCTGATCATAAAAGGCGACCCCATCGAGACCTACCGTGAACTCGAAGGGGAGCCGATCTACGGCCGGCTCCTCGACGAGCACTGCACCCTCAAGCGGTTCTACTCCTTCGCGACGGCCTGAGCCGCCACCGGTTCGGCCTCCCGGGCCGCCGCCGTCGCGGTGTCCCGCGCGGTCGCGCCCCGGCGCTCGGCCGCCCGCCGACGCAGCGTCAGCGCGTACCCGGCGAACACCAGCGTCGCCGTGAGCGGGTAGACCGCCGACAGCAGCATCTGGCCCGCGTTCTGGTCCAGTTCGGGACGGCCCGGGTCGTGCGGCACCCACCAGAGCGCGAACGAGGCGAAGGCCAGCGCCACCGCGCCCGTCACGGGCCACAGCCGCCCCGTCCGGTCGTACAGCAGGATCAGCAGCGGCACGCACCACACCCAGTGGTGGGACCAGGAGATCGGGCTGATCATCAGCGCCGTGAAGGCGGTCGTGAGCACGGCCACCGCCTTGTCGCCGCGCACGGCCGCGCGCACCGCCAGCACCATCGCCGCGCCGCCCAGCAGGGCCGCCGCGGCCACCCACCACAGGCCCGGGGCGTCGGTGTGCAGCAGCCGGGCCAGGACCCCGCTGATGGACTGGTTGGCGGTCTCCTCGGCGTGGCCGACCCGGCCCGTCTCGAACAGCGTCCCGGTCCAGAACTTCTTCGAGTCCGCCGGCAGGGCCAGCGCCATGGTGAGCGTCGTCACCAGGAAGACGCCCGTCGCCGTCAGCGCCGTCCGCAGCCACTGGTTGAGGGCGCGGTCGCGGCGCCACAGCAGCAGCCCGGCGGCGAGCAGCAGGACCACGAAGAGGCCCGGGGTGAGCTTGACGGCGGTCGCGAGCCCGATGCCGAGTCCGGCCCAGCGGCTGCCCTCGCGGCGTGTCAGATCCCACAGCACCGCCACCGCGACGAGCAGGTTGATCTGCCCGTACCGCAGCGTCGTCCACACCGGCTCGCACCAGACCACGATCGCGGCGATCCACAGGGTCGTGCGCCACAGGTCGGCGCGCGCTCCCGCGCGGGACAGCGCCGGGCGGATCAGCTGGAGCGACAACTGCACCAGGGCGACGACCAGGAGCAGGTTCCCCGCCGTGGTGAGCGTCCGCATCAGGGGGACGGACACCAGGGTCAGCGGCAGGAACAGCACGGCCGCGAACGGCGGGTAGGTCATGGCGAGGTTCGCCGACGTGGCCCGCATCGCGTACAGGTCCTCGCCGGCCCGCAGCGTCTCGGCCTCGGCCCGGTAGACCATCACGTCGAGCATGTTCACGTGGGCGAGGCGTTGCGCCACCCAGAAGGCCGCGAACGACAGCAGGCAGACGAGGGCGGCGGTGGCCAGGGGCCACCTTCGGGCGGGGGAGCGGGCAAGCACGGACTCGGTCACAGGGGGCGACCCTACCCGCAGGGTTCGGAGGGCCCGGGAACCGATTTGGTGATCCGGCGAAGGTCCGGTTAATGTTCTGTCTGTCGCCGCGAGGGAAACGGAAACGGAAACCGGAGCGGGGATGAAAGGCAAGGGGCTATAGCTCAGTTGGTAGAGCACTTGCATGGCATGCAAGGGGTCAGGAGTTCAAATCTCCTTAGCTCCACAGTCGGGAAGCGGGTCATCCGAATCGGATGGCCCGCTTTCTTCATGTGCCTCTTCGTACGTCCACGGCCCGGAACGTCGATGCGGCCCGGACAGGCCCTGCGGTACCCTGGCGCCATGCGTGCCGTACGCCTTCTGCTTAGCGAGCCGCGCTGATCAGTCCCGACGGATGAAGATCCGGTCGGCATCGGCGCGGCGCCCCCTCCTGTGCGAGGGGTTTTTTCGTTTCGTGGCAATTGCCGGCAGTGGGCAGAGACGATCGATGGAGCTTCAAGGATCATGACCGAGATCAATACGGCTGCCGAGACGGCGGCCCCGCATCGCTATACGGCGGCCATGGCCGCCGACATCGAGGCACGCTGGCAGGACGCCTGGGACGCCGAGGGGACCTACGAGGCCCCGAACCCCACCGGTGACCTGGCCGGGGACGCCGCCGTCGTGGCGCGCCCCAAGAAGTTCATCATGGACATGTTCCCGTACCCCTCGGGCGCGGGCCTGCACGTCGGTCACCCGCTGGGCTACATCGCCACCGACGTCTTCGCCCGCCACGCGCGCATGACCGGGCACAACGTCCTGCACACCCTGGGCTTCGACGCCTTCGGCCTGCCCGCCGAGCAGTACGCCGTGCAGACCGGCACGCACCCGCGCGTGTCGACCGAGGCCAACATGGAGAACATGAAGGTCCAGCTGCGCCGCCTGGGCCTGGGCCACGACAAGCGCCGTTCGTTCGCCACGATCGACCCCGAGTACTACCGCTGGACCCAGTGGATCTTCCTGCAGATCTTCAACTCCTGGTACGACGCGGACGCCCGGAAGGCGCGCCCGATCGCCGAGCTGGTCGAGCAGTTCGAGAACGGCACCCGCGAGGTCCCCGGCGGCCGTGACTGGAACGCCCTGGGCGCCGTCGAGCGCGCCGACGTCCTGGGCGAGTACCGCCTGGCGTACGCCTCCGAGGCCCCGGTCAACTGGTGCCCCGGCCTGGGCACCGTCCTGGCCAACGAGGAGGTCACCGCCGACGGGCGCTCCGAGCGCGGCAACTTCCCCGTCTTCAAGGCCAAGCTGCGCCAGTGGAACATGCGCATCACCGCCTACGCGGACCGCCTGCTGGACGACCTGGACGCGCTGGACTGGCCCGAGGCCATCAAGCTGCAGCAGCGGAACTGGATCGGCCGCTCCGAGGGTGCGCGGGTCGACTTCCAGGTCGGCGACGCCGGTGCGATCACCGTCTTCACCACCCGCCAGGACACCCTGTTCGGCGCCACCTACATGGTGCTGGCGCCCGAGCACGAGCTGGTCGAGAAGATCGTCCCGGCCGCCTGGCCCGAGGGCACCCACGAGGTCTGGACCGGCGGCCACGCGACCCCGGCCGAGGCCGTCGACGCCTACCGCAAGCAGGCCGCCGCCAAGTCCGACGTCGAGCGGCAGGCCGACGCCAAGGAGAAGACCGGCGTCTTCACCGGCACGTACGCGACCAACCCGGTCAGCGGCGAGCGGGTCCCCGTCTTCATCGCCGACTACGTCCTGATGGGCTACGGCACCGGCGCGATCATGGCCGTCCCGGCGCACGACAGCCGTGACTTCGCCTTCGCGCGCGCCTTCGAGCTGCCGATGCGCTGCGTCGTGGAGCCCTCGGACGACCGCGGCACCGACCCGTCCACCTGGGACGACGCCTTCTCCTCCTACGAGGCGAAGCTGGTCAACTCCGCCAACGCCGACGTGGCCCTGGACGGCCTGGGCGTCGTCGAGGCCAAGGAGCGGATCACCGCCTGGCTGGCCGAGCGCGGCATCGGCGAGGGCACCGTCAACTTCCGGCTGCGCGACTGGCTGTTCAGCCGCCAGCGCTACTGGGGCGAGCCCTTCCCGATCGTCTACGACGAGGACGGCGTCGCGCACTCGCTGCCCGAGTCGATGCTGCCGCTGGAGCTGCCCGAGGTCGAGGACTACTCGCCGCGCACCTTCGACCCGGAGGACGCGGACACCCAGCCGGAGACCCCGCTGTCCCGCAACGAGGACTGGGTCCACGTCACCCTGGACCTGGGCGACGGCGCCGGCCCGAAGAAGTACCGCCGCGAGACCAACACCATGCCCAACTGGGCCGGCTCCTGCTGGTACGAGCTGCGCTACCTGGACCCGCACAACGACCGGAAGCTGGTCGACCCGGAGATCGAGCAGTACTGGATGGGGCCCCGCGAGGGGATGCCCACCGGCGGCGTCGACCTGTACGTCGGCGGCGCCGAGCACGCCGTGCTGCACCTGCTGTACGCCCGCTTCTGGTCCAAGATGCTGTTCGACCTGGGGCACGTCTCCTCCGCCGAGCCGTTCCACAAGCTGTACAACCAGGGCATGATCCAGGCGTTCGTGTACCGGGACGCCCGCGGCATCGCGGTCCCGGCCGCGGAGGTCGAGGAGCGCGACGGCGCGTTCTGGTACGAGGGCGAGAAGGTCAGCCGCGTCCTGGGCAAGATGGGCAAGTCCCTGAAGAACGCCGTCACGCCCGACGAGATCTGCGGCGAGTACGGTGCCGACACCCTGCGCCTGTACGAGATGGCCATGGGCCCCCTGGACGTCTCCCGGCCGTGGGACACCCGCGCCGTGGTCGGCCAGTACCGCCTGCTGCAGCGCCTGTGGCGCAACATCGTCGACGAGGCGACCGGCGGGACCACCGTCGTCGACGAGCCGGCCGACGAGGACACCCTGCGCGCCCTGCACAAGGCCATCGACGGGGTCTCCCAGGACATGGCCGCGATGCGCTTCAACACCGCCATCGCGAAGATCACCGAGCTGAACAACCACCTGACCAAGTCCGGTGGCGCGCTGTCCCGCCCGGTCGCCGAGCAGCTGGTGCTGCTGGTGGCCCCGCTGGCCCCGCACATCGCCGAGGAGCTGTGGCACCGCCTGGGCCACGGCGAGTCGGTCGTCCACCAGGACTTCCCGGTCGCCGACCCGGCGTACGTCGTGGACGAGACCGTGACCTGCGTCGTGCAGATCAAGGGCAAGGTCAAGGCCCGCCTGGAGGTCTCCCCGTCGATCACCGACGCGGAGCTGGAGGCGCTGGCGCTGGCCGACGCCGGTGTCGTCGCGGCGCTGGGCGGCGCGGAGATCCGCAAGGTCATCGTGCGGGCGCCGAAGCTGGTCAACATCGTCGCCTGACGTCCGGCACCCGATGTCCGGCGACCCCTAGGGGGTCGGTGGGGGCAGGTTGGGGGTTCCGTTGGAACCCCTGGCCTGCCCTCTGCGTTTACCGTGGAAGAACCACAGGTCGAAGGACCATGGGTCGAACAACCACAACCGCAGCCGGAGGGGCGAGGCACATGGAAGCCGCGATCGTGATCATGGCGCTGCTCTTCGTCGCCTTCGTGGCGCTCGGGGTCTACGCCACGGTGAAGGTGGCCAAGGCGGCCAAACGCGGTGTGGACCGCACGATCGACCAGGCCAGGCGCACGGTCGAGGACACCACCCTGCGCGCCAAGAGCTTCGGCCAGACCGGCGTCGCGGGCGAGCTGGCACAGCTCCGCCTCACGCTGCGGACCTCCATGCGCGCCACCCAGGACGCGCTCCAGGCCGGTGTCGCCGAGGACGCCTCCCTGAAGGAGTCCCTCGACCTGTTCGCGCGGCTGAGCTCGCACGGGCGGGAGCTGGACGAGGACCTCAAGCGGCTCGAACGGGAGCCGGACAAGTCGCGGGTGCGCGAGCAGCTCGGCGACCTCCGCCGCCGCACCGAGCAGGTCACCCACTCCGCCGACGCCCTGCGCTGGGCGGCCAGGGACCGGGCGCAGCGGTTCGCCCAGGACGACCTGTCCTCGCTCAGCGCGCAGATCGACATGGAGGCGGGTGCCCTGCGGCACTGGACCGGATCGGGTACGGAGGGTGCTTCCGCGCCCGCCTCCGCGTCCGCCCAGTCGGCTGGCGGCGACGCGTTCTCGTGGTCCGAGACGGGCGCCCCGGCGCCCGAGCAGCCGCAGGCGATCACCGGCCCCGATCCGCTGCGGACGCCCTATCCGTGGGAGAAGACGGCGCGTCCGGAGACCACCACCTGAGACCCGGCGGGGGCCGGGCTGCCGTGCCGGGGCCCCTGCGGGTAACCTCCCGCTCATGTCCCGGCATGTCGCGATCGTCACCGATTCCACGGCCTACCTGCCACCCCAGACGATGGAGCGGCACGCCATCACCTCCGTCCCGCTCACCGTCGTCATCGGCGACCGCGCGCTGGAGGAGGGCACCGAGATCTCGGCCCGTTCCCTCGCCGAGGCGCTGCAGAAGCGCCGCTCGGTGACTACCTCGCGGCCCGGCCCCGAGGTCTTCGCCGCGGCCTACCGGGCCGCCGCCGACGCGGGCGCCCGCGGCATCGTCTCGCTCCACCTGTCCGCCGAGTTCTCCGGGACGTACGACGCCGCCGTGGTGGCCGCGAAGGACGCCCCTGTGCCGGTACGGGTCGTGGACACCCGGATGGTGGGGATGGCGCTGGGCTTCTGCGCGCTGGCCGCCGCCGAGACGGCCGACGCGGGCGGCACGCTGGACGAGGCCGTCGCGGCGGCCGAGAAGCGGGCCGAGGGCACCTCCGCGTTCTTCTACGTCGACACCCTCGACTATCTGCGCCGGGGCGGGCGCATCGGCGCCGCGCAGGCGCTCCTCGGGTCCGCGCTGGCCGTGAAGCCGCTGCTGGAGCTGGACGGCGGGCGGATCGAGCTGCGGGAGAAGGTGCGCACGGCCTCGAAGGCGATCGCGCGCCTGGAGGAGATCGCGGTCGAGCGGGCCGGGGCCGGACCCGTCGACATCGCCGTCCACCACCTCGCCGCCCCCGACCGCGCCGCCGCGCTGGCCGAGCGGCTGCGGGGCCGGCTGCCGGCAGCGGCGGAGCTCCAGGTGACCGAGGTGGGCGCGGTGATCGGCGCGCACACCGGGCCGGGCCTGCTCGCGGTGGTCGTCTCGCCGCGCTGACGGTCCGGGGCGCACCCGTCCGGGTGACGGAGTTTTCCACAACTGGGCGGTAGTCCACTGGAATTGAGGGTCGTCGGCACGAGGGGTGGGATGCTCCTACCGTCTCGTCCATGACTCTTCGCACACACATCGCAACGACGCGTCGACGGACCCGGGGTGCCGCGGTCACGAGCGGCCCCGGCCGGGCGCCGGGCTCCGACGGACGGGCCCGGCACCGGGGCGGGTCGCGCGCCCGGCACGCGGCTCGGGGTGGGGTCGGGGCTGGGGCTGGGGCTGGCTTCGGGGTTCGGGCTGGGGCTGGGGGGTTTCCGGGCGTACGGGTTCGGGGCGAGGCGCTGTTTCCCGTGACCGCGCCGCCGCTCCCGCCGTCACCGCCTCCGCCCTCGCCGCCTCCGTCGCCGCCCCCGGAGGCTTCGCCGTCGCGGGGGCCGACGCGACGGGCGCGGTTGCGGTTCGCGCTGCGGGACCGGCTGCCGTTGTGGGCGCAGACCCGATGCGGGCTCGAACGGCGCTCGCTGGCCGCGCTCGCCGTGGTCCTCCTGGTGGCCGCGGGGGTCGCGGGCGCGTTCTTCTGGACCGGGCGGCCCGAGCGGGTCAGGGCCCCCGAAGTCGTCGGCGCGGTCCGGCCGCTGCCGGAGGCCGGGGCGCCGGCCGGGGAGCCGGAGTCGGCTTCGCCGTCGCCGTTGCCCTCGGCCTCGGCGGCCGTGGTCGTCGTGGACGTCGGCGGCAAGGTGCGCACTCCCGGGGTGCTCACGCTGCCCGCGGGCTCCCGGGTCGCCGACGCGCTGCGGGCGGCGGGCGGGGTGCGGCCAGGGGCGGACGTCACGGGCCTGAACCGGGCCCGGGTGCTGCTGGACGGCGAGCAGGTCCTCGTGGGGCTTCCGGCGGCGCCCGGCAGTGTCGCGGGGGCGGCGGGACCGGCGGGAGTGCCGGGGCCCGCGCAGCCGCTGAGCCTCAACGGGGCGACCGTGGAGCAGCTCGACGGCCTGCCGGGAGTGGGCCCGGTGCTGGCCCGGCACATCGTGGAGCACCGCGTCGAGCACGGCGGCTTCCGGTCGGTCGCCGAGCTGCGCGAGGTCGACGGGATCGGCGAGCGCCGGTTCGCCGACCTGGAACCGCTGGTGCGGCCATGAGCCCCGGAGACCGCGTGCCGTGGGACGAGGGACCGGCCGATCTGCGGCTCGTGCCGCCGGCCCTGGCCGCGTGGGGCGGGGCGGCCGTGGCCGTGGGGGTCACCGGCTGGTGGAGCGTGGCGGGCGTGCTGCTCTGCCTGGCCGGGGCCGCGCCGCTGCTGCGGCCCGTGGCGCGGCCGGGGCTGCGGGCCACCGCCTGCGCCGGGGTGCTGCTCTGCGCCGCCGCCGGTGCGGCGTCCGGCGGGCTGCACGCGGCCGACCTGCGGCGCGGTCCGGTCCCCGGGCTCGCCAGGGACGGCGGGCGGGTGACGGCGGAGGTGGTCCTGGGCTCGGACCCGCGACTGACCCGGCCACGGCAGGCCGGAAGCCGTGCGATGCCGGTCTCCGTGGTCCTGGAGGGCGAGGCCGTCCTGGTCGAGGACCGGGACGGCGCCGTGCACCGGACCCGGGCGCCGGTGCTGGTCCTGGTGCCCGCCGGCGAGGGGCGCGGGGAGTGGCTGCGGCTGCTGCCGTCGACCCGGCTGCGGGTGGCGGGCCGGCTCGGGCTCCCGTCGCGCCCGGGCGATCCCTTCGCCGCCGTGCTCCGGGCGGACGGCGCCGGGCCGCCCCGGATCACCGGGCCGCCGAGCGCGCTCCAGCGCACGGCCGGGGAGCTGCGGGCCGGGCTGCGGCGGGCCACGGAGGAACTGCCCCCGGACGCGCGGGCGCTGTTGCCGGGCCTGGTGGTCGGCGACACCTCGCGGATCGGCCCCGACCTGGAGGCCGCCTTCGAGGCGACCGACCTCACGCACCTGTTGGCCGTCTCCGGATCGAACCTCACCGTGGTGCTGCTCCTGCTGATCGGCCGGCCGGGGTCCGCGCAGCGGGTCGAGCGCGGGGGGCTCGCGCCGAGGCTCGGGATCTCGCTGCGGACCACCGCCGTGGTCGGGGGCGTGCTGACGCTGGCGTTCGTGGTGGTGTGCCGGCCGGACCCGAGCGTGCTGCGGGCGGCGGCGTGCGGGCTCGTCACGCTGCTGGCCGTCGCGACGGGCCGCCGCCGGTCGCTGATCCCGGCGCTCGCGGCGGCGGTGCTGGTCCTGGTGCTGTACGACCCGTGGCTGGCACGGAGTTACGGCTTCCTGCTGTCGGTGCTGGCCACCGGGGCGCTGCTCACGGTGGCCCCGCGGTGGAGCGAGGCGCTGCGGCGGCGCCGGGTGCCGGGCCGGATCGCGGAGGCGCTGGCGGCCACGCTGGCGGCGCAGGCGGTGTGCGCGCCGGTGGTGGCGGTGTTCGCGGCCCGGGTGAGCCTGGTCGCGGTCCCCGCCAACCTCCTCGTGGAGCCCGCGGTGGCCCCGGCCACGGTGCTCGGCTTCGCGGCCCTCGGGCTGGCGCAGGTGTGGCCGTGGGCGGCCGGGGCGGTGGCGGCGGTCGCCGGGTGGCCCGCCGGATGGATCGCGGGGGTGGCCAGGGCGGGGGCGGCGCTGCCCGGGGCGGAGACCGACTGGCCGGACGGCTGGCGGGGCGGGCTGCTGCTCGCGCTGCTCTCCGCGCTCGTGGTGACGGGCGCCCGGCGCCTGCCGTACCGGCGTTGGGTCGGGGCGGGCTG
Source organism: Streptomyces sp. NPDC048659 (assembly GCF_040650575.1). Lineage (NCBI taxonomy): Bacteria > Bacillati > Actinomycetota > Actinomycetes > Kitasatosporales > Streptomycetaceae > Streptomyces > Streptomyces sp. NPDC048659. The sequence continues at coordinate 25,807 of NZ_JBEZHM010000040.1, read as the reverse complement.
CGTGCTGCTGCTGTGCGTGGCGGTGGTGCGCCCGCCGCCGTTGGCGCGGTGGGCGACCGGCTGGCCGCCGCCGGGGTGGGTGTTCGCGATGTGCCAGGTCGGCCAGGGCGACGCGACGGTGCTGGCGGCCGGCGGGGACACCGCCGTGGTGGTGGACGCCGGGCCCGAACCGGCGCTGGTGGACCGGTGCCTGCGGGAGCTCGGGGTGCGCAGGATCCCGCTGCTGGTCCTGACCCATTTCCACGCCGACCATGTCGCCGGACTGCCCGGGGTGTTGCGGGGGCGGGCGGTGGGGGCGATCCAGACGACCGGGCTCGCGCGGCCGCCCGAGCAGGCGGAGTTCGTGCGCCGGACGGCAGCGGCGGCGGGCGTCCCGCTGGTGCGGGCCCGGGCGGGGGAGCGGCGGGTGCTGGGGCCTTTGGAGTGGCGGGTGTTGTGGGCGGGGGAGGCGGCGGGCGCGTCGGCGGGGCGGGGAGGGGGCACCCGTGGCGGGTTCGGGGAGGACGGAGAGGAGGACGGGGCCAATGACGCGAGTGTGACGCTGTTCGTGCGGGCGGCGGGCGGGCTGCGCCTGTTGCTGCTCGGGGATCTCGAACCCCCGGGCCAGCGGGGCCTGTTGCGGGCGTACCCGGGGTTGCCGGCCGTCGATGTGCTGAAGGTCGCGCACCACGGCTCCGCCCACCAGGACCCGGGGCTGATACGGGCGGTGCGGCCCCGCCTGGCGCTGGTGTCGGCGGGCCGGGACAACCCGTACGGGCACCCCTCGCCGCTCACCGTCGGGGCGCTGCGGGCCGGTGGGGCGCGGGTGCTGAGCACGGACCGGGACGGGGCCGTCGCGGTGACGGGGGCGGGGGACACGTTGACGGCCCACGCGCTGGGCGCCTTCTAGGGAGTCCTTCTAAAGAAATCCTTGTAAAGGAGTCTTTCTAAAGATACCTTTTCATCATGACGGAGCAGGAACAGCCGCACGAACAGCGGCACAGCATCGAGCTGACCGACCCGCGCGCCCTGCGGGCCTACGCCCACCCCACCCGGATGACCCTCGTGGGCCTGCTGCGCAAGAGCGGCCCGTACACCGCCACCCAGGCGGCCGAGCTGGTCGGCGAGTCGGTGGCCAGCTGCTCGTACCACCTGCGGATGCTCGCCAAGTACGGGCTCGTCGAGCAGGCGCCCGGCGGCAAGGGGAGGGAGAAGCCCTGGCGGGCGACGGCCCGGTTCACCGAGTGGCCGGAGCGCAGCGAGGACGCCGCCGTCGCCCAGGCGGCGGACGCCCTCAGCGCCGCCGTCGCGGAGCACTACTTCCAGCGGGTCGTCAGGGCCATCGAGAACCGGCACACCCTGCCCGCCGAATGGCGGGAGGCCGAGGAGTTCGGCGACACGCTGCTCCATCTGACCCCCGAGGAGCTGACCGGCCTCGGGCAGCGGATCGACGAGCTCATGCGCCCCTATGAGGAGCGCGAGAACGACCCTGCACAGCGGCCCGAGGGGGCCCGCCCCGTGGGGATCCTGCGCATCGCCTTCGTGGACCGGGAGGAGTGACAGAGGTGGCGATCGCCGAACGCGTACCCGCGCTGATGCGGGAACGGCCCTTCCGGAGGTACTGGACGGGGCAGACCGTCTCCTTCGTGGGGGACCAGATCTCCCTCATGGCCCTCCCGCTCGCCGCCGTCCTGGTGCTCGGCGCCGACGCGGCGCAGATGGGCTGGCTCAAGACGGCCGAGCTGCTGCCCGCGCTGCTGCTCAACCTGCCGCTCGGCGCCTGGGCCGACCGGCAGGCGCGGCGGCGGCGCGCCATGATCGCGGCGGACCTCGGCCGGGCGGCGCTGCTGATCACCCTCCCCGTGGCCTATCTGCTCGACCTGCTGACCCTCGGGCACCTGTACGCGGTGGCCTTCGGGGTGGGGGCGCTCACGGTGCTGTTCGAGGCGTGCAACACCACGCTGTTCGTGGCGATGGTCCCCACCGACCGTTACGTACAGGCCAACTCGCTCGTCAACGGCAGCCGTTCGATGGCGTGGCTCGCGGGTCCGGGCATCGGCGGTGTGCTGGTGCAGGTCCTCACCGCGCCGTTCGCGCTGGCGGCGGACGCGCTGACCTACGTCGTCTCGGCCGGCTACCTGGCCCGGATCCGGCCCGTCGAGCCGGCGCCCGCACCCGTCGAGAAGGGACACTTCGTCCAGGGACTGCGCTGGGTGCTGCGGAACGCGTCGATGCGCGCGCTGTTCGCCGCCTCCGGGACGGTCCAGTTCTTCAACTACATGTTCCACACCCTCTTCGTGCTCTACGCGACGGCCGAACTCGGCCTGAGCGCCGGTGTGCTGGGCGCCGTGCTCGCGGCGGGGGCCGTGGGCGGTCTGCTCGGGGCGGCGTGCAGCGGCGCGGTCGTCCGGGCGATCGGGATCGGCCCCTCGCTGGTGGCCGGATTCGTGGGCTTCACCCTGCCGCTGGTGCTGATACCGCTCGCCGACGGGCCGCTGCCGATGGTCCTCGGGCTGCTGTTCGTCGCCGAGTTCCTGTCCTGCGTGGGGGTGATGCTGGTGGACATCGCCGCCGGGTCCTTCCAGATGGCGCTGATACCCGACCCGATCCGGTCCCGGGTGATGGGCGCCTTCCGCACCCTCAACCACGGCTTCCGCCCCCTGGGCGCGCTCGTCGGCGGCCTGCTCGGCACGGTCGTCGGGCTGCGGCCGACCCTCTGGATCGCCACGGTCGGGGCGGTGCTCGCCGTGCTGTGGGTGCTGCCCTCGCCGCTGGCGCGGCTGCGGGAGCTGCCGGAGCGGGACGAGGTGCCGGAGGACCATGCGGAATATTCGGACTCCCGGTAACACTTGCGTCGTTTGCCTCGAACCTCTCATCAGTGATCGAATGCGTCTTCGTTGATGAAGTGAACGAGTGAGCGAGACACCGGCCGGCGCCGGTGGCAGGTCCGGGGGTACGTGACATGTTCGGTGGTCTGTTCGGCAAGCGCGGTTCGGCGGCGGCCCGGGGAGGCCCGCTCGCGGGACTCACCGTCCCGCCCTCGGCGGGCGTCCTCACCTGCCGGGTCCTGGACCCCGTCGACGAGCCGGTCCGCCAGGCCGAGTTCACGGTCAGCGACACGGCGGGCCGCAAGGTTCTCGCCGGGGAGACCGACCCGTACGGCAGCGTGCTGGCGACGGTGCCGGCGGGGGAGTACCGGCTCGCGGTGACCGCCGAGGGCTACACGCCGTACCGCGGCGTGGCGGTCGTCCCCGAGCACGGCGTCGCCGCCCTCGGCGACCTGGCGCTCCAGATCGCGCCCCAGGCCCAGCTCCCCGAGCCCGGGGACTGGGACATCGACCCCACGCACTCCCAGATCGGCTTCACCGCGCGGCACATCGGACTGGCCCGGATCCACGGCCGGTTCAACAGCTTCGCCGGTGTCGTGCGGATCGCCGAGCGCATGGAGCAGTCCGCGATGCACGTGGTGATCGACGCCGCCTCCATCGACACGGGGGTCCAGATGCGCGACGACCACCTGCGCTCCGGCGACTTCCTCGACATCGGCGCGTACCCGACGATCGAGTTCTACAGCGAGCGCTTCACCCACCGGGGCGGCAGCCGCTGGGGCGTCACCGGCGCGCTCACCCTGCACGGCGTCAGCCGCACGGTGACCCTGGACACCCAGTACCTCGGCATCGGCAGCGGGCTCGAAGGCGAGACCCGGTCCGCCTGCCGCGCGACCACCGAGCTGCACCGCGAGGACTTCACGCTGACCTGGCAGACGCTGCTCGCGCGGGGCATCGCGGCCGTCGGCTCCAGCATCACGATCGATCTGGACGTGCAGATCGTTCCCAGGAAGCCGTAGGCCGCAGGCCGCAGTGCGTAGTCCGGCGGTCGGCAGTCCGCGCAGCCTCTAGTCCGTAATCCGTAATCCGTAATCCGTCGTCCGTTACGGCGCCTCCAGCCAGCCGTCGTGTTCGGCGGCCAGCGCGTCGAGGGACGCCGGGTCGAGCAGGCCCCGCGGGTCCTCCACGACCACCAGCCACTGGGCGTCCTCGGCGTCGTCCTCGCCGGCCAGGGCGTCCCGGACCAGCTGGGGCTCCTCGGACAGGCCGAAACGGTCGGGCAGCTCCTCGGCGACCGCCTCGGCGGCGTCGCGGTCGGGGAGTACCAGTACGTGTCTCACATCGCTCACGTGCACATTCTCGACGATGGCCCGGCTGTCGGTGGCGCGTGGGATGCTGGAGCGCGATGGCCACCAGAAAGACTTCCACCGACGACCTCCTCGCCCCCGTCACGCTCGCCGTGGGCCAGGAGGACCTGCTCCTCGACCGCGCGGTCCGCGAGGTGGTGGCGGCGGCCCGCGCCGCCGACGCCGACACGGACGTGCGGGACCTCGCCCCCGAGCAGCTCCAGCCCGGCGCCCTCGCGGAGCTGACCAGCCCCTCGCTCTTCGCCGAGCGCAAGGTCCTGGTCATGCGGAACGCGCAGGACCTCCCGGCGGAGACGATCAAGGAGATCAAGGCGTATCTCGACGCGCCGGCCGAGGAGATCACCCTCGTCGTGCTGCACGCTGGTGGCGCGAAGGGCAAGGGACTGCTCGACGCCGCCCGCAAGGCCGGGGCGCGCGAGGTGGCCTGCCCGAAGACCACCAAGCCCGCCGAGCGGCTGACCTTCGTGCGGCAGGAGTTCCGGGCGCTCGGGCGGGCGGCCACGCCCGAGGCGTGCCAGGTGCTCGTCGACGCGATCGGCAGCGACCTGCGCGAGCTGGCCGCCGCCGTCGCGCAGCTCACGGCGGACGTGGACGGCACCATCGACGAGGCCGTGGTCGGGCGCTATTACACGGGCCGTGCCGAGGCGTCCTCCTTCACGGTCGCGGACCGGGCCGTCGAGGGGCGGGCGGCGGAGGCCCTGGAGGCACTGCGCTGGTCGCTCTCGACCGGGGTCGCGCCCGTGCTGATCACCAGCGCCCTCGCGCAGGGCGTCCGGGCCATCGGCAAGCTCTCCTCCGCCCGCGGCGGGCGGCCCGCCGACCTCGCGCGCGAGCTGGGGATGCCGCCCTGGAAGATCGACCGGGTGCGCCAGCAGATGCGGGGCTGGACCCCCGACGGCGTCTCCCTCGCCCTGCGCGCGGTCGCGGAGGCCGACGCCGGTGTCAAGGGCGGCGGCGACGACCCCGAGTACGCGCTGGAGAAGGCGGTCGTCACGATCGCGCGGGCCGCGCGGATGCGGCGGGGCTGAGCCCTGTAGGACGCGTGGGCGGCCCGTACCCCGTCTCCGGGTCCGTATCCGTACCCGTATCCGAGCCCGTCTCCGTACCCGTATCCGTATCCGAGCCCGTCTCCGTACCCGTATCCGGGCTCGTATCCCTTCTCGGCCCCGCCCCTCCTCGTACCCCGGATACGCCTCGGGCCCCGCGCTCTCCTGGGGAAGGAGGGCGCGGGGCCCGATGGTTCACGCTTGGTGGCCCGTACACGCGTGGCGAACGCGTCTCGCGTACGTGGCCGGGGGTGGCCGGGCGGGAGCGGTTAGAGGGCCCGCTGGAGTCCCGTGCGGCCGGTCACATCAGAGCTCAGCCCTGGAGGGAGGCAACCTTGGTGGCCAGCGCCGACTTCTTGTTGGCGGCGGCGTTCTTGTGGATGACACCCTTCGAGACAGCCTTGTCGAGCTGACGCGAAGCGGCACGGGAGGCCACAGTGGCCTTCTCGAGGTCGCCGGCGGCGACAGCCTCGCGGGCCTTGCGGATCGCGGTCTTGAGCGACGACTTGACGGCCTTGTTGCGCAGGCGCGCCTTCTCGTTGGTCTTGTTCCGCTTGATCTGGGACTTGATGTTCGCCACGAAAAGAGCCTTTACAGGTTCGATGTTTCTTTCAGGATGTGCCGCGCGGCTGAGAGGGCACACGAGACACAGCTGTCCACGATATCAGCCGTCCTCCACCCCGCCCAAACCGAGCGCCGGACCGCAGTCATGGGACCATGGAGCCTACGTATCCGTTCTGAACATCGCCCCGAGACGAGAACCCTGCGTGCCCGCGACTCCTACCAACGTGCCCGAGCCGAGCCGAACCGACCCGGCTCTGATCCGCAATTTCTGCATCATCGCGCACATCGACCACGGCAAGTCCACGCTCGCCGACCGGATGCTCCAGCTGACCGGTGTGGTCGACCAGCGGCAGATGCGCGCCCAGTACCTCGACCGGATGGACATCGAGCGCGAGCGCGGCATCACGATCAAGTCCCAGGCGGTCCGCCTGCCCTGGGCGCCCACCGACGGGCAGGGTGAGGGCAGGACGCACATCCTGAACATGATCGACACCCCCGGGCACGTCGACTTCACCTATGAGGTGTCGCGGTCGCTCGCCGCCTGTGAGGGCACGATCCTGCTGGTGGACGCGGCGCAGGGCATCGAGGCGCAGACCCTCGCGAACCTGTACCTGGCGATGGAGAACGACCTCACCATCGTCCCGGTCCTGAACAAGATCGACCTGCCGGCCGCCCAGCCGGAGAAGTTCTCCGAGGAGCTGGCCAACCTCATCGGCTGCCAGCCGGAGGACGTCCTCAAGGTCTCCGCGAAGACCGGCATGGGCGTCGAGGCGCTGCTCGACCGCGTCGTCCGCGACGTGCCGGCCCCGGTCGGCGTCGCCGACGCGCCCGCCCGCGCGATGATCTTCGACTCCGTCTACGACTCGTACCGCGGCGTCGTGACGTACGTCCGTGTCGTCGACGGGCAGCTCAACAAGCGCGAGCGCATCAAGATGATGTCGACCGGCGCCACCCACGAGCTGCTGGAGATCGGCGTCTCCTCGCCCGAGATGACCGCGTCGGACGGTCTGGGCGTCGGCGAGGTCGGCTACCTGATCACCGGCGTGAAGGACGTCCGCCAGTCCAAGGTCGGTGACACGATCACCTCCCTGAACAAGGGCGCCACCGAGGCCCTCGGCGGCTACAAGGACCCGAAGCCGATGGTGTTCTCGGGCCTCTACCCGCTGGACGGCTCGGAGTACCCGGACCTGCGCGAGGCGCTGGACAAGCTGCAGCTCAACGACGCCGCGCTGGTCTACGAGCCGGAGACCTCCGCGGCCCTCGGCTTCGGCTTCCGCGTCGGCTTCCTCGGCCTGCTGCACCTCGACGTGATCCGCGAGCGCCTGGAGCGCGAGTTCGGTCTCGACCTGATCGCCACCGCCCCCAACGTGGTCTACCGCGTGGTCATGGAGGACGGCAGCGAGTACACGGTCACCAACCCGAGCGAGTTCCCCGAGGGCAAGATCAACGACGTGTACGAGCCCGTCGTACGCGCCACGATCCTGGCCCCGAGCGAGTTCATCGGCGCGATCATGGAGCTGTGCCAGACCCGGCGCGGCACGCTGATCGGCATGGACTACCTCTCCGAGGACCGGGTGGAGATCCGCTACACCCTGCCCCTGGCCGAGATCGTCTTCGACTTCTTCGACCAGCTGAAGTCCAAGACCCGCGGCTACGCCTCGCTCGACTACGAGCCCACCGGCGAGCAGGCGTCCAGCCTGGTCAAGGTCGACATCCTGCTGCACGGCGACAAGGTCGACGCCTTCTCCGCCGTCACGCACAAGGACGCCGCCTACGCCTACGGCGTGCGCCTGGTCGCCAAGCTGCGCGAGCTCATCCCCCGGCAGGCGTTCGAGGTGCCGATCCAGGCCGCGATCGGCTCCCGGGTGATCGCCCGCGAGACCATCCGCGCCATCCGCAAGGACGTCCTCGCCAAGTGCTACGGCGGTGACATCTCCCGTAAGCGGAAGCTGCTGGAGAAGCAGAAGGAAGGCAAGAAGCGGATGAAGATGGTCGGCTCCGTGGAGGTCCCGCAGGAGGCGTTCATCGCCGTCCTGTCGAGCGACGACTCCGCGGGCGGCAAGGGCAAGAAGTAGGCCGCGCGGACGGCCACGAGATAGCTGTCCTATGCAACGAACGGGTCCGGGCGCGGGGTGCGCCCGGACCCGTTCGTTATATGCAGACCCTTACGCGCCCGTCCCAGGCGCTCTACGCTGAAGCCGCTCGAAGGTTACTCGCCAGTTAAATCCCCACGCCTGACCGAACGCCTGACCGCACCGCCGCCGCCCGGAGGACGTCGTGAGCGACACACAGACCCTGATCGAGAACCGGCCGCCGTCCGTGGCGACCCTTTTCCTTGAGCGCGTCGAGCGGACCCCGGACGCGGAGGCATACCGCTACCCGGTCCCCGCCGCCTCCGGCCAGGGCCCCGACGAGTGGAAGTCGCTCAGCTGGGCGCAGGCCGCCGAGCGGGTCTACGGGATCGCCGCCGGCCTCATCGACCTCGGCGTCCAGCCCGAGGAGCGGGTCGCGCTCGCCTCCTCGACCCGGGTCGAGTGGATCCTCTCCGACCTCGGCGTGATGTGCGCGGGCGCCGCCGTCACCACGGTCTATCCGCAGACCAACGCCGAGGAGTCGGCGTTCATCCTCTCCGACTCCGACTCGCGCGTGCTCATCGCGGAGAACGCCGAGCAGCTCGCCAAGGCCGTCGAGCGGCGCGCCGAGCTGACCCACCTGCACCACGTGGTCGTCATCGACGCCGAGGGCGCCGACACCTCCGACGAGTGGGTGCTGACCCTCGCCGAGCTGGAGGCGCGCGGCAAGGCGTACCTGGAGAAGCACCCGGAGGCCGTGAAGGAGCGGGTCGGGGCGATCACCGCCGAGCAGCTCGCCACCCTCATCTACACCTCCGGCACCACCGGCCGCCCCAAGGGCGTCCGCCTTCCGCACGACAACTGGTCGTACATGGCCAAGGCCATCGCCGCCACCGGCCTGGTCACCCAGGACGACGTGCAGTACCTGTGGCTGCCGCTCGCCCATGTCTTCGGCAAGGTGCTCACCTCGGGCCAGATCGAGGTCGGCCACGTCACCGCCGTCGACGGCCGCATCGACAAGATCATCGTGAACCTGCCGGTCGTCCAGCCCACCTACATGGCGGCCGTCCCGCGCATCTTCGAGAAGGTCTACAACGGGGTCGCCGCCAAGGCGCGCGAGGGCGGCGGCGCCAAGTACAAGATCTTCCAGTGGGCGGCCGGGGTCGCCCGCGAGTACGCCAAGGCCACCCAGGACAACTTCCGCCGCACCGGCACCGCCTCCGCGCCCTTCGGCCTCGCCGCCAAGCACAAGGTCGCCGACGCGCTCGTCTACAAGAAGCTCCGCGACGCCTTCGGCGGGCGGCTGCGCGCCGCCGTCTCCGGCTCCGTCGCGCTGGCCCCCGAGATCGGCTACTTCTTCTCCGGCGCGGGCATCCACATCCTGGAGGGCTACGGCCTGACGGAGTCCTCCGCCGCCTCCTTCGTCAACCCGGGCGAGGCGTACCGCACCGGCACCGTCGGCAAGCCGCTGCCCGGCACCGAGGTCCGGATCGCCGACGACGGCGAGATCCTGCTGCGCGGCCCCGGCATCATGGAGGGCTACCACGGCCTGCCGGAGAAGACGGCCGAGGTCCTGGAGGCCGACGGCTGGTTCCACACCGGCGACATCGGCGAGCTGTCCGCCGACGGCTACCTGCGGATCACCGACCGCAAGAAGGACCTGTTCAAGACCTCCGGCGGCAAGTACATCGCGCCGACCGAGGTCGAGGGCCGGTTCAAGGCCGTCTGCCCGTTCGTCTCCAACATCGTGGTGCTCGGCGCCGACCGGAACTACTGCTCCGCCCTGATCGCGCTCGACGAGCCCGCCATCCTGGGCTGGGCGGCCGAGCAGGGGCTGGGCGGGAAGCCGTACGCGGAGGTCGTGGCCGACCCGCGGACCCAGAAGCTCGTCGAGGGGTACGTCGCCCGCCTCAACGAGGGGCTGCAGCGCTGGCAGACGATCAAGAAGTTCCGGCTGCTGCCGCGCGACCTCGACGTCGAGCACGGCGAGCTCACCCCCAGCCTCAAGATGAAGCGGCCGGTCGTGGAGCGGACCTACCAGCACCTGATCGAGGAGATGTACGAGGGCGCGCGCGAGGCGTGAGCGGGCCCGAGGCGGACCTGAGGCGGACCTGAGAACGTGGTGATCCTCCCCTGACCTGCGGGTTCGCGGGTTATCCACAGGGGAGGCGGTCACGTCGGGCGGTACGGGACAATGGCTCCATGCCTTCCGTACTGCCCGATGGTGAGCCGATGCCCGAGGACGGGGCGCTGCCCGCCCACGCCCTGGAAGGGGCCGGCGAGCGTCCGCTCGGGTTCTATCTGCACGTGCCGTACTGCGCGACCCGCTGCGGCTACTGCGACTTCAACACGTACACCGCGAGCGAGCTGCGCGGCGCCGGCGGCGTGCTCGCCTCCCGGGAGAACTACGCGGGGCAGGTGGCCGAGGAGATCCGGCTGGCCCGCAAGGTCCTCGGCGACGACCCGCGCCCGGTCCGGACCGTCTTCGTCGGCGGCGGCACGCCCACGCTGCTCGACGCGGGCGACCTGGTCGCGATGCTCGGGGCGATCCGCGAGGAGTTCGGGCTCGCCGAGGACGCCGAGGTGACGACCGAGGCGAATCCGGAGTCCGTCGACCCCGCGTATCTGGCCGCGCTGCGCGAGGGCGGGTTCAACCGGATCTCCTTCGGGATGCAGAGCGCCCGGCAGCACGTGCTCAAGATCCTCGACCGCACCCACACCCCCGGGCGGCCCGAGGCGTGCGTCGCCGAGGCGCGGGCGGCGGGCTTCGAGCACGTCAACCTCGACCTCATCTACGGCACCCCCGGCGAGTCCGACGACGACTGGCGAGCCTCCCTCGACGCGGTGATCGGCGCCGGACCCGACCACGTCAGCGCCTACGCGCTCATCGTGGAGGAGGGCACGCAGCTCGCCCGGCGGATCCGCCGGGGCGAGATACCGATGACCGACGACGACGTCCACGCCGACCGCTACCTGATGGCGGAGGAGGCGCTGTCGGGGGCGGGCTTCGAGTGGTACGAGGTGTCCAACTGGGCCACCTCGGAGGCCGGGCGCTGCCTGCACAACGAGCTGTACTGGCGGGGCGCCGACTGGTGGGGCGCCGGGCCCGGCGCCCACAGCCACGTGGGCGGGGTGCGCTGGTGGAACGTCAAGCACCCGGGCGCCTACGCCGCCGCCCTCGGCGCGGGCCGGTCGCCCGGCGCCGGGCGCGAGCTGCTGTCGGCGGAGGACCGGCGGGTGGAGCGGATCCTGCTGGAACTGCGGCTCCGCGAGGGCGTCGAGCTGGGCCTCCTGAAGCCCGCGGGCCTGGCCGCGTCCCGCAAGGCCCTGGCCGACGGCCTGCTCGCCCCCGAGCCGTACGCGGAGGGCCGGGCGGTCCTGACCCTGCGGGGCCGCCTGCTCGCCGACGCGGTGGTGCGCGACCTGGTGGACTAGCGGACCGGCGGACCGGGAGCAGCGGACCGGCGGACCGGCGGGATCGGTGGACCGGCGGGAGCGGGGGCCCGGCCCGCCGCCGGGCCCGCCGCCCGGTCAGGCGTCCGCCGGTGCCGTCACGTGGTCGATGAGGTGTTCCACCGCGCCCAGGAGTTCGGGCTGGAGGTCCTTGTACGAGGTCACCTTCGACAGGATGTGCTGCCAGACCGCGCCCGTGTTGTCCGGCCAGCCGAGGGCGCGGCAGACGCCGGTCTTCCAGTCCTGGCCGCGCGGGACCGAGGGCCAGGCCGGGATGCCGAGGGAGGACGGCTTCACGGCCTCCCACACGTCGATGTACGGGTGGCCGACGATCAGCACGTCGGGGGAGGTCACCCGGGCCGCGATCCGGGACTCCTTGGAGCCCGGCACCAGGTGGTCGACCAGGACGCCAAGCCGGGCGTCCGGGGCCGGGGCGAAGTCGGCGACGATCGCCGGGAGGTCGTCGACACCCTCCACGTACTCCACGACCACGCCCTCGATCCGCAGGTCGTCGCCCCAGACGCGCTCCACCAGCTCGGCGTCGTGGCGGCCCTCGACGTAGATCCGGCCGGCCCGGGCGACCCGCGCCCGCGCGCCCGGGACCGCGACCGAGCCGGAGGCCGTCCGGGCGGGGCGGGACGGCGCCGGGCGGGAGGGCCGGACCAGCGTGACGACCCGGCCTTCGAGGAGGAAGCCGCGCGGCGCCAGCGGGAACACCCGGTGCTTGCCGAAGCGGTCCTCCAGCGTCACCGTGTCCGCCTCGCAGCGGATCACCGCCCCGCAGAAGCCGGTCGCGACCTCCTCCACCACCAGGTCGGCGTCCGCCGGGACCTCGGGGACGGGCGCCGAGCGCTTCCAGGGCGGGGTCAGGTCCGGGTTGTAGCTGCGCATGGGCTCCGATTCTCCGATTCCGTCCGGGGCGAGGTGCGAGATGCGAGATGCGAGATGTGAGGTGCGAGGTCCGAGGCGCGAGCCATGATCGCGCGCGTCCCGGCGACGCTACGACACGCCGAAGCGCCGTGCCAGCTCATCGCGCTGGCGCCGCACGAACGCCGCGTCCACCACCGACCCGTGCCCCGGCACGTACACCGCGTCCTCGCCGCCCAGCGACAGCAGCCGGTCCAGGGCCGCCGGCCAGCGGGCCGGGATCGCGTCCGGGCCCGCCTGCGGCTCCCCGGACTCCTCGACCAGGTCGCCGCAGAAGACCACCTCCGGCGCGCCCGGGACCGCGCCCGGCACGCACACGGCCAGGTCGTGGCCCGAGTGGCCGGGCCCGACGTTGGCCAGCAGCACCTGCCGGCCGCCCAGGTCCAGCGTCCACTCGCCCGACACCGTGTGGCGCGGCGCGACCAGCAGCTCCGCCGCCTCCTCCGCCTCCCGCGCGTCCGCCCCGAACCGCACCGCGTCCGCGCAGAGCTCCGCCCGCTCGCGGGGCAGCAGCGTGTCCATGCCCACCGCCCCGAAGACCTCGGCCCCGGAGAACACCGCCGTGCCGAGGACGTGGTCGAAGTGCGGGTGGCTCAGTGCGACATGCGTCACGCGGCGGCCGCCCGTCAGCTCCTCCGCCTGGGCCCGCAGCTCCGCGCCCTGCGCGAGGCCCGCCCCCGTGTCGTACAGCAGCACCGCGTCCCGCCCGATCACCAGGCCCGCCGTGGCGTCCCAGCCCGGCAGCCGCCGCCTGCCGACCCCGTCCGCGAGCCGCTCCCACCCGTACTCTTCCCAAGTGACGTCCATGCGGCGACGCTAACCCCTGGGGCCCGGCCGACCCGCCTCCTTGCCAGGAGCGACGTCGGCCGCCGTACACTGGCCGGGGGATTCCTGGCACTCGGGCAGGGCGAGTGCCAAAAAGGGCGGAACCGGAACCGGATCGACAGCTGGAGGTGTGCGCGGTGCTCAGCGAACGCAGACTCGAGGTGCTGCGCGCCATCGTCCAGGACTACGTCGGGACGGAGGAGCCGGTGGGCTCCAAGGCGCTGACCGAGCGCCACAAGCTCGGCGTGTCGCCCGCCACCGTGCGCAACGACATGGCGGTGCTGGAGGAGGAGGGCTACATCGCGCAGCCCCACACCAGCGCCGGGCGCATCCCCACCGACAAGGGCTACCGCCTCTTCGTGGACCGGCTGGCCGGCGTCAAGCCGCTGTCGACCCCGGAGCGGCGGGCGATCCACAACTTCCTCGACGGAGCCGTCGACCTCGACGACGTCGTCGGCCGCACGGTGCGGCTGCTCGCGCAGCTCACCCGGCAGGTCGCCGTCGTGCAGTACCCCTCGCTGACCCGTTCGACGGTCCGGCACGTGGAACTGCTGTCGCTGGCCCCCGCCCGGCTGATGCTGGTGCTCATCACCGACACCGGCCGGGTCGAGCAGCGGGTCGTGGACTGCCCGGCCCCCTTCGGTGAGACCTCCCTCGCCGACCTGCGGGCCCGGCTCAACAGCCGGGTCGTCGGCCGCCGGTTCGCCGACGTGCCGCAGCTGGTGCAGGACCTGCCGGAGTCCTTCGAGGAGATCGAGGACCGCGGCACGGTCACCACCGTGCTCGCGACCCTCCTCGAAACGCTCGTGGAGGAGCAGGAGGAGCGGCTCATGATCGGCGGCACCGCCAATCTGACCCGCTTCGGGCACGACTTCCCCCTGACGATCAGGCCCGTCCTGGAGGCCCTGGAGGAGCAGGTCGTGCTCCTCAAGCTGCTGGGCGAGGCCAAGGAATCGGGCATGACCGTACGCATCGGGCACGAGATCGCCCACGAGGGGCTGACGTCCACGTCGGTCGTCTCGGTCGGCTACGGTTCCGGCGGCGAGGCAGTCGCCAAACTCGGCGTGGTCGGACCGACCCGCATGGATTACCCCGGAACGATGGGAGCGGTACGCGCAGTGGCACGTTACGTCGGACAGATCCTGGCGGAGTCGTAAGTGGCCACGGACTACTACGCCGTACTCGGCGTACGCCGCGACGCGTCGCAGGACGAGATCAAGAAGGCTTTCCGCCGACTCGCCCGCGAGCTTCACCCGGACGTGAACCCGGACCCGAAGACCCAGGAGCGGTTCAAGGAGATCAACGCCGCCTACGAGGTGTTGTCGGACCCGCAGAAGAAGCAGGTCTACGACCTCGGCGGCGACCCGCTCTCCGCCTCCGGCGGCGCCGGTGGCGCGGGCGGCTTCGGCGCGGGCGGCTTCGGGAACTTCTCGGACATCATGGACGCCTTCTTCGGTACGGCCTCCCAGCGCGGCCCGCGCTCGCGCACCCGGCGCGGCCAGGACGCGATGATCCGGCTGGAGATCACCCTCGACGAGGCGGCCTTCGGCACCACGAAGGACATCCAGGTCGACACGGCCGTCGTCTGCACCACCTGCTCCGGCGAGGGCGCCGCGCCCGGCACCTCCGCGCAGACCTGTGACATGTGCCGCGGCCGTGGCGAGGTCTCGCAGGTCACCCGGTCGTTCCTCGGCCAGGTCATGACCTCCCGCCCCTGCCCGCAGTGCCAGGGCTTCGGCACCGTCGTCCCGACCCCGTGCCCCGAGTGCGCGGGCGACGGCCGGATCCGCTCGCGGCGCACGCTGACGGTCAAGATCCCGGCCGGTGTCGACAACGGCACCCGGATCCAGCTCGCGGGCGAGGGCGAGGTCGGCCCCGGCGGCGGCCCCGCCGGCGACCTGTACGTGGAGATCCACGAGACCCCGCACGAGGTCTTCCAGCGGCGCGGCGACGACCTGCACTGCACGGTCACGATCCCGATGACGGCCGCGGCGCTCGGCACGAAGGTGCAGCTCCAGACGCTGGACGGGCTGGAGGACGTGGACATCCGTCCCGGCACCCAGTCCGGCCAGTCGATCCCGCTGCACGGCCGCGGCGTCACGCACCTGCGCGGCAACGGGCGGGGCGACCTGATCGTCCACGTCGAGGTGCAGACCCCGTCCAAGCTGGACGCCGAGCAGGAGCGGCTGCTCCGCGAACTGTCCAAGCTGCGCGGCGAGGAGCGCCCGACGGGGCAGTTCCAGCCGGGGCAGCAGGGGCTGTTCTCGCGGCTGAAGGACGCGTTCAACGGGCGCTGAGCCCGCACCGGACCCGGCGCTCACAGGGCGCCGAGTCCGCACCGGACCCGCCCCGGGGGCGGCACCGCATCGCGCGGGGCCGCCCCCTTCGCGTACCCCTCCGTACCGATTCGGCCCGGCCGTCCCGGCATGGCACGATGCCTGCATGTCCACCGCACTGAACGATCTCTTTCGTCACCCGATCGTGCAGGCCCCCATGGCGGGTGGCGCCTCTTCCCCCGAGCTCGTCGGCGCCGTGTGCGAGGCGGGAGCCCTCGGGTTCCTGGCCGGGGGCTACAAGACCGCGGGCGGTCTCTACCAGGAGATCAAGCGGATCCGCGGACTCACCGGACAGGCGTTCGGGGTCAACCTCTTCATGCCGCAGAGCGGCCAGCCCGCCGACCCCGCCGCCGTCGAGGTCTACCGGCACCAGCTCGCCGGTGAGGCCGGCTGGTACGAGACCGAGCTCGGGGACGCCGACGAGGGCCGCGACGACGGGTACGAGTCCAAGCTGGCGATCCTGCTCGACGACCCCGTCCCCGTGGTCTCGTTCACCTTCGGCTGCCCGGACCGCGACGCGCTCGACGCCTTCGCCCGCGTCGGCACCTTCACCGTCGTGACCGTCACCTCCGTCGAGGAGGCCCGTACCGCCCAGCGCGCCGGGGCCGACGCCCTGTGCGTCCAGGGCACCGAGGCCGGCGGGCACCAGGGCACCCACCGCGACGACCCCGCCGACGGGCCCTCCGCCGGGAGCGGCGGCGGGCTGCTCGCGCTGCTCACCGAGGTCCGCGAGAGCGTCCCGCTGCCGATCATCGCCGCCGGCGGCATCATGCGCGGGCGCCAGATCGCCGCCGTCCTCGCCGCCGGAGCCGACGCGGCGCAGCTCGGCACCGCGTTCCTCGTCTGCCCCGAGTCGGGGGCCGACCCGCTGCACAAGCGGGCCCTGACCGACCCGCTGTTCACCCGCACCGAGCTCACCCGGGCCTTCTCGGGGCGTCCGGCGCGCGGCCTGGTGAACCGGTTCATGCGCGAGCACGGGCCGTACGCCCCCGCCGCCTACCCCGAGGTCCACCACCTCACCGCCCCGCTGCGCAAGGCCGCCGCGCGGGCGGGCGACCCGCAGGGCATGGCCCTGTGGGCCGGGCAGGGCCACCGGCTGGCCCGGGACCTGCCGGCCGCGCGACTCGTCGAGGTCCTCGCCGAAGAACTCCACACCGCCCTCGCAAGCTCCAGGAGCGCCCCGTGACCGCACCCGTCTTCGTCGTCGACACCGTCCCCCCGGTCGGCGGCTTCCTCCTCGACGGGCCCGAGGGCCGCCACGCCGTGTCCGTGAAGCGGCTGCGCGTGGGCGAGGAGCTGGTGCTCGCCGACGGGCACGGCACCTGGGCCGCCTGCGTGGTCGCCGCCGCCGAGGGCAAGGACCTGCTGACCGTCGAGGTCACCGCCGTCCACGAGGACCCGGCGCCCGCGCCCCGTATCACCGTCGTCCAGGCGCTGCCCAAGGGCGACCGCGGCGAGCTGGCCGTCGAGACGATGACGGAGACCGGCGTGGACGCGATCGTGCCGTGGGCCGCGTCCCGCTGCATCACCCAGTGGAAGGGCGAGCGCGGCCTGAAGGCGCTCGCGAAGTGGCGGGCGACGGCCCGCGAGGCCGGGAAGCAGTCGCGCCGCAGCCGCTTCCCCGAGGTCGCCGAGGCGATGACCGGCAAGCAGGTCGCCGCGCTCCTCGCGACCGCCGACTTCGCCGCCGTGCTGCACGAGGACCGCGAGCACCCGAGCGGGGCGCTGGCCACCGCCGAGCTCCCCGCGAGCGGCGAGATCGTGCTCGTCGTCGGGCCCGAGGGGGGCGTGTCCCCGGAGGAGCTGGCGCTCTTCGAGGAGGCCGGGGCCAGGCCGTACCGGCTCGGACGCAGCGTGCTGCGCACCTCCACGGCGGGCACGGCGGCGACCGCGCTGGTCCTGGGGCGGACGGGTCGCTGGTCGTAGGCGAGGGAGCCGGGTCCGCCGGCCGCTCGGCCTGCCCGGCCCCCCCCCGGGCCCCTGACCGCGTGGCCCGGCTGCCTCCGGGCCCGCTGACCGCTCGGCCCGGCTCGCCGCTCGGCCCGTCCGCCTCCGGGCCCGCTCGCCGCGCCGCCCTGAGCACCGCGCGGCCCGCCCGCCCCCGGGCCCGTACACCGCGATGCCCGCCTGCCTTTAGGCCCGCTCACCGCGGCCCGCCCCACCACGCGGCCCACCGCGCCCCGCACCGGCCCCCCGGACCTCCCGGATTCCCCCCGCCCCCCGGTCCGCCCCGCCCCGGCCCCGATACGATGCGCGGGTACTGATCAGCTGATCGACGGAGTCGAGGAGGGCCGGGTCATGGCCGGAGAGCCGCAGGGCGACTGCCTGTTCTGCAAGATCGTGCAAGGGGAGGTGCCGGCGACGCTCGTGCGGGCGACGGAGACGACCCTCGCGTTCCGCGACATCAACCCGCAGGCGCCCACCCACGTCCTGGTGATCCCGCGCCTGCACTACCCGGACGCCGCCTCGCTCGCCGCCGCCGCGCCCTCGGTCGCCGCCGACGTGCTGCGCGAGGCCGGTGAGGTCGCCGCCGACGAGAAGCTCGACGGCCAGGGCTACCGGATCGTGTTCAACACCGGCGCGGGCGCCGGCCAGACCGTTTTCCACGCCCACGCGCACGTCCTCGGCGGCCGTGGTCTCAACTGGCCGCCCGGATAGGACCCGACGTCACCGTGTCCGTACGCGAACTGGTCGTCCTCGGCACCGCGAGCCAGGTGCCGACCCGGCACCGCAACCACAACGGCTATCTGCTGCGCTGGGACGGCGAGGGCATCCTCTTCGACCCGGGCGAGGGCACCCAGCGGCAGATGCTGCGGGCCGGGGTCGCGGCGCACGACCTCGACCGGATCTGCGTCACGCACTTCCACGGTGACCACTCGCTGGGCCTGGCCGGGGTGATCCAGCGGATCAACCTCGACCAGGTCCCGCACCCGGTCGCCGCGCACTACCCGGCGAGCGGGCAGCGCTTCTTCGAGCGGCTGCGGTACGCCACGGCCTACCGCGAGACCGTGGCGCTGACCGAGGCGCCGGTCGACGCCGACGGGCCGATCGCGGTCACCGGGGCGTACACCCTCGACGCCCGGCTGCTCTCCCACCCCGTGGAGTCCTACGGCTACCGGCTGACCGAGCCCGACGGGCGCCGCATCCTGCCGGAGCGGCTCGCCGCGCACGGCATCAAGGGGCCCGACGTGGGCCGGATCCAGCGCGAGGGCGTGCTCGGCGGGGTGAGCCTCGACGAGGTCAGCGAGGTGCGGCGCGGCCAGCGCTTCGCCTTCGTCATGGACACCCGCCTGTGCGACGGGGTGTACGCGCTGGCCGAGGGCGCGGACATGCTCGTCATCGAGTCGACCTTCCTCGACGAGGACGTCCGGCTCGCCACCGACCACGGGCACCTGACGGCCGGCCAGGCCGCCGCGGTGGCCCGGGACGCGGGGGTGCGGCACCTGGTCCTGACGCACTTCTCGCAGCGCTACTCCGAGCCCGCGGAGTTCGAGCGGCAGGCCCGCGCGGCCGGGTTCGAGGGCGAGCTGAGCGTCGCCCAGGACCTGATGAGGATCCCCGTACCGAAGCGTTAGCCCGCGGCGAGCGCACCGAGTGCCCAAGCACGGCGAGCGCATGACCGCACCGAGCACACGAGCACACCGAGCACCAGGAAGCACCAGCACCATGGCGATACCCAAGGCCGAACTGCACCTCCACATCGAGGGCACCCTCGAACCCGAGCTGGCGTTCGCGCTGGCCGCGCGCAACGGTGTCACGCTGCCGTACGCCGACACCGAGGCCCTGCGCGAGGCGTACCGCTTCAGCGACCTGCAGTCCTTCCTGGACCTGTACTACGGCCTGATGAGCGTGCTGCGCACCGCCGAGGACTTCACCGAGCTCGCCGACGCCTACCTCGCGCGGGCCGCCGCGCAGGGCGTGCGGCACGCGGAGATCTTCTTCGACCCGCAGGCGCACACCGCGCGGGGCGTGCCCTTCGGCACGGTGGTCGAGGGGCTCGGCGCGGCGCTCGACCGGGCCGAGGAGCGGTACGGGATCTCCACCCGGCTCATCATGTGCTTCCTGCGCGACGAGCCCGCCGAGTCGGCGCTGGCGACGCTGGAGGAGGCCCGCCCGTACCTGGACCGGATCACCGGCGTGGGCCTCGACTCGGCGGAGGTCGGGCACCCGCCGGCGAAGTTCCGCGCGGTGTACGAGGAGGCCGCGCGGCTCGGGCTGCGGCGGGTCGCGCACGCGGGCGAGGAGGGGCCGGCCGCGTACGTCCGCGAGGCCCTGGACGTCCTCGGCGTCGAGCGGATCGACCACGGGCTGCGCTGCCTGGAGGACCCGGAGCTGGTGGAGCGGCTGGTGCGGGAGCGGGTGCCGCTGACGCTGTGCCCGCTGTCCAACGTGCGGCTGCGGGCGATCGACGTGATCGGCGACCACCCGCTGCGGACGATGCTGGCGGCGGGGCTCATGGCGACCGTCAACTCCGACGACCCCGCCTACTTCGGCGGGTACGTGGAGGACAACTTCGACGCGGTGCGCGAGGCGCTCGGCCTGACCGAGGACGACCTGCGGACCCTGGCGCGCAACTCCTTCCTGGCCTCCTTCCTGGAGGACGACGAGGAGCGCCGGGCGCGGTACCTCGCCGAGGTCGAGGCGTACGAGTTCCACAGCCTCTAGACGGCGTAGGGGCGCCCTACGGCTCAGGCGCCCGCCGGGTCCGGTGCGACGGCCGGCAGGACGGGCGCCGGGGCCGGGCCCTCCGCGCGCCTGGCCACCGCCGTCATCGGCAGGGCCACCGCCAGGAGCAGCAGGCACAGGGTCAGGCCCATGCCCGGGAAGCCGGCCGTCTCCGCGAGGGCGCTGCCGGTCACCGGGCCGCAGGCCACCCCGAGCGAGCTGGCCGAGCCGACCAGGACCGCCCAGCGGCCCCGGGGGTCCAGGGAGGCCGCGAGGGCGAGGAGGCAGGACAGGACGACCGGGTACACGGCGTTCCAGAGGATCTCGCCCGCCGCGAAGGCGTACGGGCCCTCGGCGGCCGAGCTGAGCAGCACGCAGACCGCGATGAACGCGGTGCCCGCGCCGATGGGGACCGCGCGGCCGAGCCGGGGGCCGAGCGCGCCCGCGACGGTGACCCCGGCGAGCCCGGCGCCGAGGGCGACGGCGAAGACCAGGCCGAGGGCGACCTCGGAGAGCCCCGCCTGGCCGAGGCCGATCCGGCCGCTGACGCCCCACAGCGCGTTCTGCGCCATCGACCAGCACAGGATCGCGCAGGCGAGGACCGTGCCCGCGCGGCGGTGGGGGAGCGGCCTGGCGGGCACGGGGCCCCGGGTGCGGGCCGCCGCCGGTTCCGGGAGCCGGGCGGTGGCCGGCCAGACCAGCGCCGCCGTCGCCGCTATGGCCGCGAAGGGCAGCGCGTGCCCGCCGCCGAGGTGCGGCAGCGCCAGGTAGAGGGCGCCCGCCGTCGCGGAGACGGACAGCAGGCCCAGGGTCGCCGCGCGGTGCGGGTCGGCCCGGCCGGCGATGCCCGCCGCGGCGACGGCCGTGGCGGTGCCGGAGCCGAGGCCGCCGAGGACGGCGCCCGCGACGACCGGCGCCGCGGTGGCGCTCGCGGCGGCCGTCCCGTAGCCGAGGACCATCGCGAGCAGCCCGGCGCGGGCGGCCCGGCGGGGGCCGATCCGCTCCACCCGGGAGGCCAGGGTGAAGCCGGCGGAGGCGGAGCCGAGCAGCAGGATCGAGCCGACGAGACCGGCTTGGGAGGTACTGAGGGCGAGCCCGGCGGCGAGCCGGCCGACGAGCGTCGGCAGCAGGTACGGGGCGAGGTATCCGGCCGTGAAAAGGGCGACGAGGGCCCCCAGGGCACGCGGACGCGCGGACATGGGCGTTCCAGGGACTGAACGGGGAAATGAGATGACGTCCGGTGATCCACACGGTCGCGGCACCATGTGTATCAAGCATCCGACTGGGCGGAGAAGGCGTTATCCCCCGATTGCATCTGTGATCTGAGTCACGATCTGTTTGGGGTGGGATTTCTTGGGTATCAAGCGACGACCTCGCTGCGTCACCCCTGTCCCGCCACCCCCTTCGGGCACACTGTCCGGATCAGCACCAGGGTGCCGATCCGCCGCACCACGACCGGGGAGCCTGTTGTGACCGAACGCGACACCGACGTCGACCCGCTGGTCCGCCTGCGCGAGCCCACCGACCCGCACTGCGACGTCTTCCTCACCGGCACCGTCTTCCTCGACATCATCTTCACCGGCCTCGACAGCGCCCCCGTGCGCGGCACCGAGTCCTGGGCCCGGGGCATGGGATCGAGCCCCGGCGGCGTCGCCAACATGGCCACCGCGCTGGCCCGGCTGGGGCTGCGCACCTCGCTCGCCGCCGCCTTCGGCGACGACCACTACGGCGAGTACTGCTGGGACGCCCTGGCGCAGGGCGAGGGCATCGACCTCTCGCTGTCGCGGACCGTGCCCGGCTGGCACTCGCCCGTCACCGTCTCCATGGCGTACGAGGGCGAGCGGACCATGGTGTCGCACGGGCACGCCGCCCCGCCGCTCGACGGCACCCTCCCCGCCTACCCGCCGCACGCCCGCGCCGCCGTCGCCTCCCTGGTGCCCGGCCGCGGCGAGGAGTGGGTGGCCAGGGCCGCCCGCTCCGGCGCCAAGGTCTTCGCCGACGTCGGCTGGGACGACACCGGGCGCTGGGACCTGGCCGGCCTGACCGACCTGGAGCACTGCGAGGCGTTCCTGCCCAACGCCGCCGAGGCGATGCGCTACACCCGCACCGACTGCCCGCGCGCCGCCGCCCGCGCCCTCGCCGACAAGGTGCGCTACGCCGTCGTCACGCTCGGCTCCGAGGGGGCCTACGCCGTGGACGGGGCCACCGGCGAGACCGCCGAGGTGCCCGCGATCCAGGTGTCCGCGCTCGACCCGACCGGCGCCGGGGACGTCTTCGTGGCCGGCTTCGTCACCGGCACCCTGGCCGGCTGGCCGCTGGCCGACCGGCTCGCCTTCGCGGGCCTCACCGCCGCCCTCTCCGTCCAGGAGTTCGGCGGCTCGCTCTCCGCGCCGACCTGGGGCGAGATCGCCTCCTGGTGGCAGACCGTCCAGCGCCACGAGGGGCAGGACCCGGCGGCGCTGCGCGGCCGCTACGCCTTCCTGGAGCGCCTGCTGCCGGTCCCGGACCGGACCTGGCCGCTGCGCCGCGCCGTCCCCACCATCGGCTTCCGGGCCGCGGCTTCCTAGAAGGGGCGGAGCGGGTGCTCGCGGTAAACCCCTTCGGGGTTGTCCGTACCGAGTCGTAGGCTTGGTGGCAGAGGTTGTCGAGCAACGAGAACCCCGCAACAGGAGGTATGCGCAGGCCCCAGTGCCGGCCCATGACCCAGACACCCACAGCCCACGACGGCGCCCCCCTCGACGGGACGCCCGGCAAGGCCCGCGCGCTGTTCACCGTCCCCGCCAAGCACCCGATGGTGACCGTCCTCGGATCCGGTGACAGCCTGCTGCGCGTGATCGAGGACGCGTTCCCCGACACCGACATCCACGTCCGGGGCAATCAGGTCACCGCGGCCGGGGACGCCGCGGAAGTCGCGCTCATCCAGCGCCTGTTCGACGAGATGATGCTGGTGCTCCGCACCGGTCAGCCGATGACGGAGGACGCAGTGGAACGCTCGATCGCCATGCTCAGGGCGAATGGCAACGGGCCGGGGGAGGACGGCCAGGAGACCCCGGCCGAGGTGCTCACGCAGAACATCCTCTCCAGCCGCGGCCGCACCATCCGCCCCAAGACCCTCAACCAGAAGCGCTATGTCGACGCCATCGACAAGCACACCATCGTCTTCGGCATCGGCCCCGCCGGCACCGGCAAGACCTATCTGGCCATGGCCAAGGCGGTCCAGGCCCTGCAGTCCAAGCAGGTCACCCGGATCATCCTGACCCGGCCGGCGGTCGAGGCGGGCGAGCGGCTCGGCTTCCTGCCCGGCACGCTCTACGAGAAGATCGACCCGTATCTGCGCCCGCTCTACGACGCGCTGCACGACATGCTCGACCCCGACTCCATCCCCAAGCTGATGGCGAGCGGGACGATCGAGGTCGCGCCGCTGGCGTACATGCGCGGCCGGACGCTCAACGACGCGTTCATCATCCTCGACGAGGCGCAGAACACGAGCCCCGAGCAGATGAAGATGTTCCTCACCCGCCTCGGCTTCGACTCGAAGATCGTCATCACCGGCGACATCACCCAGGTCGACCTCCCGGGCGGCACGAAGAGCGGTCTGCGGCAGGTCAGGGACATCCTGGACGGCGTCCCCGACGTGCACTTCTCGACGCTCACGTCGCAGGATGTCGTCCGGCACAAGCTCGTCGGCCGTATCGTCGACGCGTACGAGCAGTACGACCTCCGCAACGGGAAGTAGAAGCAGCAGCACATGTCGATCGACGTCAACAACGAGTCCGGGACCGAGGTCGACGAGCAGGCGATCCTCGACATCGCCCGCTACGCCCTCACCCGCATGCGCATCCACCCGCTCTCCGAACTGTCGGTGATCGTCGTGGACGCCGACGCGATGGAGCAGCTCCACATCCAGTGGATGGACCTCCCCGGCCCGACGGACGTCATGTCCTTCCCGATGGACGAGCTGCGCCCGCCCGCGAAGGACGACGAGGAGCCCCCGCAGGGGCTGCTCGGCGACATCGTGCTCTGCCCCGAGGTCGCCACCCAGCAGGGCAAGGACGCCCCGACGCGGCACTCCATGGACGAGGAGCTCCAGCTCCTCACCGTCCACGGGGTGCTGCACCTGCTGGGCTACGACCACGAGGAGCCGGACGAGAAGGCCGAGATGTTCGGCCTCCAGGCGGCCATCGTGGACGGCTGGCGCGCGGAGCAGGGCCACACCGGCCCGTCCCCCGCCCCCACCGTCTCCTGAGCGGGCGGCCATGAGTGCTCAGCTGATCCTGGGCGCGGTCGCCCTGGTCGTCGTCGCCTGGCTCGCCGCCTGCGCCGAGGCGGGCATCGCCCGCGTCTCCACCTTCCGCGCGGCCGAGGCCGCCCGGTCCGGGCGGCGCGGCGCCGAGAAGCTCGCGCAGGTCGCCGCCGACCCGACCCGCTACCTCAACGTGGCGCTGCTCGTCCGCGTCTCCTGCGAGATGGCGGCCGGCGTCCTCGTCACGTACGCCTGCCTGGAGGAGTTCCCGGAGACCTGGGAGGCGCTGCTCGTCGCCATCGCCGTCATGGTGCTGGTGTCGTACGTCGCCGTCGGCGTCTCCCCGCGCACCATCGGACGCCAGCACCCGCTGAACACGGCGACCGCCGCCGCGTACGTCCTGCTGCCGCTGGCCCGGATCATGGGCCCGATCCCGCAGCTCCTCATCCTCATCGGCAACGCGGTCACCCCCGGCAAGGGCTTCCGCAAGGGCCCCTTCGCCTCCGAGGCCGAGCTGCGGGCGATGGTCGACCTGGCCGAGCAGGAGTCGCTCATCGAGGACGAGGAGCGCCGCATGGTGCACTCCGTCTTCGAGCTCGGCGACACCCTGGTCCGCGAGGTGATGGTGCCGCGCACCGACCTGATCTGCATCGAGCGGTACAAGACCGTCCGGCAGGCCCTCACCCTCGCGCTGCGCTCCGGCTTCTCCCGCATCCCGGTGACCGGGGAGAACGAGGACGACATCGTCGGCATCGTGTACCTGAAGGACCTGGTCCGCAAGACGCACATCAACCGGGACGCCGAGGCCGACCTGGTGTCCACGGCGATGCGCCCGGCGGCCTTCGTGCCCGACACCAAGAACGCGGGCGACCTGCTGCGCGAGATGCAGCAGGAGCGCAACCACGTCGCCGTCGTCATCGACGAGTACGGCGGCACGGCCGGCATCGTCACCATCGAGGACATCCTGGAGGAGATCGTCGGTGAGATCACCGACGAGTACGACCGGGAGCTGCCGCCCGTCGAGGAGCTCGGCGAGGACCGCTACCGGGTCACCGCCCGCCTCGACATCGGCGACCTCGGCGAGCTGTACGGCTTCGGCCCCGACGAGTACGACGACGAGGACGTGGAGACCGTCGGCGGACTGCTCGCCAAGGCCCTCGGCCGGGTCCCGATCGCGGGCGCCCGCGCCGTCGTCGAGCTGCCCGACGGGCGGCGGCTGCGGCTGACCGCCGAGTCCCCGGCCGGCCGCCGGAACAAGATCGTGACCGTGCTCGCGGAGCCCGTCGAGCCGCCCGCCCCCGAGGAGGACCCGGCGCCGTGACCCCCGACCAGCTGCGTGCCTTCTGCCTGGACTTCAACGACGCGACGGAGGAGTTCCCGTTCGCCCCGGAGGTCTCCGTCTTCAAGGTCGCCGGGAAGATGTTCGCGCTGTCGTGGGGGGGGGGGGGGGGGCGGCGGGGGCCGCGGAAAAACGACCCCAACCCCCCCCCCCCCCACCCCGC
>NZ_JBEZHM010000039.1:0-86179 GCF_040650575.1 Streptomyces sp. NPDC048659 | reverse complement strand
GTGGAGGTCCGCCACGCGGGCCCAGTTGATCTCGGGGGACGGGATGATCGCGCGCTGCGGGCGCACCTGGCGGATGACCCGGCACAGGTCGCGGCTGCGGGGCCGGCGGCTCCCCATCAAGCCCTAAACCTGATCACAGTATGCACCCGAACCCTGACACGTCCAGCCCCTACACCCCGAAGGGGAGGCCGCTCTCCGTACGACAGCAGGAGCATTCCTGGATGACAAGTGGTCTATGCCAATCTTCTGAAAAGCGCAGCAAGGGGGTGGGAGGTCCGCCTGATCCGAACACCTTGGGCCGTATGCGGAAATACCCAAAACACATGGGCAGAAAGGGAACTGACGGGGCGACGGAAAAGGCCACCAAAACCCGCATACACAACCCGCAAAACCCTCCGAGAAAGCGGCTCCTGACCTGTCGGCAAAACACCTATGCAGAATCCGAATTCAGGACAGATACGGAAAACGAATACGGCACCCACCAGAACCGACAACACCGTCACGGCGTCGGACGGGGGACCATCCCCGCAGACGCGGGGAGCAGAGTTCGCCGCTCGTCCTGTCTCTCGCGACCAGGGGACCATCCACCGCGTGCGCGGGGAGCAGTCGATAAGGCCCGGCTCCACCTTGAACGGCTGGGGACCATCCCCGCGTGCGCGGGGAGCAGTGGCCTGATGCTCGGCATCGTGGGTCTCGTCGGGGACCATCCCCGTAGGCGCGGGGAGCAGCTCACATCCTTCCGCCTGCGCGACATCACCGAGCACCGCGCCGCCGCGCAGCCCTCGGAAGGATCAGAAGTGCCGTTCTCCGGACAGTGCAGCGGAATGGGACAGTGACCGCCATGCGGCGGCCCGGCTCGGCGACCACACCAGGCTGTTGCTGCCCAAATCCTCGATGACGGCCCCGTTGCGCTCGCCCAGCGTGCCGAGGACGGCCAGCCCAAGGGAACGGCGACCACGGACGGCGTCCCACCAGGTGCCTGCGGGGCACATCGCGACCGTGCGCCCGGTGAGAAGCCAGTCCCTGAGTCGGGGTGTCATACCGTCAGGATCCTGTGACGGAGGGTGGCGTTTCGATCCCAGAACGGTAATCTCACCGTGGGATGCATTCCGATCCCACAATGGGTGAGGGGACATCACATGACCTCCGGGCCGATCCAGTTAGAGGCATGGTCGTGGGAGCGGTCGGAGGTCCGCCAAGCCCTCCGCAACCGGGACATCGGCGCGGTCTTCCGCTACGTCCAGCAGTACAGCGGGGCCAGCCAGGCCCGTATCGCAGCCGCCGTCGAACTCTCTCAGGGGCGCGTGAACGAGATCATCAACGGCCGACGCGAGATCACCCGGCTCGACGTGTACGAGCGAATCGCCGACAGCCTCAACATGCCCGACGACGCCCGGCACCTCCTCGGCCTTGCAGCCAGCCGGGAGAAGCGGGTCGGCGGGGCCGCTTTCGATCTCGCCGCCTTTCCCGAGGTCG
Organism: Streptomyces sp. NPDC048659; assembly: GCF_040650575.1. NCBI lineage: Bacteria > Bacillati > Actinomycetota > Actinomycetes > Kitasatosporales > Streptomycetaceae > Streptomyces > Streptomyces sp. NPDC048659. The sequence continues at coordinate 84,703 of NZ_JBEZHM010000039.1, read as the reverse complement.
TCCGGGTCTACTCCTCACAGGCCGCCGCCCGCGAAGAGATCCGCCAACACGCCGCCGCCTCCGATGAGCTCGACGTCCTGGCCGTGCGCGGCCTAGGTTCTGTCGTCAAATGTCACGCCCACATCAGGAGTGATGCGAGGGTGACGGCGGCTTCGTAGGACTGGGCGGTTTTGTCGTAGCGGGTGGCTATGCCGCGCCATTGCTTCAGGCGGTTGAAGCACCGTTCGACGACGTTGCGGTGCTTGTAGGCTTCGCGGTCGAAGGCCGGCGGGCGGCCTCCTCGACTGCCTCGCCGGGTTCGGTTGGCGATCTGGTCGGCCCGCTCGGGAATCGTGTGCGGAATGCCCCGGTCGCGGAGCCACGTGCGGATCGCCTTCGAGCTGCAGCCCTTGCCACCCAGACGTGATCAGGCCGGATACGGGGACGCCCCGGGCCGATCCGGGGCACCCGTATCTGGTCCATGACGAAAGTGAACCGGGTGCAGTCGTTGGTGTTGCCGCCCGTCACGACGAAGCCGAGCGGACGGCCCCGCCCGTCACAGGCCAGATGGACCTTACTGGTCTGACCGCCTCTGGACCGGCCGAGAGCCGGGTCACGGAGCCCCCTTTTCCGGCCCCGGCCGCATGCTGGTGAGCGCGGACGACCGTGGAGTCGACCGAGACCAGCCAGTCGATGTCACCCGCCGCGTCCGCTTTCGCCGCCCGGAGCATCCGGTCGAACGTCCCGTCCGCCGCCCACCTGCGAAAACGCGTGTGCAACGTGGCCCACGGACCATAGCGCTCGGGCACATCCCGCCAGGCCGTCCCGGTCCGGAACTTCCACACGATCCCGTTCAGCACCCGGCGATCGTCCAGCCGCTTCCGCCCCCGCAACGACACCGGAAGCAACGGCCGAACGAACTCCCACTCAGCATCCGACAACTCATGACGACGTATCACCACACCATGATCCACCAACGGCGATCATTTGAAGACACCCCCTCGGCCAGGGACCACCCCCGCGTGCGCGGTGAGCAAGGGCAGATCTCCCCCGCCTGAGGGAGACGGCCCGGGGCCATCCCCGCGGGTGCGGGGAGCAGTCGATGCCGAGGAGGAACTCGTCGGGAGCGAGGGGGCCATCCCCGCGGGTGCGGGGAGCAGCTGTGCCACCTCGCGGAAGAGGATCCGGCCCGGGGGCCATCCCCGCGGGTGCGGGGAGCAGACTTCCTGACCTGCAGTTCTACCTCACAACCAACACCATCTGAACCACTTTCGCGGAATCCGACAAACAAGACACCGCTCCCCCGCAGACACACCAGAAACCCGCAGCAGTGCCACAACAGCGAAGCCAGGACGGCCATCCCCACAGGCACGGAAAGCAGTCCAGACCGACAACCTTGTCGGCCCTCGACACGGGGCCATCCCGGCGTGCACGGGAAGCAGATCCAGACCGTACTCGACGCCGAGCAGGTCCGGGGGCAATCCCTGCGGCCGCGGGGAGCAGTGATCAGGTCCGAGGTGTGGGTGCGGACATGGGGGCCATCCTCGCTTACGCGGGGAGCAGGAGTGGAGCGACTGGCAGGCGTGGTGCGCCACGGGGCCATCCCCGCGCGTGCGGAGCTCGGCTCACCGACCAAGCGTCCGTGAGAGCTTCGAGGGGGACCACCATCCCGACTACGACGAGGTGCCCGGGCCCCTTCCCGCAGTGCGGGGAACACTCTTCACCCATGTCCGGCGTCGCGATCGACTGAGGACCATCCCCGCGCGTGCGGGGAGCAGTGGGGCGCGGGAGTCCGCCCGCCGGTCGAGGTGGGACCATCCCCGCGCGTGCGGGGAGCAGGGCTTCGAGGGCTTCGGCGGTGCGGCGGAGCTGGGACCATCCCCGCGCGTGCGGGGAGCAGACTCCATGACCTGCAGTTTTACCCCACGGCCAATGCCATCTGAACCACTTTCACCGAAACCGGCAAACCAGACACCCACTTCCCCGCGAATACGGACCAGCAGAACCCCCGCAACCTCCCCACCCGCGAGGCCCCACCGGCGGCACCGGAAACAGCGGCGCTTCTTGGACCGGAAGCCCCGGCCGGGGTGACCTCGTCTTCAGCGGTGTCCCGCCCGAGCACTCGCGCAGGGGTACCGTCCTTGTGTCAGGAGACGAGCGCCCCGGTGCGGGCGGCGAACTCCCGTAGTCCCTGCGGTCGTCCAGGCCCGTACAGGAGGTCGGAGGTAAGGGCGCGCAGCGCCGGCCGTCGGGCCTCCTGGGGAGCCTCCTGCTCGACGTGGCGCAGCGCAGTGAAGGTCTGCTCACTGTTGCCGAGGGCGTGCCACATGCGGGCCGTATCGGTCCATGCACGAGCTCGGCGCTCGGGGGTGGGCATGCTGTCAATGTTGAGTCCGGCGGCTACCTTCACAGCTTCGTCAGGCGTGCCGAGGGCGTTCAGAGCGCCGATACGGTAGACGTCGACCTGGGCTCGGGTAGCTTCGACGGTGAACAGGCCGTCAGGGGATCCGGGGCGGCGTTCGACGTCGGCCTCCGCCTCGTCGAGGAGCCCGAGGCTCCCGTTGCGATCGCCGCCGGTCGCTGCCGAGTACGCTGCGGTGAGCAGAAGCGTGGTGCGTACGGCTGCGGTTCGAGGATCGGCGGTGTCAAGGTCGCCGGCTTCCCGAGTGAGCAGGTGCACGGCCGATGACCAGCGGCCGGAGCGACGCATCGTGATGGCCAGGACACGGGAGGCTTCCCCGACGGGAACGGGCATGCCGCTTGCCCGGGCGGCGGTAAGCGCGCGGTCGGCAGCGGCCCAGGCCGTGTCGGAGTGCTGCTTGGCGGCGAGCTCCGCTGCGAGTACGTAGGAGCGGGCGAGGACGGCGGACGCCTGCTGACGGGCGCGACCGCCGGCGGCGTCACGCGTTGCCTCAGCGGTCGCGAGGAGACTGGGCAGGGAGGCTGCGAGGTCGTTGTAACGGGCGCTAGTGAAGGCTCTCCGAGCGGTTGCGGTCCGGGCCGCCAGTTCGGCGAGCGGGGCCGGCGCCGCTGACGGAAGCAGGAAGAGGACGTCCTCCAGGTCGACAGTTGACAGCGCGTGGGCCGGTCCCTCGCCGACGATGGCCGTCGCCCCAGCCGCGAGCGCCCCGGTCAGTAGTTGTCTGCGACGCACAGCGTCCTCCTCGTCCGGCGGGTATCCGCTCGCCACCGTAGCGATCACCGGGCCCTCAGGCACAGCGGCACCGCGCACCCGCTCGGCGGGAATGCCCAGAGCTTCCGCCAGGGCCAGGCACGTGGGGAGGTCTGGGCGCATCTGGTTGCTCTCGATCCGGGAGATCGCCGAGGCGGAGTAGCCGACGATCAGTCCGACCTGCTTCTGGGTGAGCCGGAGCGCGCTTCGGGCGCCGCGGAACACGGACCCTAAGTCGTTCTCGTGCTGGCCCATTGGTACCTCCTGTGCACCGACGGGAGGCACGACGCTAGCGCCGTTCGCTGGGCCGCGGCAGGGCGTGCGGAAGCACGGCATGTGCCAGTTCCTCACACCGTGTGCGGGGACGACCTGGACGGTCCCGTATGGGCCGAGCGGGCGTCACCGTGGGTTTCGCAGACGGGCGGCACATGGGGCCGGCCCGATGCTCGCACCTCCCCGGAGGCATCATGAACAAGATTCTCGTGACGGGCGGAGCCGGGTTCATCGGCTCCCATTTCGTGAAACGGATCCTGTGGGCCGACGACATCACTCACGTGACGGTTCTCGACGCCCTGACCTACGCCGGGCACATCGAGAACCTCGGCGAGGCCTTCCTCAACCCGAAGCTGACGTTCGTCCACGGCAACATCCTCGACGCCGAGCTGGTCGACGAGCTCGTCCGCGACCACACGGCGATCGTTCACTTCGCCGCTGAGTCGCACGTCGACCGCTCGTTCTTCGCGGCCGGCGCTTTCGTCCAGACCAACGTGCTCGGCACCCAGAAGCTCGCGGACGCGGCCATGCGGCACGGCGTCGAGAAATTCGTGCACGTATCGACCGACGAGGTCTACGGTCCCTTGCCCGAGGGGTCCGCCAGCGAGGCGGCCCCGCTGCGGCCCACCGTCCCGTACGCGGCGTCGAAGGCGGCGAGCGACCTGGTGGCGCTGAGCTACTTCCGCACCTACGACGTTCCTGTGTGCGTCACGCGGAGCGCGAACAACTTCGGGCCGTACCAGCACCCCGAGAAGATCATTCCCTTGTTCGCGACCCGCCTCCTGCGCGGCGAGAAGGTCACCCTCCACGGGCAGGGCCAGCACGTGAGGAACTGGCTGCACGTCGAGGACAACTGCGCCGGCATCGAGCTGGTCCTGCGGCACGGTGCCGCGGGCGAGGTCTACAACATCGGCGGCGGCACCGACTTCACCAACAAGGAGCTGACTGAGCGCCTGCTCGGCGTCGTGGGTGCCGACTGGGGTTCCGTCGTCTACGTGCCGGACCGCCGGTCGAACGACATCCGGTACTCCATGACCTGGGCCAAGCTCACGGCCCTGGGCTTCCGGCCCGAGCGCGACTTCGACGAGTCCCTCGCCGAGACCGTCGACTGGTACCGACGCAACCCCGACCGCTGGGCGCCGCTGATGCGCAGCTCCGTCACCGTGCGACCGCACGTCGCCCCCGACACCATTCGGGAGTCGCAGCATGCCTGACCAGTTGCCGCACAACGCACTGCTTGTGCTCGGCGCATCCGAGGAGCACATCCCGCTCTACCAGGAGGCGCGGAGCCGCGACATCCCGACCATAGCGGTGGACATGCGAGCAGACGCCCCCGCGTTCCCGCTGGCCGGCGCCACCCTTCACATCTCCACCCGGGACGCTGACGCCATCGCCGACGCGCTGGGCGACACGCGCCCCGCCGGCATCGTGGTCGGCGCCAGCGACGCCGCCCTGGCCACTTGGCGCACCCTGGCCCTGCTGTACGACGCTCCCTACGTGTACCCCAAGGAGGCGTTCGCCGGTCTCGACAAGGCCGCCTTCCACAAGGTCGTCGTATCCTGCGGCCTGACCGGGTACGGGTGGGTAGCGTCGAGTGATCCGGACGAGATCCTCGTGAGGGCGGCGGGGCTGAATTTCCCGCTCGTGGTCAAGCCCGTGGACGGGTCGGGCAGCAAGGGCGTCACCTGCATCACCCGACCTGACGACCTGCCCTCCGCCTTCCTCAGCGCCCGCACCTACGCGGCTTCCCGGACTGTGATCGTCGAGGAGTTCGTTCAGGGCCGGCAGTTGACCATCGACCTCTTCCTGCGGAACGGCAGGTCGGTCATGACCTGCATCAAGGACCAAGAGCTGGTCGCCGGTGGTTTCGTCGTCAGGCGAATCGGCACCGCGGAACTGTCGCCGAAGGAGCGGGACCACCTTGAGGCGAGCGCCGAGCGCCTGTGCCGCGCGCTCGGCATCGTCAACGGGCCGGCGAACTTCGACCTGGTTCTCGGCGCAGACGGCCTGGGGCGCATCATCGAGGCCAATCCGCGCCTCAGCGGCGACGGCATTCCGCGAGTGCATGCAGCTGCGTACGGGGTGAACGTCGTGGGTGCGCTCGTCGCGCTCGCGCTCGGCGAGCCGTTCGATGAGTACCTGACGCCGACGCACGACGCGCATGCGGCGGTGGAGCTGATCGGGTCCCCGCTCGCCACGGACGGCGAGCTGATCGCGTGGGAAGGCGTCACCGAAGCCCGCAACACGCCCGGAATCACCGGCCTCGAACTGTACGCCGAGGTGGGCGACCTTGTCCGTCCGCATGACCAGTCCGGTCACAAGATCGGCATGCTCGTAGCCGCCGGGCCGTCGGTGGCGGACGTGTCCGCCGCCCTGAAGACGGCCAGTGCGCTGATCCGGCCGATCATCCGGCCCGTCACGGAGGTGAAGTGAACACACCCATCGGTTCTTCGAGGCCGGACGCCCGCCGCAACGCCACCCCGTACCTTTACGGGCGCGAGGCCGCCGCGGTAGCCCGCGTCCTGGAGTCCGGCCAGTACGGACACACCGACGTCACCGAACAGTTCGAACGCAGGATCGCGAACTTCCTCGGCGTGCCCGACGCCGTCGCCGTCTCCTCAGGCACCGCTGCCCTCCACGCTGCGCTCCTCGCCGCAGGAGTCGGCCCGGGCCAGGAGGTGGTCGTGCCGTCGATGACGTTCTGCGCGACCATCCAAGCGATCCTCGCGGCCGGTGCCACGCCGCGGTTCGCCGACATCAATCCCTCCACTCTGTGCGTCACCGAAGACCTCCTGATGGAGGCGGTCACGGAAGCGACCGCGGCCGTCGTCCCGGTCCTGTTCGGCGGCCGCGCCATCGACCTCACCACCGTCCAGGAAGACCTGGACGCCCGGGGCATCGCCGTGATCGAGGACGCGGCGCACGCCTTCGGTTCCCGGATCGGCGGCCGCCGAGTCGGAACGACGGGCGCGCTGACCTGCTTCTCGTTCGGCCCGATCAAGAACCTCACCTGCGGCCAGGGCGGCATGGCCATCCCCCGCTCACCGGAGGAGGCAGACCGGCTTCGCCGGCTCCGGCTCCTTGGTGTCGTCCAGTCCCAGAGCGAGCGCGCGAACATCACCACCTACCGTGTGGAGAACTTCGGGCTGCGCTATCAGCTCTCCAGCATCAACGCTGCCATCGGGCTGGCACAGCTCGACCGGTTCACCACCACCGAGCTGGCGCGCCGCCGTCTCTGGCACGCCTACCGCGACCGTCTCAACGGTCTGGACGGCGTGACGCTCATCGACGTCGATCCGGACCATGCCGTGCCGCATCTGTGCCAGGTCCGCCTCCCACGGCGCGACGAAGTCTTCACCGAGCTGCGCGCGAAGCACATCGGCGTGGGCGTCCACTACCCGCCCAACCACCTCCAGCCCGCCTTCGCGACCTGGCGCCGCTTCCTCCCGGCGACCGAGCAAGCGGGCGCAGAGATCCTCAGCCTCCCCTTCCACCAGCACCTCACCCAGGCCGACATCGAGCACGTGGTGGCGGAGCTGGGACGAGCCCTCGAGACGGTCGAAGGCACGTGATGCGCAAGCTGCTCACCGTGCGCCTGGGGGCTGCTGCATCCTGCGCAGGGGCGGGCGGGGCGCTGGGTGCGCCGTGCTGATCGAAGCCGGCACGGCGCTGCATCTCGGACCGCGACGGTTGTAGGTCGGTCAGCCAGCGGCGGCGGACAGCAGCACGTCGACAAGCCTGTCCGCCGCATCCGGCCGCCCGTGTTCCCTGGCCCGCTGCCCCATCGTCTCCCGCCGCGCGGGATCGGTGAGCAGCGGGCCCACGGCGTTCTTCAGCCGGTCCGCGGACACGTCACCGACCAAGGCGACGGCGGCGCCCACTTTTTCCAAGTGCCAGGCGTTGTGGACCTGCTCGTTCCCAGCCGACGTGGCCAGCGGCACGAAAACCGCCGGCTTGCCCAGCGCGGTCAGCTCAGCGAGCGTCCCTGCGCCGCTACGGGAGATGACGACGTCGGCGAGTGCCAGGACGTCCGGCAACTCCCCGCCGACGAAGCCTGTGAGGTGGTACCTGCCGCGCAGCGCCCCCGGCAGCCCACCCACGAGCTGGCGCAGCCCCGAGACGTTGTCGGGCCCGCACTGGTGGATGACGTTGGCGCGCTCCAGCAGCCACTCAAGGGCGTCACCGACCACGCCGTTGATCTGCTGGGCGCCCTGCGCGCCGCCGGTGACATACACAGTCGGCAGCCGCCGGTCGAAGCCCGTCAGACCGAGACCCTCGACCGCCTTGTCCGCGCGACCGGTCAGCACCTCCGGGCGTACCGGGTTGCCGGTGACCACCGCGACCCCGCGTACAGCCTCGGGAAGCAGCGGCAGCGACGACTCCGAGGACACGGCGATCCGGGTGGCCGAACTCGCCAGCTGCCGGTTGGCCAGCCCGAGGCGCACCGTCTGCTCGTGCAGCACCAGCGGCCGGCGGCACATCCGCGCGGCAAGGCCGGCCGGGACAGCCACATAGCCGCCGGTGGCGAGCACCACGTCCGGCAGGAACTCCCCCACCAGTTTGCGCGCCTGGGCGATGCCCAGCGGCACCTTCGCCATGTCCTTCACATTGGCCGCCGACAGCATCTTGAGCGGGTTGCTCGAGCGACGGACCTTCCCCGTCGCGACCGTTGCGAAGGGGATCCCCTCCGCAGGTGCGACGCGTGCCTCAAGGCCCTCGGCGGTACCGATCCAGAGAACCTCCAGCGCGCGACCCTCGGCGGACAGCCGGTCCCGCATGGTCCGGACCGCCGTCAGGGCCGGATAGGTATGCCCACCCGTACCTCCGCCCGTGACGAGAAGACGGAAGGACCGAGGGGATCCGCCGGAGAGACGGCGCTCGCTGCACACAGGAAGGGCTCCAGACTGAACACGTGACGACGAAGCAGCGTCCCACATCCGGCACCCCAAAACGGCCAGCGTCGTCATGACCCGCAGACGCCGCTTACGGTCTGGTCGCCGATCTTGGGACCATCCCCGGGGGCGCGAGGAGTAGTTGGCGATCTCGTTCGGCGCGGACTGCGGGCTGGGACCATCCCCACGCAGGCGGGGAGCAGACTCCGTGACCTGCAGTTCTATCCCACACCAGGCGCCATCCGAACCACTTTCACCGAAACCGACAAACCAGACACCCCACTCCCCCGCCCTGGCTATATCCACGAGAACGGACTCTGGTCCACTTTCTGTGGAGGCTCACGGAAAGTGATGTCGGTGGTGTGTGGTGGGATGGCCGGGCTCTGCCGTTGATCTGCTGGGAGACCGTCGTGACGTCTTCGTACCCGTTCCTGACTCGTGCCTTGGCCGAGGCTTTGGTCGATGTCCTGTGGTTCATCGACGGCAGTGAAGACGAGCAGATGGACCAGGACGATGCGGTCAAGGTCATGGAGGGCGTCGCACACGTGGTCAGCACGCTGTCGAGTGATCAGCGACAGGAGCTGATCGTCCTGCTCGGGGAGATGGCAGCTGCCGAGACCAACCCCGCTCGCCGTGAGTTCCTGGAGGAGTTCCCGCAGGGCTTCGGGCTCATCGACACGCGCGCCGGATGACGGAGCTGATCGACACGCTCTTCGCCAACCGGCCCGGCTTGACCGTCATCGTCCAGGGCCTGTTCACCGAGACGACCGGGGTCGCGGACGAGACCATCCGGTTCAACGGCCTCATCCGCGACCAGCAGCTCGACAGGCGTGCTCGCGGGGAACGGTTCACCTTCGTCGACGCGCCGAACGTGGACGTCGCCACCGAACTCCCCGACGGCATCCACCCCAACGACGCCGGGTACCGCAAGATGGCCCGGGTGTACGACGACGCCCTGGAGCAGGCGGTCACCGACGGGTGGGTCGTCCGGGCCAAGGCCCCGCGGGCCGGGAACGAGGCGGGCGGCACCGGTTCCGTCCGCTGGGCCGACTTCGACGGCGACGGCCGCACCGACCGGCTCACCATCGCGGACAACGGCGAGGTGCGCGCCTGGCTGAACCGGGGTGGCACACCGGGCGGCGGCTGGCAGGCGCTCGGCGCGGTCGCCACCGGCACCACGAACGACCGCACCCGGGTCCGGCTCGCCGACTTCGACGGCGACGGCCGCGCCGACTACTGGGCGATACAGGCCGACGGTTCGGTGCGCGTGTGGCTGAACCACGGCGGTGACGTCGTGGGCGCGAGCGGCTGGCAGGGCATCGGCACGGTGGCCACGGGCACCACCACCAGGCCTGAGCAGGTCCGGCTCGCGGACTTCGACGGCGACGGCCGGGCGGACTACCTCACCGTCGCCGACAACGGCGCGGTGAACGCCTGGCTCAACCGGGGCGGCGACGCCACGGGCAGCACCGGCTGGCGCCCCCTGGGCCAGGTGGCCACTGGTACCACCCAGGACCGCACGCGGGTCCGCCTCGCCGACCACGACGGCGACGGCCGCGCCGACTACTGGGCCGTCGCCCCCGACGGTTCGGTCATCACCTATCTCAACCGGGGCGGCGACGGCCACGGCGGCTGGCGGTTCCTGGGCCGGACGGCGACCGGGGTGACCACCGACCACAACCGGGTCGAGCTGGCCGACTTCGACGGCGACACCCACGCCGACTACCTCCTGGCCGGTCCCGCCGGCTCCGTGTCCGCCTGGCTCTTCGACGGCGGCGACACCTCGGGCCCGAACGGCTGGAAGCCCCTCGGCACGGTCTTCCCCGGCAACTGACGAGCTCGTGCACAGTAAGCGGTGACACGTCGAGCGACGAGTGGTCGATCATGGTGGGCCGGTCGGAACCGTGACTCGTGCAGCGATCGTCAGCAACCGTCGGATCACGGGCTTGTCAGCCGACGTGATCGCTGAACGCGACGCGGACCTTGGCCCGTTATGGCATGAACGTCACCAGGCACAGCTGGCCTCCCGGCCGCGGCGGCGTGCTGTGGGTGCCGGCGAGAAGTAGCGGCTGGTGTTCATCGACCGGCTCCTGGTCATGCTCATCCATCTTCGTCATGGGGTCACCCATGACGAAGATGGCGACGGCGAGGCTTTCGCCGGCCTCCTTGATCAGGTGCACACCGGATCGCTTGACCTGGTACTGGCGTTCCAGACCCATCGGATCAGCCTGACCGAGATGTACGAAGAGCTGCTCCTGGCCACGCGCGGGGTTCTCACGTTGACCGGTGTCGAGTACCTGTCTTGCGGAAGCAACCGGACGGCGCCGCTGACCAGGGCAACCGAGGCGATACTCGATGTCGGCCGCGGTTGGGAGATGGCCGGCCCGCTCGCGGATCGGGCGAAGTACACCTCAGCGCCGCAGTTCGACTCGGGGCGTACAACACCGCAACAACGTGGGCGCTGCTTCACGTGCCTGAAGCGAAAGCTCAGGAACGTCTGCCGACCGGATAGAACCCCAGCGCTGCCAATATGACGCAGCCGTCATCGCCGCAACGCTCCTGATGACGGCGTGGCACGTGACGACGGAACCTAGAGCTCGATCAGGACCTGGTCCAGGGACTTGCGGACCAGGTCGGGCACCTCGCAGTCGTCCGCGGGGTAGCCGACCGGGATCACCGCGAAGGCCTTCTCGTTCTCGGGGCGGTCGAGGACGTGGGAGAGGAAGCGCATCGGGCTCGGGGTGTGGGTCAGTGCCGCCAGCCCGGACAGGTGGAGAGCGGACAGCAGCATGCCGACCGCGATGCCGACCGACTCGTCGACGTAGTAGTGCTTGTGCTTCGTGCCGTCCGGACCGAGCCAGTAGCGCTGCTGGAAGACCACGATCAGCGCCGGGGCATCCGTGAGATGGGTCTTCACCGCGTCCGTACCCAGCGGACGCAGCGCCGCGAGCCACTCGTCACCCAGCCGGCCGTCGTAGGAGAGCTCCTCCTCCTGCTCGGCGGCGGCGCGGATCCGCTGCCGCAAGGCCGGGTCCTTGACCAGAACGAAGGTCCAGGGCTGCTGGTGCGCCCCGGAGGGAGCGGTCGCCGCACAGGCGATCGCATCCCGGACCACCTGCTCGGGCACGGGATCGGGAGAAAAGTGGCGCACGGTTCGCCGCTCGTCCATCCGCACCCGCAACTCGGCGGCGCGAGAGAGAGATTCCGGCTGCGGCATCCGCTCCGGCCGGTACGGGGCGGAGCGGTACGGCTGGCCGTGTATCGAGGTCCACCGCCCAGTTTCGGGAGTGGTCGCGGAGACGGTCTCAGGCGTGATCTCGGGTGACATGGAGCAGATCTTCATGCCTCCCTCCCGCCTTTCGCCACAAGGATGCAAAGCCCAGTGCCCGTCGTGTTCCCTTCGGGGGGATTTCGGGGGCTGCGGTCACCGGACGATTTCCGGCGCGGTACGGCAGCCAGTGTGGCGCGATCCGGGGGCGCGACGGCCCGGGCCGACCGTCCGCGGTGCCAGGGTCCGGCGTCCCGGCCTCCTGCACGGGCGCCGTGCACGGGTGGACCATGGCGTCCGCGCTCCCCGTCCGGACCTTCGTGGCGCTGGGCCGCGAGGGTTCCGCCGGGCTGGACCATTCGGCCCGCGCCTCAGCAGACGCCCCGTGCGCCGCCCGTCGGCCGTCGTACGGCGTGAGGAACAGAGGGAGGGCCCGTCGGCGGGGCCGGGCTCCGAATTTCGAACCCCCGGCCTGTTTCCGGCCTTTCCCGGGAGTCGCCGGGCCGGCGTCGCCTGTGGACACGGTCGCCCGTCCAGGACGCGATGGAACGGGGAGCCGGCCGGGCATGCGATTGAACAGCTGCAGCAGAGCCTGGGCAGGCCAGTCTCCGGCCTCCCGCGACGCCGACAGCGGGCGTTGGCTCCGGATGAGTGGCCGAGGGTGGCGAAGGCCCACAGGCAGCCGGTGGGCAAGGCCGTGGGCGAGGTGTTCCACGCCGGTCCGATACGGGGCACGTCTCCTCGGCTGTCCCGGCCGGGACACTCCCTGCAACGGTGGCCCCTCTTCACTCGGGTGCCCCCACGGTGCGGTTCTCGGTCCAGCGCAGGACAACCTGCGTGCGCTTGATGTCGCCCAACTGCTCCAGCATCCCGGCGACGAGCGGGGCGAGCTCGGCTGCGCCCTCGACGTCCTCGCGCGCGGGCGCGCGCCACTTGCGAAGGTGCCGCCCGCCTTTACCGTGAGGGGATGCCCCATGCTCGGGGATGCGGCGTTCATCGCCTGGGTGGCGAAGAAGACTGGACGGCGCTCGGACTCGCCAAGGCCCTGAACACGGCCATCCGGGACGTCACGCAGAAAGCCTCGCCGCGCGGCGAGCTGTCCGAGGTGACGGTGCGCAAGTGGCGCTCAGGCGAGACCACGTGGCCGCAAACGAAGGCCAGAATGGCTCTGGAGCATGTCAGCGGGCGTCAGGCGGCGGACGTAGGGTTCGGGCCTCCCGACCGCCGCAAGAGCCCCGCCCCGGAGGATCCGTTGCACCCATCCTGCTGTTAGCACTCTGGCTTCCTCTCCTCCCCGGCATCAACGTGGGCGTACTCCACCCCGATCGCTCCCGTCGAGCTCACCTCCACCACGCCAGGCTCCCCTTCCGTCCGTGGCCACCAGTCGACCGTGCAGCGAGCCCTCTCCCTCCGTCGCCAACGGCTGGAACGGGGCCCCCACGGGGAGTGAGAGTTCCGTGTAACGACTGCGGCCGCCGAGGAGGGTGAGCAGCACCGCCTCGTCGGACCGGAGCCCTGCGGAAGCGGCGAGTTCGGGGGCCCGGACGCTGCGGACGGGGCGCAGGAAGTACCCGTGAGCCCCGGCGGCCAGAGCCAGCCGCTGGTAACAGGCCCCGGCCGCAAGGAGGGCCCCGCAGACGACCGCGGGGGCGTGGGCCGGGTTCCGACGGGCGGCCAGAACGAAGCCGACGTCGCATGCGGCCGCGTCCACCCGGTCCGCGGGGTACGTGAACGCGGCCGCGACGGCGGCCGGGGCAACGGGGAGCAGACGCAGCGGGGCCGCTTCCGGCGTGGTCCGCCCGGCCCCGCCCCTGGCCCCGGTACCGGGCGTCACGACCGGCAGGCCGAGGTCCGCAGCGGCCGCCCGGAGCAGCTCCGTGAGGGCGTGCGGTCCCCGAGGGTCGGGGAGCCGGGCGGGAGCGAGGCCGAGCGGGCCGCGGCCGGCACTGCGTCGGCACAGGGCGTCGAGGACGCCGGTGCGGCCGAGGAGGGCACCGAAGGGACGGGCGAAGCGGGTGGGGTCGAAGGGCCAGACGGGGCCCGGGACGGAAGCGGGCGCGGGCCTCGGGGCAGGAGCGGGCGCGGGGCCCGGGGCCTGCCAGGCCGAGACCGGGCAGCGGCCGGGAGTCACCGCGGCCGCCCCCTTTCGGACCCACTCAGGCAGCAGCAACGCCATGAGCCAGGCCGCGGTGGCGTGGTGCATCCCGGCCTCGAGCAGGCCGACCACCTCGCGCACCGGGGCGTAGCCCGCGGGGACCCTGGTGACGTCCGCTTCGAGCCGCAGTCCGGCGGGGACGAATCCGGCCCCTGCGGGCGCCGCGGCGTGGCGCACGGGGTCATACTCGGCGGTGTGCCCGGCGGAGGTCAGGGTCAGGCGGGCGGCGCGGACCCCGCGCACGGAGGCGGTGGCCGCGTGCGGGCCGACCAGGTCTCGGGGTTCGAGGCGCCGCATCCCGAGAGTGCCGTCGGCCACCGCGGTAACGGCGGTGAGCGGGTCGAGCCCCGCCGCGGCGGCGGCCACGTCCGCCTCGGAGCCCGCAAGCGGAAGTGTGCCGGGGTAGGGCAGCGGGAGGACGGGGCCGGGCAGCGGTGCGGGCCGGTCGTAGACGGGTCGACCCTGCGGGCGGCCGGCGGCGACCAGATCCCATGTGAGCGCGGGCTCGGGGGTCAAGGGGCCTCCAAGGAAGTGTCTTTGCGTTCATCGGATGGTTGGTCGGATCGTGAGGGACGGAGCGCCCTAGCGGCTGGATGTGCCGTCGGCACCGGTCAGGGTGAGGGTGCGGGGATCGACGGTCACCGGGAGTCCGGGCCACTCCCAGCCGCCGGGGCCGGAGGCGAGGACCAGCCCGGCGTGGAGCGCGGCCGCGGCGGCCACCGCGCGCACCGGCGGGGCGAAGCCGCCCGGGAGCGGCTCGGGCGCGAGGCCCCCGTCGGCCCGCTCCACCACGAGGACGCCGTCGCGGGCGACCAGCCTCAACACGAACCGGCCGCCGCCGCCCCGGCAGACCAGCCGGAGCCCGTGCCCGCCGCCCGCAGGGGATGCGGTACCGCCGGGCTCCGCCAGGCCCCAGTCGTGCGCGGCGGCCCGTACCGCCCCGGTTTCCACCGGGCCTCCGGACACCTCCCAGCGGGCCGTCGCGATGCGGTCGACGGCTGCGGCCGGGTTTGCCGCCCAGGCCAGGGCGTACCGGTGCCAGGGCAGCTCGGACCCGGCCAGGGCGGCGGGCACCTGCACTGCGGCTCCCGTACCGAGCAGGGCCTCCACGAGCGAGCCCGGCAGCAGCTCCGGAACGGCTCCCGATTCGAGGTGCGCCGCAAGGCTCGGCCAGGCCCGGCCGAGTGCGGGAGCCCGGAGCGTGTACTCGCCGCGTGGGCTGCGGATGAAGAGGCCCTCCGGCGCGGGCACGACCACGGTGACGGGGCGCAGCACCAGCACTCGCCGTCCGGCACCGGAGCACACCACGGAGCCCGGCGCGGCCGGAGCCGGGGCGTCGTCAGCGGCCCGGGGAGCGGCCGGGGCTTCGACCGCAACGTCCCCTCCACGCGGAACGGGAGGCGCGGCCAGGGCCATGGGCCGGGATGCGGCGGGTGTGTGCGGTCCGGAGTGAGCCGGGGGGTCGGCGCGGGGTGCGGGCTCGGGTGGAGTGTCAGGCATGGGAGTCCTTCGGTCCGTGGCCCACCAGGAGGCCGATCAGTGCCGCCCGGTCGATCAGCCCTCCGCCGAGCCGGGCCGCCGCCACGACCGGCACGAGGCCGTGGACCAGGCAGGAGTGCAGCCCGTCCGGTCCCCCGGCCAGGGCGGTCAGGGCCAGCAGCGCGGCCGCGTCCCGCACTACGTCGGGGCCGCCGCGCACGGTGAGGTCGGTGTGCGCGAGCAGCACCGCGGCCCGTCCGGGCAGGCCGGGCTGCATGAGGACGTCGTCCGCGGTGCCGGGTGGGAGCAGGGTGAGCCGGATGCCGGAAGTGTCGATCCTGGCGGCCCGGGCCTGGCTGCGGGCCTGCCCCAGGGCACGGCGCAGGGCCACCCGGTCGGCGGCGGGGCTCCAGCGCAGGTCGCGGCGGCTTCGGCGCGCCCAGAGGGCGGCTTCGGCACGCGGGTCGCGTGGGTGGCCGGAAGTGATCCGGAGGCCGCCGTACGCCTGGAAGCCCGGCGGCAGTATGGTCGGCGGGCCTGAGACGGCCCGGGCCCGCAGGCCGGAAGCGGCGGCGGCCGTGATGGCCTGTGCGAGCAGCGCACCGGCCTCGGCGGCGGCGATCCGGGCCCCGGAGCCGCCGTACTTGTCCACCAGCCGACCCACGTCGACAGCCAGGCCGAAGCCGTCGCCGGACGGTCCGACGGGGACCCGTGCGGCCCGGAGGGCGGAGGGATCGTCCGTGTCCGGGCAGGGCTGCACCAGCAACAAGCCTTCGCGGCCGGGCACCAGGAGCGCACCCGCTCCGAGGTTGCCCGCGGAGGGGGCCCAGCGATCGACCGCCGGGGCCACGGAACGCCGTCCGGCCACCCGTACGAGGAACTCCGTCCAGCAGGGCTCCGACGGCAGTGCGGTGAGGCCGGGGGTCAAGGGCTCCCCGGGCAGTGCGGCGTGCTGGAGACCGACGGCGGCCTCCGAATAGTGGACTTCCTCCGCTGCCGGAGCACGCCAGCGACGCGGCGGGGCGGCCCCGAGCAACAGTGCGGGAAGCGCCTCGGCTGCGGCGCGGGCCCGGCCGGGCCGTGCGGGGCGCCCGGCGCAGTGGGCGCAGTCGGGGGTGGGACCGGTGCCGAGGGCCCGAGTGGTGCCGGTGGCGGGCGTGTGCTCGACGACGAGGCCCGGCCTGGCTCCACGCCCGAGCCCGGCGGAGGTGTGCACGGCCTCGGCGACGGCGAGCGCGGCCAGCAGCTCCAGGTCCCCGGTCACGGGCCGGGGCGGCACGGCGGGTTCCCGGGCGACGCAACCCGGGCACGGCGTCTCCCCGGGCTCCGTCCAGGGACCGATCCGGACGCTCTCGCCGAAGCCGCGCACCAGCAGCTGCGGCCGCGCCTCCAAGGGGTCCGCCTCCTGGTCCACGACGAGGACGAGCTCCCGCAGCTCCGGCGCACCCACTGCGGGTTCCCCGGCGGGACGGCGCGGAGCCGGCTCCGCGCCTCGGTGCAGCGGCCGGGTCGGGCCGTGCTCACCGTGGACTGCCGCACGGGGCCCACCACAGGCGCCGGAAGCGGCGGCCCCGGCTGCGGCGCCGGGCGACCCGGCACCCGTCGGGACGGCACGAAGGACGGCCGGGTGTCTCAGGGGCTCCCCCGCCAGGACAGGACCGGGCCGCGCTGCTCCGGCGTCACCGGTGCCGACACTCGCAGCTCTGGTTCCGCACCCGGGCGGCGGGGGTCCCGCCGGGGCGGTCGTAGCCCCGGGCGGTGGGGTCGGCCAGGTGTGGGTCAAGGCGTGGGTGATCGCGCGGGCCAGGACGGAGTGCCCCACGACCACCGGGCGGATCCCGCGCCAGGCGGAGAGGGCCGCGGCGCCACCCGGGTGGTGGCGGGTGGTCGCGGCCCAGCGGCCGCAGAAGCGCAGGGCCGCGTCGCGGACGGCGGGATCCGCGAAGGCCCCGTGCTGCGCGGCAGTCAGCGCGGGGACGTGGTGTTCCCACAGGCCGAGCGCGTGCAGCAGCTCCGCCTCCGCGAGGTCCGGTGTGCGCCCGGCCAGGACCGCGCCCAGCCGGGTGCCCGCGGCTCCGGTGAGCCGCCAGGTCCGCGGTCCCCCGGTCACCAGGAGCCCGTCGGGACCACGGCCGACCCCGAGCCCCGCAGGCGGGCCTCCGGGTGCGAGGCGGGCCGGGAGCCGGCCGCCGCGGACGGCGTCGAGGAGGGCGGGGATGCGCTGGTCAGCCGAGATCCGGGGCACCGTTGCCTCCACGCAGTCGCAGCCCGTCGAGGTCGAGGGCGTACCAGTCGCCGGGGCGGGCCGGGTCGAGCCGGCGGAGCAGCCCGGCCAGCACGGCCGCGTGGTGCGGCAGGGCACCGGTCGGCACGGGCCGCCGCTCCGCGCCGTCCCCGGCCCCGGCCCCGGCCAGTTCGGCGTCTCCGGTCACCAGCCAGCCGGACCGTTCCACCACCGCCAGCTCCGCGTTCTCCCGCTCTGCCCCGGCCACGAACCGGAATTCCCGGGCCCGCTCCGCCAAGAGCCCCCGCAGGTCCGGGTTGGGGACGGTCACGACCCTGCGGTTCACCGCCCCACCCCCACCGGGATCAGGTACAGCGGCTGGGCGACGAGGCCGTCCCACCCGGCGGCCAGGGCCAGCTCGTCGTCGTAGAAGCCCCCCACCGGCAGCGTCCTCAGACCAAGCGCGGTAGCGGTGAGCAGCAGGTTCTGTGCGAGGTGGCCGGCTTCGAGCAGGGCGAAGCGGATGCCGCGCTGCCCGTACCGGGGGGTGATCGCCCCGGGCGCCACGCCCAGGACCAGGAGCACCGGTGCCTCCTCGGCGACGACCGGCCGCGGTCCCCCGCCGCGCGGCTCCGTGTAGGGGGAGGCGGCAAGCAGGGCGGCGGCGTCCACTGCCGCGCGAGGGGCCAGGGAGTGGGAGCCGGGCAGGTAGCGGTAGGCACCTGGTGCGATTCCGGCCACCCGCTGCACGATGACGTCGAGAAGCACCGGGCGGACGGCGCCCGCGGAGGGGTGCGCGTACAGGTCGAGGTGGACCGGCCGCCCCTCCTCCTGTGCCTCGACGGTGTCGGTGACCCCGGCCGCAAGGCCGAGCAGTGTGCCCAGTTCGACGGCGTCCAGTTCGCCCGCGAAACGGCCGTACGCGCTGCGGCGCCCGGCGAGGGCGTCCGCAAGGGCGGGGGCCTCCAGCCGCGCCGGATCGGCGGTGGGCAGCGGGACGTCGCTGTCGGCGCGCAGATCGGGGGCGTCCGCCGGATCGGGGCGGGCCGCCCCCTTGCGCGGCGCCTGGCGGGCCATCGCGCCGCGCCGGAACTTGCCTGCCTGGAGGAAGTCCGAGGCCGCGGTGCGGCCGGTGGCGTGCATGGTCTCAGGGCCGCCCGCGCCGGCCAGTGCGAGGCTCGCCAGCCAGGCGAGGAACGCCTCGTCGGCGACGGGGACACCCATCCGATTGGCCAGCATGTGCCACTGGCTGGTCAGCGCGGGCCACGGGCCGTGTCGCAGGTCGTCGCCGAGTCCCGCCAGGTCATGGGCGTACGCACGGACGGCGGCTGCCCAGCGCCCCGGCAGCCCGGCCGGGGCCGGGCGGGAGGCCCGTAGCCGGGCGACGGCCTGTCGGAACTGTTCGGGGTGCCGGTCGTGCTCGGCCTCGGCGCGGGCACGGGCGGCCGCGACATCGAGCCGGGGAGCCCCGGGCAGGTCGGCCCAGGCGAGCGCGTACCGGCGCAGCACCGCGGCCGTGACGGTCTCGTCGAAGCCCGCGTCCAGCAGGCCGGCGACGTGCCCGGCGAGCAGCCCGAGGGCCGCGCCGGTCCGCGAGGTGCCCGCCAGGACGGCGGGGAGGGCGGCAGCGGCCACCTCACTGGACAGTTCGAAGAGCCGTTCGCCGTAGGGCAGTGCCCGGGGGCCGCCGTAGCGGTCGGTCTCGGGCAGGTACGGGGGCCGCAGGACGGTGCCCGAGGGCTGCCAGCCCAGGTTCGCGGCCCCGTCCGGGTCGGCGGTGCGGGCGTAGAAGGCGTCCGCGTCGAGCGGCGCGGCCCCCGGCAGTCCGGGTACGGCGGCGGCCAGGCGGTCCGCGACCGCTTCGGCGGCTCCGGGGCGGGCGTCGTGCAGCCGCAGCCGGACGTGCGGGCCTCCTTCCCAGTACCGCAGGGCGAACCATCCAGCGGCCCGGTCCTCGGCCACGGCCCGGCGGCCCTCCGAGGCCGCGGCGAGGTACAGGTGGTCGGCGGTGGTCCGGTCGCCGTGCGCGAAGACGTGCAGGGACTGCCAGCGGGACCCGGCACGGTCGGCACCGGTGATGCCGGCAGTGGCGGAGGAGGCTCTGGGTTTCGGGGTGGTGGGCATGGGTCTTCCTCGGGAGCGGGGCGACAGCGACGACGGGCCGGACGGACGGCGATCGGCGGGGTTGCCGACGGGCGCCGTGGTCTCAGGGGAACGGGTGCGGCAGCGGCGCTCCGCGGTGTCCGGTGCGGGCTCGCGCCCGGTCCAGGCGGGGCAGTCCGGTGGTGCGGTGGTGGACGTGCCCGAAGGTCACCGGCACCGCCCCGGGCGCGACGAGCTTGACGGTGGCCAGTCCGAGAGCGGCGTCCCGACGGCTCGTCAGGTCGACGACGACGGGCGGCACTCCGGCGGCGGTCATCGCGTCGAGCACCTCCGTGAGCAGGCCAGTCAGGTCGTCGCTGCGTCGGATCCGCTCCCACCGCTCCCGGTGTGCGGACAGGTCGGTCGCGGGCAGCCCGGATTCCAGCAGGTAGTCGAAGCGGTGCAGTGACTCCGGGAGGGTGTACAGCGCGACATGGTCCTCCATGTCCTCGACCAGCGTGGGGTCCTGGAGCATCGCGAGTCGCCGGTCGCGGTCCACGCCGGGACGACGGCCCTGGAGGAGGATCATCACCACGACCTCCAGCAGCGCCGCCCGGACGGCCCGCTGCGGGTCGAAGTGGGCGCCCGCGGCGGAGAAGCTGGCGGCGTCGGGCCGGTCGGGCGCGACGGCGAGGGCCTGGACCACGGGGACGCCGGTGTCCGTAGTCGCGTCGAAGAGGTGGACCGTGTAGCCCTCGGCCTGCGCCCGCTGCCGGAAGAGCAGTGCGGTCGGGTCGGTGAGCGTCCCGGGGGCGATCGGCGGGGCCGCCTCGCGGGCGTACCAACGCAGCAGGAAGGCGTCCCGTTCGAGGACCTCGAGAGCCGCGTGCAAGGTCGCCTCCTCCCGGTTGGCGCCGACGGCGCAGCCGTTGGAGCACTCGTAGACGAACATCGCCCGGTCCGGCCGGGAGGGGACGCCGTAGTGCGCGACGTGTTCCGGGACCAGGAGGTGGCGCTGCTCGGCGTGGGACCAGGCCGGGACCCACGTGGTGACGGTGTCCGGCCGGTACGGGTCGAGGATCGAGGCGGGGTGGTCCTCGTACCCGGCATCGGGCAGGCCCAGCAGGGCGGGATCCAGGGCCCGGTCGCCGAGTTCGCTGTAGCTCGCGGTGACCTTGTCGTGGCGGCGCTGCGGACGACAGCCGCTTTCGCGCTCGACGGCCTCCAGGAGCCCGACCGTGCGGGCTCCGGCGTGGTCGTCTCCTCGCCCGTACCCCCACAGTCGGCGGTGCACCCGCGGCAGCGCCACCTCGACACCGACGAGCGCGCCGGGGGCGAAGGCGTCACGGTAGGCGCGGCGCATCGGGCCGAAGCGGTGGTCGACGAGCAGGCGTTCCAGGTGTTCCCCGTCGGGCACGTCCTGGCAGCGCAGCGAGCCGGGGGCGTTCATCGGGCGGTGGACGAAGGGGCCGGGCTGAGGGTCCGCGGCGGTGTCGTCGCAACCGCGGCAGCCGACGACGGGGGTGAGCCGGTGCCAGGTGAGGGTGGCCGAGACCAGGTCGATGCAGAGAATGGGGCGGCCGGTGGCCTCGTCGCAGCCGTGGGTGCGCCGCCCGAGCTCCGTCAGGAGGGCCGGCAGCGCGGGGAGCCAGTGCGCGCCGGGCAGGGCCCGGCCGAGGTCGTCGGCGATCTCCGGCCCCGCCTCGGTGGCGGCCGGGTCGAGTCCCGTGTCGTCGAGCACCGCTCGGTGACGGCTGTCGGCGCAGAGCAGGCAGCCGCGGCCGCCGGGCGGCAGCAGCGGGCCGAGCTGGAGGACGTCGCCGATCAGGCGGGCGGCAAGGGTGTGGCGGCCCGCGTCCCGAGCCAGGGCGTCGAGGCGGCCGGCCTCGGCGGCCGGGGCGGCGTCGAAACCGACGAGGGCCGTCACGGTGTCCTGCGCCGCAGCCCAGTCCCGCAGGACCCGCGCCAGCCGAGCCCGAGCCAGGTCGGCCACGACAGGCGCGTCGAGGGCCACCGCGGCCCCGTCGGCCGCCGCAGCCGCCTCGCCCCCGTCCGCCGAGGCCTGCGCGACGGCGGACGGAGCGGTCCGCGTCTCGGTCCCGGCCGGGGTCTTGGTCGTCAGCGTCACGATGCGCCCACCCATCCCACGTGTACGGCGGCTTCCCGCCACCGCGGTCCGACGGCCGCTTGGCGAACGGTCGTTCCCGGCAGCAGCGCCGCGAGGCTTTCCAGGGCTTGCCGGAACGCCTCGGCGTCGCCGCCCCCGGCCGCCAGCCGGTCGACCAGCTCCGTGTCCCCGTTCAGCGCCGCTAGGGCGGTGGCGTGTGGGTCGACGGCCTCGGCCGACAGCTTCGCGCCCGCGTTCCCCTCTCCCACCAGGAGCTGGGTGCGGGCAGTGGCCAGGCGAAGCGCCTCCGCCACGGCCGTGTCCGCGTCCGCCGCGGCCGCCCGGTGCGGCACGGGTGCGTCCGCGCCTGGCAGCCAGAGGTCGGCCTCGGCCACGGGCAGCGGTCCCCCGTGGTGCAGCCGGACCGCACCGAGGCGGGGCGTTCCTGCGGGAGCGAGGACGGCGATGCCCTCGGCCCAGCGGATCCGCGCCACCTCCGGGAGCGGGTCGACCGGCTGCCACTGCTCCGGTGCGTCGGCGTGCGGGGGCGCGAGGACCACGGCAGCGCGTATGCCGAGGTCCGCGACCAGGCCGAGGTCGCCGAGCCCGGCGATCGCGAGGGCGCCCGGAGGGGCTGCGGCGGCCGCCGCGAGCCGGGAGGCACCGAGGGCGGCGGCCACCCAGGCCGCGTCGTGCGTGTCGCCGAGCCCGACGACGACGCGCGGGCCGGTGACCGCGGCCAGCGCGGTCGGCATCTGGAGCAGTCGTCCGGGGTGTGGCTCCCGCCAGGGGCCGAGTTCGGGGTCCCAGTCCGCGCGGAGGGCGTCGATGACCGGGCCGAAGTCGTCGGGCGCGGTCCGGCGGGGCGCGCCGAGGGGCAGCGGCGCACGGGGGGCGAGGTCGGCGTCCGCGGGCAGGGCGCGCAGCCGTACGCCGTCGGTCCCGACGTGGTGCCACTGGTCGGCCCGCGCCCGCCCGGCCAGTGCTCGCAGCACCCGGTGCGCGGCGACGGCGGCCGCCACCGAGGGCATGGCTGCCCTGACGGCGGGCCGAAGGGGTGGGGAGAGGCGTCGGAACCGCTCCAGGGCCGTGGTGTCGACCACCGCGGCGCCCTCCGCGTGGGGCAGCACGGCGGCGCCGGCGACCCGGTGGCCGTCGGTGGTGAGGGCCGACACGCGGAGCAGCGCCCCCGGTCCGCCCGCCAGGACGGTGGTCCGGGCCGGAACGGCCTGACCGTCGAGGGCGGCCCTGGCGGCGGCTGTCCACTCCGGGCCGCCGGCCAGCTCCCAGTCCAGTCCGGCGGGGTCCCACCAGGAGTCGTCGGAGGCGAGGGCGGCCGTCTGGGCCTCCCCCGGGGTGACGTCGCGGCGGGTCAGCAAACCGTGTTCGTCGAGCAGCGCGGTCAGGACGGCCCGAGCCCGGCGGGCACCGTCCTGTCCGGGCCCGGGGTCCGGGCCGGTGACCAGCCCGATGCCGGTGGCCCGCCAGAGCGCGGGCAGGCCGGGAGCGGTGCGCAGCCGGACGGTGGCGCCGGGCCGGTGCAGGACGAGGCCGTCGTCGACGGCCCGTACCCCGGCGCCGGGCCGCAGCCGGGGCACGCCGGACAGGCTCCCCCGCGGGGCGGCCGGTGCCGCGGCCGGGGAGGCGGCCGGGACGGTGTCAGGTGCCGTATCCGAAGAAGTCGGAGGTGCCGCGGAGGTCGCCGGCGCCGTGGTCGGCCACGTGGCCGGTGGTGTCGTCATGAGCGCGCCTCCGCCCCGGTGGCGAGAAGTCCGCGCCAGTCGACGCCGAGCAGCCGCTCGACGGAGGCGCACAGCGCGAACGCCGCGAAGTACCGCTCCACGGGTGAGACATCGAGCAGCGGGACGGTGCGCAGGAACTGGTTGACGACGAAGCGGTAGGCGGCGAACTCGGTGACGTGGACCCGTTCGGGCAGGTGGTCGAGGCCCCGCAGGGTCCGGTGGAACTCGCTGTAGCCGCGGTCCTCGCCGAACTCCCAGCGAGCCCGGTCCGCGGGCCAGTGACGGGCCGCCAGGGCGGCGTAGCCGGAGCCGAGGTCCTCGCCGAGCTCGCCACGTTCCGCTGCCGCGGTGGCGTGGGCCAAGGCCCGGCCGAAGGCCGCGGACCAGGCAGCGGTCACCGGGTCGTCGCCGGTGTACGGGCCACGGCGGGCCCCGTCCGGGTGGTCGTCGTCGATACCGGCGAGGACGTCTCCGACGAGCCGGTCCACGGCGTCCGCGATCTGCGCGTGCCGGCCGGCGAACCGCGCCCGCAGCCGCCCTTCGGGGTCACCGAGGTGGAGGTACTCCTCCAGGTGGGAGCGGTAGGTGAGGTGGCCGGATCGCACTCCGCCGACCGGCCAGGTGGCGGCCAGCGCGACCATCGCCGGGACGGCCCGCAGCCCGCCCGGCAAGGAGTCGAGACTTCGGGAGACCGCGAGGGCGGGCAGGAATTCAGCCGCGACTCGCTGCTTGAGGCGCAGGCCGGCGCCGCCGATGAGCTCGGTGATCGGACCGGCGGGCAGCTCCTCGACGGCGACGGTGTTGTCGGGGCGCAGCGGTCCGTAGGGGCCGGGGACGAGTTCGGCCCGGCCCAGGGCCTCCGAGCGGTCCAGGTGGATTCGTTCCTCCAGGCGCTGCGGCGAGGGGTGCCTGCCGAGTACGGTCCGGGCGGTTCCGGCCAGGGCGTTGAGGCGGTCGGGCGCGGCCCAGATCCGGATGTGCGGTCCGCGCAGCCAGTGCCGTTCCATTCCGACGTGGGGACCGGAGCCGCCTGTGGCCCCGGTCCCCGTCCCGTGCTGCGCGAGCAGCGTCGCGGCGAGGTCCGTGGCCAGGGCGAGCTTGCTGTCGGCGTGGTGGGACAGCACCAGGACGCGCGGTCGGGCGGTGCCCGTGCTCGGGTCGTTCGTCATGAGTCCTCCGGTCCTCTGGTCTCGACGGGGGCGGGTCCGGCGGCCACGACGGTCTCCAGGACGTATTCGGTGCACCGGTCGCCGGCCAGCAGATCGGTGGGCCGGTCCTCGGTGTCGGGCAGTGCCTCGGTGACCCGGATGCGTGCCGCTCCGGCCGTCCAGGCGGGCAGCGAGCGCAGGTCGAGCATCGAACGGAGGTCCACCGGAAC
The DNA here is from genome assembly GCF_040650575.1 of Streptomyces sp. NPDC048659. Classification (NCBI taxonomy): domain Bacteria; kingdom Bacillati; phylum Actinomycetota; class Actinomycetes; order Kitasatosporales; family Streptomycetaceae; genus Streptomyces; species Streptomyces sp. NPDC048659. Next base: position 59,952 of record NZ_JBEZHM010000039.1, on the reverse strand, counting down.
CGGCTTGGTGCGCATGGCGACGAACTGCTGCCAGGCACCCTCGGCCTGTGGTTCGGCCCGGACGAAGACCCGGGCGGGGATGCCGTGACGGCGGCGGAAGGACTCCATGGCGAGGAGGGCGGTGGTGTCGTCGTCGCCGGGACCTCGGACGGGGAACGCCCCGGCCTGCATGGTCCAGGCACGACGGGTCACCACGACCCGCCCGGCGGTCACCCGCGGATGGTGCACGATCGCCGCGGGGTCGCTGGTGCGCTCCACGTCCGCGCCCAGGTCCATCCGGACCAGCGGGCCGCGGCCGAGCATGTACAGGGCCGCGTCCCGGGCGGGCAGCAGGAAGGGCACCAGAAAGCCGAAGTAGGCCGGATGGACGGGGCGCCCGTCCGGGCCCTCGGCGCGGAGGGTGTGCGCGCCGACGCGGACGCGCACCTGCGCAGGGTCGAGGAGGTCCGCGCCGGGCACATGGGAGTGGGGCCGGTCCGTCGTGGTGAAGGACCGCTCCAGCAGCGCCGGGTGGACGTTGGCGTTGAAGCCGTGCACCGGCCGAAGCTCGACCGCGTCGGGGCCGAGCAGCCCGGCGAGGCTCTCGCGGACGGCCATGATGACGCCGTCGCCCCAGCCACTCAGGAAGCGGGAGGCCATCTGGGCGTAGCCGTCGTGAACGGCGTTGAGGACGGCCCCTGTGACCCGCGGGGTGCCGTCGGACCGGTCATCACGGCCGGTGGGCTGGACGAAGTAGGCCAGGGCTTGTCGTTCACGCCGCAGTTCGGTGGGGACGGCCTCGGCCCAGCGTCGCAGCCGGGCGGGGGTCCAGACGACCTCGCTCTGACCGGCTCGGCCCGCGGCGGCGAGTTCGGCGGCGGCCTGCGCGCGCATCTCGACGAGCGTGGCGACGGCGGGGCTCGAGGCGCACACCTCGGCCAGCAGCCGGTCTCGGTCGAGGGACTGTCCGGCCAGGAACTCGGGCAGGCGCCGGGCGAGTTCCGTGAAGGGCAGGGTGCCGCCGACGCCGACCTCGGCGGCAAGGGAGCCGTGCAGGATCGCGTGCCCGATGTGCGTGTTGTCGAAGACGTCGGCGACGGCGGTGAGCGCGGCCAGGTCGTTCCGGACCTCGGCCCAGGCCGCGGCGGGGAAGGCCACCGGGCGGGCGGCCGACACGTCCTCGTACGCGGGCCGTGCGGGGCTCGCCCCCGCGGCGGTCCAGGTGTCCGCCAGCGCCAGGGCCGCGCCCGCACGGTCGCCCGAGCCGTCCCGCGGGTGAAGGGCTTCGGTGGCGGCGGCGATGGCGACGAGGTCGTCGGCCAGCCGTTCGGTGCCGGGGTCTGCGAGGGACCGGAGCCGGTCGGCGGCGGATCTCACGGGGTCGGGGTCGTCGGGGTCGACGGGATCCCAGTGGCGCAGGGCTCCGGCGGCCAGCAGCTCGTCGACGAGGGCGGCGGCGCGGCGGGTCCGGTCGGGGCTGGTGCCGCCGAGCTGCGCGGCCAAGCCGTCGCGCGAGCGCGGGCCCCCGGCGAGGGCTCCGAGGACGGTGCGGACGGCGGGGGTGGCGCGCAGGCTGACGGTTCGGCCACGGCCGTCGACGATCCGGGACTGGCCGTCGGGGTCGTCCACGGGCTGCTGGAACACCAGAACCGATCCGTCGTCGGCGGCGACCGCGGCGGCGGTCAGCGGCCCGGCTCCGCCGAGAGCTGCCGAGCGGGCGCGGACCAGACGGTGCAGGGCGGCCAGGTCGGTGGTCAGGCGGGCGGACAGACCGGTGTCCGGGTCCAGGTCGAGCGGCCCGGCGTCCACGGCCACGGCGGTGTCGGCCCCGGCGGCGTCCCAGGCCAGGCCGACCGCGGTGTAGTGAGAGAAGGGGCTCGTGCGGTGCAGGGCGCGGGCCGCAGTGCGCAGCAGCCGGGGCTCGCGCTTGCGCAGTTGCCTGTCCGGGCGGCCGGCGGCCTCGGCGTAGCGTCGCGCGGTGTGGGCCAGGGAGACGCTGGACATGGTGGCGGCCAGCTGGAACGCGGGGTCGGCGAGGGTCGCGGACAGCCATGAGCGTTCGCCCGCGAGCTGGCGCGCGGCCAGGGCTGAGAGCCGGGCCAGGGCCTCGTGTTCGGTGCCGAGGGCGGTGCGCCAGTGCTCGGCGGCATCCCGCACGGCCGTGGGGAGCACGTCAGCGGGGGCGGGCGGGACGGCGGGCGGGGTGGCCACGGCGTCCACGTCGCGCCGGATCCGCCGGGCCAGCGCGACGGCCGCCCGGCGAAGTTCGGGCTGCTGATCGCGGCTGCCCAGGGTGAACAGCGCGGCCAGCAGTGCGCGGGCGGAGCGGTGCCGCGCGTCGCGGAGGCGGTGGAGCTCGTCGAGGGCCTGGTGGTGGAGTCGGGGGCGGGGCGGCGCGGTCACGAGGTTGGCACGCACCAGGACCCAGGGCGCCGCCCCGATCCGGGACGCGCCGGCGGTGGCCGCGTGGGGTTCTGCCGGCTGAGTGGTCACTGCACTCGGCATGCGGGTCTTCCTTGGCGTCAGGGGCTGGCCTGCGGCGCCCTCTCGGGGGGAGACGGGGTGTCCCGCCGCCCCCCGAGCGAGGTCATCCGCCGTGGTCGTCCACGAGGGGGATCAGATGCAGCAGGTGGAGGTCGAGCCGCAGGTGGAGTGCGAGTCGCAGCTGCTGCTGCCGGAGGAGGCGCCCGTCTCCGGGAGCTGCACGGCGTCGCGGACCTCGCCGACTTCCAGGACCTCGAGGTCCAGGCCGTCGAAGTCGATGCCGGCGGCCGGGTTGACGGTGTTCGACATGATGTCTCCTTCAAGAGAATTCGATGATTGCGGCGACTTGCCGCCTTCCAACCTTCCGGATTCGTTCGCCCCGTCCGGCCGGTGACACATTTCTGACACCCATTCCGACGATCCGTCAAATGATCACCAATTCTGATGACGATTGTCAGACGCGACCGGTGACAGAGCGCACAGAAAAGCCCCCGCACCATGACGACTGTCACTCGAAGTTCCGGCTCCACCCGGACCACGACCGGCCCTCACGTCCGGCCCCACTTGAGGAAACCCTTCCCCGAGAGTTTCCGGGCAGACCCCCTCCGACCGTTCTCCGTCATCAATGCAGCAAAACCCGTGACAACTGTCATGGGTCATGCCCGACAAACGAACCTTGGCAAGCACCGATGAAGCGAAATAGGCTCGAATCGCCCTACACGCGCAGAACTGAGCCAAGAGGTGACATTCGTGGAAGCGGAACGCACGGACACGACAAAGGGCGTGAATTCAGGAATTCTCGCGGTCGACGTGCGCGGCTTGCGGGTCCGCTATCCGGGATCGGAAGTCGATGCCGTGGACGGCGTCGACTTCCGGGTGCGTCCGGGCGAGATCGTTGCTCTGCTCGGCCCGAACGGCGCGGGCAAGTCCACGTTGATCGGCACGCTGCTGGACCTCATCGCCCCCACCGAGGGCTCGGTCCGGGTGTACGGGTCCGCCCCGCGCGGCGCCCTCGAGGCGGGCCGGGTCGGCGCGATGCTCCAGACGGCGGGCCTCGCCGAGCAGGTGACGGTGCGGGAGCTGCTCTCCTTCGTCGCCTCGCTGCACCGCGATCCGCTGCCCGTCGCCGAGGCGCTCGCCGCGGCGTCGCTGGAGGACATCGCCGGCCTCCGCGTGGAGAAGCTCTCCGGCGGCCAGCGCCAGCGCGTGCGGTTCGCCTTGACCCTGGTCGGGCGGCCGCAGCTGCTGGTCCTGGATGAGCCGACGAACGAGATGGACGTCGCCTCCCGGCACTCGTTCTGGGGCCAGGTCGGCGCCGCGGCAGCCGACGGCCGGTCCGTCCTGTTCTCCACCCACCACATGAGCGAGGTGGAGCACGCCGCGGATCGGGTCGTCGTCATCGCCCAAGGCCGCACGGTCGCCGACGAGACCCCGCAGGAACTGCGCCGGCGCTCGGGCGGCTCGACCGTCCGGTTCCGCTGCGCCCGGCAGGTCCCGTCCGCGGAGCTGCTCGCGCTGCCCGGCGCGACCGGATGCAGTACGGAGGCCGACACCCTGACCGTGCGCACGACGGACCCCGACGCGACCGTCCGGGCCCTGGTGCACCGTGTGCCGGACAGCTACGACCTCCAAGTGCAGGCGGTGGACCTGGAGGAGGCCTACCTGTCCGTCGTCGCCTCGGCCGCCCGTCGGCCCGGCCCGGCGCCGTCCCCGCTCCCCACCCCTCACGGAGGCTGAACTCCCCCATGGTGTCCTACTTGCTCTTCGAAGTACGGCGCACGCTGCGCAATCCCCGCTTCCTGGTCATGACCCTGCTGATGCCGGTCATGATGAACATCGTCTTCGTCCAGCTCAACAAGGGGCGGTTGGGCGACTCTCCACCAGCCGAGTTCGCCTCGCACTACATGATGAACATGGCGGCCTTCGCGACGGTGTCCGCCTGTCTGTCCACCGCGGGACACCGGCTGTCCCAGGAACGCGGCAGCGGCTGGTTCCAGCAGCTGACGCTGACTCCGCTGACCGCGGCCCAGGTGGTGCTCGGGAAGCTGCTGTCGGCCGTGTCGGTCGGCGTCCCGGCCGTCCTGGCCGTCTTCGTGACCGGCTCACTGTTCAACGGCGTGCGCATGGCACCGGAGCGCTGGGCACTGGCTCTGCTGGTCGTCGCGGTCGGCTCTCTCTCGTTCAGCGCGCTGGGCGTGGTCATCGGCCTGACGACCACGGGCGAGACCAGTTACGCGGCCAGCATGATCGCGTTGATGTTCTTCGCGCTGCTCGGCGGCCTGTGGCTGCCGGCGGAGGTCCTTCCCGGCTGGGTGGCCAGCCTGAGCACCCTGACGCCGTCCTTCCAGGTCGCCGAGTCCGGGCGCACGCTGATCTCCGGCGGGCTGCCCGGCTGGCAGACTCCGGCCGTGTTCGCGGTCTGGACCGCGGCCTTCGCAGCGCTCGCGCTGGCGGCGTTCCGGCGGGCCGCCCGAAAGCGGTGACGCCGGTCCCGGCCGGCCCGGGAGGCCTGGCCGCCCGGTGGCTACGCCCGCCGTTCCGCGGCCCCTCTCCGGGCATCGCCTCCATGGGCACCCCGGCAGAGCCCTGGCCCGCCGACCCGGTCGGGGACCGACTCGACCGCCTCGCGGTCCTGGCCCGGGGCTCCGGCGCTTCGACCGGAAGCCGGGGCGGGGCCGCACCGGCGGAATGGACCGTACTGGAACGGCGGTTGCGGGCGGTGCTGCACGAGGCCCGTTTCGCCGACCCCGGCTACCGCCGGGACGTCCGCCTCGGCGCGGCGCTCGACCGGGCGGTCACCATCCCGCGCGCAGTGGGCGTCCAGGCCGACTGCCGCGTCGTGGAGCACCCGCCGCGGCGGCGGAACCCGTCGCCGGACCGCGACGCCGGGGGACGAGCCGGGCGCCCCGGACGGCCCCGGTGCCCTCGGATCCTTCAACACCCCGGGCACCCTTCGCGCTCTGGGCGCGCTGGACGCCCTGGGGCCCCGCCTGAGAAACGCCTTCGGCTGGGTGCCGGGCGAGTGCACCGCGAACCTCCTGCGGCACAGCACCGCGGACCGGATGCGGATCTCCCTCCGCGTCGGTCCTGCCGGCATCCGTCTCACCATCACCAACAACGGGGCACCGCAGGCCCGGCCGCACTCGCCCGCCGACCCCCTCGGCCCCGGGGCGGGCACCGGACTGGCCAGTATGCTGGCCCAGATGTCCGTTCTGGGCGGGACGCTTCGGACCGACCACCGAGGCACGTGCTTCCAGGTCGTCGCCGAGGCACCAGTCCGCCGCGGGCCCACCGACTCCGTACCGGCTCCGGAGCCGTCCCGACGAGAGGAAGACAACCAGTGATCACCGTCGTGCTCGCGGACGACCAGCGGACCATCGCAGACGCCCTCGGCCAGCTGCTCGACCAGGAGGAGGACATCTCCGTGCTGGCGTTGGCCCACGACGCCGACGAAGCGGTCGCCGCCATCCAGCGCCACCGGCCGGACGTGGCGCTCCTCGACATCGACATGCCGGGCCAGGACGGCCTCGCCGTGACCAAGTGGGTCAAGCAGCAACTCCCCCAGTGCCGTGTGATCATCCTGACCTCCTTCGGTCAGCCGGGCTACCTCACGCGCGCCCTGGCCGCCAAGGCCGACGGCTTCCTGGCCAAGGACGCCGCGGTGGTGGAGATCGTGAGAACCATCCGTCAGGTGGCTGCGGGACAGCGGGTGATCGACGCGACCGTGGCCCTGACGGCCCTGACCGCCGTGCCCAATCCGCTCACCCCGCGCGAACGGGACATGCTGGAGGCCTCGGAGTCGGGTGCTCCGCTCACCGAGGTCGCCGCACGGCTGCATGTCGCGCACGGCACGGTGCGCAACCACCTCTCCTCGGCCATCGCGAAGACAGGCAGCCGGACGCGGGTCGAAGCCGCCCGGGCCGCCCGGGAGCGCGGCTGGCTCTGAGCCGCGCCGTGGTCAGGAGATCCAGCCCGCCTCCCGGGCGATCCTGATGGCATCGATCCGGGTGCGGCCGCCGAGCTTGCTGACGGCCGAGGTCAGGTAGTTGCGGACAGTGCCCTCCGACAGGTGCAGGCCCCGCGCGATGTCGCCCCCCGCTCCCCCGCCGAGGCCAGTTGGAGCACCTCGGTCTCCCCCGCCGTCAGAGGGCACTCCGGACTCTCCCACGCGGACACGGCCGGCTGCGGGTCGATCACCCGCCGGCCGGCGGCGACCGACCGCACGGCGTGGGCCAGTTGCTCGGGCCGGGCATCCTTGAGCAGGTGCCCGCTGACGTGCGTGTCCAGGGCCCGGCGCAGCATCCCGGGCCGTCCGAGGCAAGTCAGCATCAGCGTCCGGCATGTCGGCATCCGGGCCGTGATCTGCGCGGCGGCGCTGAGTCCGTCGATCCCGGGCAGCGCGACGTCGAGCAGGGCCACGTCCGGCGCGTGCTCCAGCACCGCGGGCCGGATGAGGTCGCCCCGGTCGACGTCAGCGACCACCTGGAAAGTCCGGTTCCAGCCCGAGCAGGGCGATCAGGGCGCCACGGACGATGTGCGCGTCCTCGGCGAGCAAGATCCGTATCGGCGACCTCCCGATCCCCGTCATCGAGCGGCCGTTCGCCGCGACAGCCGGCGCAGCATCCTCAGGGGCTGCGGCCCCGGGGCCAGCGCTGCCGACCCGGCCGGAACCGTGGCGACCAGCCGGAAGCGGCCGCCCTCGTGAAGGCCCGAGATGAGGGTGCCCCCCATGGCGCGGACCCGCTGGCCGAGGTTGCCCAGGCCGCTGCCGCCGTTCGGGTCGACCTCGCGCATCGCGGCCTCCGCACCGTCGTTGACCACCGACAGGCGGACCACGCCCTCCTGCTGGACGGCCTCGATGACGCAGGTGCGGACCCGGCTGTGCCGGAGCATGTTCGTCATCGCCTCGCGCAGCACGGTCGCCAGGACGGTGTCCACCGCGGGTGGCAGCGCGCCGCAGGAGACGCTCAGGCGGGTGTCGACCTCGGCGGCCCGCAGCACCTCCCGCGCCGACGCGCACTCCTGAACCAGCGACATGTCCCGGTAGCCGCTGGCCACCATCCGGACGTCCGCCAGCGCCTGCCGGGAGATGTCGAGAACCTGCGAGACCTCTTCGCGGGCCCGCTCGGGGCTGGCGGGCAGCAGCCGGCGGATCAGCTCGCTGCGCAGCGAGATCGCCGAGAGGCTGTAGCCGAGCAGATCGTGCAGGTCGCGGGCGAAGCGCAGCCGTTCGTTGGTCACGGCGAGCCGCGCCAGTTCGCCACGGGTCTCGTGCACGACGACGACCAGCTCGGTCAGCCGGGAGATCCCGTACACGACGATGCCGCCGAGCCAGGTGGACTGGCCCATGTAGAAGACCTCGGCCAGGGGGAGCCCGGCCTGGGCCGCGTAGAGCATCATCAGGACGCCGGTCAGGCCGAAGAGGATCCACCCGATCCGCGGCGGGAGCAGGAGCAGGCAGGAGGCGGCGAAGAGCCCGCCCATGCTGCCCCACTGCCAGTGCAGGACCATCAGCGGAAGGAACGTCAGCGCGGCCTGCGCGGCAAGAGGCACGATCCTGCGGCGCAGCGGCGCCCGCCGGATACCACCCGAGGAGTGCAGGAGCTGCAGCGCGTAGACGGCGAGGACGCCGACCATGCTGGCCAGCACGGCGGTTGTGCCGAGGTGCTCGGCGAGGATGTTGAGGAGCGTGACCGTCAGGTACGACGCGAGGATCGCGTACAGCATGATGCGGGCCAAACGCGGCGCCAGAACATCGGCGGCATCGGCCCGTGTCTGCGGAGTCCGGGCATCATGATCGTCGTTCATTCCCGTCCCCCTGTGCTCCCCAGCCCATATTCCGGACATGATCCTATGGCGTGTCAGCCACCCCTGAGAGCCAACGAAAGGCCCTGCACTGAGGGCCTTTAGACCCTCTCTGAACTGCGACTTCCCTCCTGATCCGGGTCGCGTTGAGCAGTCCCGCCCGGACCGGAGCGATCACCGCTCCGGATGTTTCCCCGACTTCCGCCTGGATTGATCCCGCCTGTCTTCGGCCGGGCGGGGACGACTTCTCCAGGCGCCTAGAGAAAGAGCGGGATCGGGTTGAGGTCCTCGTAGGCGGTCGGCCGCTCCAGCCGCCCCAGCGCCACCGGTACGTCGTACAGCCGGCCGGGTCCGAAGCGGGCCCAGAAGTGCCGCAGCCCCGGCACGACCACCTTGGCGACCGGCAGCCCGATGTCCGGCCGCGTCTGGTCCAGCACCAACACCTCCAGCCCGTGCTTCCGGGCCAGAGCGACGACGGCATCGAGGTCGTCGCGTAGTTCCGTGCTCGGCACGTACACCCGGTCCCCCGGTCCCCGGGCGGGCAGGTCCGCACCGGGCAGCAGGTACGGCTGCCGGGCCACCGTCTCGGTGGTCCACCAGCGGTGGGGTTCTCCGTCACGCAGGGCGTACCCGCTGCCGTCCGGCCCGGCGTCGGCGACGGCGGGCAGTAGCTGGCCCATCTCCGTCATCGCCCGGCGTAGCGCCACGGCGGGGTCGAGGTGGGCGCCGAAGCCGAAGAGCACGTCCTCGGCACGCTTGTCGGTCCTCCGGGACAGCGCCGCGACCACCGGGATGCCGAGGTCGGTGGTGAGGTCCAGGGCCCACACCTCCCGCTGGATCCCCCGGTAGTCCTCCCGCAGCCGAGCAAGCCAGGGCTCGCTCGCGGCGAACGCGTCCAGGTCGACCTCGGGCTGGCGGGTCCGGTTGTACCACCACAGGGCGACCGCGTCCCGCTCGACCAGCTCCAGGAACCCCTGCAGGACCGCGTCCTCCAGACTCCCGCCCGCCGCGTTGCCGTTGGAGTCGGCACGCGGCACGCGCGGGCCGTCGCCCCCGGCGGAGAAGTAGAGCAGGGAGGAGGGCACCAGTCGCTGGCGACTCTGCGTCAGGGACCAGAGGGGGGTCCAGTCCACCCGCTCGTCCTCGTCGAAGGCCTCGGGGACGTGGTGGAAGGCGGAGTGCGCGGCGTTCCACACCTCCCGCTCGCGGTGCTGCCTCTCATCGAACAGCTGGATCTCCGCCGGGTGCACCGCTACGGAGCCCAGCTCGCGGTAGCTCGCGCGCAGCACGGGCTCGTCGCCCTGCCAGGAGCCGGAGTACCGCTCGACCGCCTCGCACAGGGCGCCGACCCGCGCCTCCTCGGGGTTGAGCCCCTTGCCTCCGGACAGCGCTCGCAGCCCGGCTCGCAGCCCGACGAGGCTCTGCGGGGCGAGCGCCAGGTTGGGGCCGGAGACATAGGAGTGCACGAAGGCGGGGCCCCGCGGGTCGCGCCGGATCTCCTTCACGATGCCCGTGACCGGGTCGACCAGATGCCCGTGGCGGTCCAGCATCTGCCGCGGTGTCAGGACTCGGTGGCCGTTGCCCGCGACCGTGCTCTTCGGCTGCGCGGTGAGCACGACCGGCCGCCGCACCCGTTCGGCCACCAGCTCCCGTACGCCGCACTGCGGGCACTGGGGCCGGCGAGCGACTGGGTGCAGTCCGCCCCGCAGGGTCAGCGTGTCGAGGGCGTGGACGGCGTCCTGCCCCGCGTGGCGGATCCCGGCGAGCCACTTGGCCGCCTCCAGAACGGCGACGCTGAGACCGAGGACCCGGCCTGCGGCCAGCGAGGCCTCGGCCCGGGCCGGCGGGCCCGTGGCTCCCAGTGCCTGCTGCACCGCCAGTTCGGCGTGCCGGTGTCCGCGCAGCCGGGCAGCAAGGCAGTGCCAGCAGGGCCCCTCGCCGGGGCGGAAGACCGGGCCCGTCCACGGCTCGGCGCCGACCGGCGCGCCCAGCAGCCACGGACGGGCCGCGGCCCGCTGCCGGGCGTCGATCGCGGCGAGCCGCGGGTCGAGGTAGTCGGCGCACAGCACCAGCGTGAGCGCGGCCCGCTCGGGGTCGTCCACGACCCGGATCCCGGAGCGGCTGCAGGCCTCGGCGGCGGCCTCCCGGTCCGTGCCCGCCAGCGCCAGCATGTACAGCCCGGCCCCGGCCAGTTCCGCCCCGGCCCTCTCTCCGTCGAGCCCGGCCAGGTCCCAGAAGGCCTCGGCCGCCACGTCACCGCCCCGCCCGACGGCCCGTACGAAGCCGCCGCTGATCAGCTCGCGCAACGCGGGCACGACGACGTCCTCGGGCAGCTCCTCGCACGCCTCGGCAAGCACCCGGGCATAGCTGCGCTCCCCGTCGAGGAGCGGCGCGAGCACCTCGGCCGCCATTCCACGCAGGACGGTCACCCCGCGGGACGAGACCAGGCAGACGCCCTCGCCGGGCAGGACACTCACCGTCAGGTGCCGCTTGAAACCGAGCCGCACATCGGCCGCCCCGGACCCGCTCGTCACGCGGCGAGCCCCCGATGTTCGGCCAGGAACGTGAAGGTGAGCAGGGCGACGGCGTCGGTGCGTGCGGCGTCGAGCTCTTCGAAGACGAGACTCCGCTCGTCGTCGCACATGTTCTCCTCGGGCAGCAGCGCGAGCAGCTTGGTGGCGTCCATGAGTTCTCCCGTGTCGCGACGACCCGCAGGTCAGCGGGTCCTTTCGTGGTCGTCACGAAGTCTTCATGATCACTCGCGCCCGACGCCAGTTCCTCAACCTCACCTCCCAGGAATGCGTTCTTCACACCGGCCCGTGTGCTATCGGATCTCGCCCCTGCTTCTGTCGAGACGGACGACGACGGGGACGCTCCATCTGCGCCGGATCCGGCTGGCCCCGGAGTCGGGGACAGCTCATCGAGCCTCGTGACGGGCCGCGGCAGCACCATGCGGTACGGGTCTGGATCTGACAGCCCGCCAAGAGCGGCCATAGATCACGCCTATGCGCCGGAAGGTCGAAGTCGCCTACCTGGGACAGAACGGTCCATATCAGGCTGAAGAATGCAGATCGCGTCGAGCCGGGCCGATCCGAAGAGGCGCGCCCGGAGCGGCTCGTGCCCATCCTTTCCGGGCCTGTCCGGCGGGAGAAGCCGGAACCCGGGAGGGTTGGGCCCCCTTCGGTGGACCTTGACGAGTGAGGATGCCTCTTGCGTTTCAGGACATCAGTGACGATCCCGGCTGCCGTGTGGCGGGTCCCGGGCAGCGGTGCAGCGACGGCGTCGGCCTCCGAGCCGAGCCCGCCGCCCGTCCGGCCAAGAGAGCTTCATTCAACGCCTGGGAGGTCAGCGGTGTCGGATCCGCCACGTGCACGAGTCCGGGTGACATCGGGAACGTCCGCGTGAAGGCGACGTCCTGCCGGAGCATGGTCAGTCCCGTCCGCCACGGACCATGGGCCGGCGACGGAGTGACATCCACGCGCGTCTGCCCGCCCCTCGGCGGGGCCACCGTCACCTCGGTCGGATACGAGGGGAACCACACGTGAGCCGGCCCACCACCGAACAACACGTCAACGGTTCCCCGGACGAGGAGGCCCTCGCGAGGCATCACCCGATCCGCCGGCGCGGGTCAGCGGTCCTGAGCGCCGCGGCCGTAGCCGTCACGCTCGGCGTCGGAGGGGCCTTGACGGCACCCGATCAGGCCTCGGACGACCGCCCTCATCCGCGGCACGCCTGCACCACCGTGCAGGTCCGGGGCGGCGGCGCGGGCGCATGCTCCGGGATCGGCAGGGCCGGAGACTTCCGCGCGAAGGTGACCTGCCGCCAGAACCGCGTCGACCATGTCCGGTACGGGCCCCGGGTCGGGAGCGGTCAGATCTCGATCGGCGCCTGCTCGCCCCTCGTCGGGGCCACCGTCTCGTCGATCGGCACCGAGGTCCACACCGGCTGACTCGCGCATACCCAGCCCGCCGAGGAGACACCCGTACACGACCCTCGGAGCGGACCCCGTAGATCCTCCGGCCTACCCCGAGACACTCCTGGGGCGCGGGGCGGCGCAGACCGCGGGCCAGAGGCCCGATCGGCGGGCGGCCGACACGCAACGCAGCCCGGGCTCCTTCAGAGGGATGCGTTCCGGGCGTCAGCACGACTGCTTCCACTGGAGAACCGATGCCCACATTCCTTGCCGGCTCCGGCGCCCGCGCCATCGCTGACGGCATCCCGCCGGAGGCCACAGGCCCCGGGCGCACGGTCCTGATCGCCGCCATAGCAGGTCACCTGCTGGTGACGGGACTGCTGACCATCCGGCGCATCAGGCACCACCGCTCCCAGCGGTGAGGGCCGCAGCACCGGATCCGCCCCCCGCACGACCTCATCAGTCACCACTCGACAGCGAGGCTCTCATGCATCACCCGCACGACTGCCCTTCCCACCGGGCGCAGAACAAGGACGCGACCGGGTCTCCCCACCGAGGGGTCACCGCTCCAGACACGTCACCTACGGAGCACCGCCTCGACGGCCACACGGACGACACCCACCCCGGCACCGAACGCCGTCCCTCCTCGCGCCGTCGCTTCAGCGACGAGCACTCCGCCGACCACTCACCCGAGCACCTCACGCCCCTGTGGAGCGCGGCCGACGACTACACACTCCTCCTACGCGTAGCCGCACACCTCAAAGCCGACATCGCCGCCGAAGAGAAAGCGGACCGGAGCAGTCGGCACACAGACCACAGGCACGAGCGATGAACCGGCCCCGGTCCCTCGGGCTGCGTGACGCAGGCTCCCGAGGGGCCGGGGGCAGGCCCCCAGCGGCACGTTCGCCGCAACGGCCGGACAGTTTGGGTAGGACGCCGTCCGGACCGGGGACACGCTCGGCCGACCAGGTGTGTGAGGCCGCGCTCGCTCCTCCCCCGGTACCAGGGGAGGCCTATGGGTGCAGAGGTCTCCGCGGGATTCCCGAACGGGCGATGTGCGGAGAAGGTCGAAGGGACCCACATCACGACCGGGAGTGTCATCCGTCTCATGAAATGCCTCATGAAGGTCGCTCGCTATTCCGCACTGGCTGTGGCTGCCGCCGTCGCCGCACTGAGCGGTGTGGCGTGCTTCCTCCTTTCTCCATGGTGGACGCCGGTAGCGGTGCTCTCGGGCGTCCTCACCTTGCAGGGCGTATACGACCTGTGTCAGCGCGAGCACGCGATTCTGCGCAGCTACCCTCTGCTCGGGCACTTTCGGTTCTGGCTGGAGCATTTCCGTCCGGCGATACGCCAGTATTTCGCGGAGTCCAATGTGAACGGCACGCCGTTCCCACGGGACGTGCGCGCAGTGGTCTACCAGCGGGCCAAGGGCGTTCCGGCCGAGAAGGCCTTCGGTACCGAGCGGAGCGTGTACGACTCGGGGCACGAGTTCTTCGCCACCTCCATGGCTCCCGTCCCGGTACCCGCGAAGCCCCCCACGGTTCGCGTGGGCGGGCCGGCGTGTGCGCACCCGTACGACATGCCGTTGCTGAACGTCTCGGCGATGAGTTTCGGCGCGCTCTCCGGCCAGGCGGTCCAAGCGCTGGGCGAGGGGGCCCGCGCGGGCGGGTTCGCGCAGGACACAGGTGAAGGCGGACTGTCCCGGCATCACTTCGCCGGGGGCGCGGATCTCATCTGGCAGATAGGCACGGGGTACTTCGGGTGTCGCACGCCGGACGGTGCCTTCGATCCGCACGGCTTCGCCGTCACAGCGGCTCGGGAACAGGTCAAGTGCATCCTGCTGAAGCTGTCCCAGGGTGCGAAGCCCAGCATGGGAGGGGTACTGCCCGGCGCGAAGGTGAACGCGGAGATCGCCCGCACGCGGGGCGTACCGCAGGGGAAGACCGTCATCTCGCCGCCCGCCCACCCTTCCTGTTCCACGCCGCGCGAGTTGGTGCGCTTCGTCGCCCGACTGCGCACGCTGTCGGGTGGGAAGCCCATCGGGATCAAGCTGTGCGTCGGGTCGAGACTGCAGTTCCTGGCCCTGTGCAAGGCCATGGTCGAGGAGGGGTCCGCTCCCGACTTCATCGTGGTGGACGGGGCAGAGGGCGGCACGGGCGCGGCGCCGCTCGAATTCGCCGACGCCATGGGCCTGCCGCTGACGGACGGTCTGACGACCGTGCACAACGCACTCGTCGGATGCGGTCTGCGTGACCAGGTCAAGATCGGCGCCAGCGGCAAGATCGCCACGGGCAGCGACATCGTCGCCCGGCTCGTCCAGGGGGCCGACTTCACCAACTCGGCCCGCGCCATGATGCTCGCCCTCGGTTGCATCCAGGCCCAGCAGTGCCACACGAACGCCTGCCCGAGCGGCGTGGCCACCCAGGACCCTCTGCGGGCCCGGGCTCTGCACGTCGGCGACAAGGCCGCACGCATCCGCCGCTTCCAGGAGTCGACCGTTCGGAGCGCCCAGCACGTCATGGCGGCGCTCGGCGCGAGCACCGCCGCGGATCTGCGTCCCGCGATGCTCCGCCGTCGGCTGCCCGACGGGCTGAGCCGTGGCTACGACGAGCTGTACGAGTGGCCCGACGAGGGTTCGCTCCTCACCGCACCGCCCTCGGGGTGGGCATACGACTGGGATCGGGCGGACCCCGACAGCTTCGCCCCACGGACTTCCTGGGATCCGAAGCGCTCGACGGTTCCGTCGACCTGACGGAACGGCCTGACCGGTTCCTGCGGCGCCGCACGGTCGCCGCAGGTCACGCACCGCGTCGCCCCCCGGAGACAGAGGAAGCAGACCTTTCCCTTCGAAGGCGCCTGGCTCCGGTCGGGCCGTGTCGGGCGCTCAGGTCTGGCATCGCGTGCAGGGCCTGAACGCTGATTCCATGCCCTGACCCCCCTGGCCCCCTGGCCGCTGACCACTGACCGCGGGACCGATCAGTCCGAGGAACTCCGGCCCGCAGAGGAGGAAGAGAGAATGAGTACCAGTCAAAGCTCGGGGCTCGGTGTTCCGGCGCCGACCACGCTCCCCGGCCGGCGTGCGGTTCGGCGTATGTCGAGCACCACCGGTTCGTCGCACATCTCCGCGGACGCGCGGATTCGTCTCATGGCGGCCTACTCCCGGGCCCCGCTCGAGCACGTCGCGTCGGCGACGCTTCGTGCCGCGCTGCTTCAATCCTGGTCCCAGCTGTCACGGTCGGCGACGCGTGCACGACGGCACACAGCCGCACCGGAGGGGATTCCCGGAGCCCGCGTTCTCCCCGATGGGCCTGCGGGGCCGACCTCGTCTCCGCGCGATGCGACGTAGGGCACCAGGCGCCGGATCCCCCTGTCCGTCGCCGTGCGCCCGGGAGGTCGTGGCCGCCAGAGCACCGGTCTATGGGTCCACAGAGTCGGGCGGGCTGCCGTGGCGGAGCGACAGCCTGGACGATTCCGGGATGAAGATCCATCCGCGCGATCACGGTTCAGACACCGCGTCCGCGCCTTCCCCCGCCGGCCCACCGGCCGACGTCAGACGCCATGATGGTCCGGCCCGCCGCCGAGCGGGGGTGAGCCGCATGTTCCCGCGCCGTGGGCCACGTCCGGAGGGACACGGCCCTCACTACTCTTCCGCAGGGCTGTCGCCGTCTCCCATGTCGGCGAGGATCCGGTGGGCGGCTTCGGTGGCCCGTCCACCGGCTTTGGCTCCGACCGCTTCCAGGAGCCCCTTGCGCCGGGCGAGCTGAAGGTGGGACTTGACCGTTCCCAGTGGCAGACCCGTGATGTCGACGAGCCGCTTGACGGGCACGCGGTCCCCGGAATCCACCAGCCGTTCGTAGCGGAGCGCCAGCGCCGCCAGATAGGGGTCATCGGGCCGCTTCGCGGCAGTCAGCAGCGTGTCGACCTGGCGGGCGCGGGGGTATCGCCGCTCCTCGCGCTCCTGGTCCCCCAGCAGTGCCACCGCTTCCGAGGGGCGGACCTCACGCAGCACGGTCGTCGTCACCCCGCGGGCGATGGCCGCGGGGTCGCCTCCCGGCACGGGCTGGATGACCACATGACTGGGGGCCGACCCCGCGGTGCCGTGCCGGAAGAAGTGCCATGCCTCGAAGTTGCCGTGGGCGAGCTCTTCGCGCACCCAGGTTCCCTCCCCCTCGACGCACGCCTCCACGGAAGGGGGTGGCTGCGCGGCTCGTGTCACACGCATGCGCTGTGACCCTCCGGCCATGCGCACCACCCCCTTATCAATCCGGATGTGTCGAGTCCGGATGATATCACCGGGCACGGACCGGACCGATCTGCGCATGTCCATAGGACCTGCACCGCGAAGGCACTCGATTGACATATCCGGATGAGACATGTCTAGCTGTAACAGGCTGGACAGCCGCTGCCGGGACCGAGCTCCCGCCACGACCCGGTGCAGCAGCTTCCCCTCCCCCGCCGAGAGCCCGTGGCATGAGAGCCCAGGCCGCAGGCACCCCGCACTACCCACAGGTACCCGTATGCGCATCTCGACCCGAGTCCCCGATCTCTCCGCCCTCGACCTCCTCCTCAGCGTCATCGAGCTCGGCAGTCTCGGCCGGGCCGCTCAGGCGCACGGCATCAGCCAGCCCTCCGCCAGCTCCCGTATCCGCTACCTGGAACAGCTCGTGGGCGCACCCGTGCTGCGACGGACCAGCCTGGGATCCACGCCGACCACCGAGGGCAGAGCCATCGCACTCATCGCGCGAGAAGTGATCGCGGCCGCACAGTGCCTGGACGCCGAGATCTCACAGCTGCGGTCCCGCCGCGATGCCCATCTGCAGGTCGCGGCGAGCCAGACGATCGTCGAGTACCTGTTCCCTCAGTGGCTGAAGGAGCTCCGCGCAGACAGTCCGCAGACGGCGGTCACTCTTGACGCCTGCAATTCGGCGCAGGTCGTCACCGCCCTGGAGGAAGGGCGGGCCCAGCTGGGTTTCATGGAGAGCCCCTGCCCGCCCCAGGAACTCGACCGGCAGACCGTGGCGCGGGACGAACTGCTGATCGTCGTCTCGCCCCAGCACCCCTGGGCACGCCGTACGGCGATCACCGTCGAGGAGCTGGCCGACGCGACGCTGCTCCAGCGAGAGGTGGGATCCGGCGCCCGCACCGCGTTCGAGCGGGCCCTCAAGGCCCCGGTGCCCCAGTGGCAGCCGACGACGCCGCTCGAACTGTCATCGACCGCAGCGATCAAGAGCGCGGCGGTGCGGGGCCTCGCCCCCGCGGTGCTCAGTTCGCTCGCTGTCACCCAGGAGGTCAAGACCGGTGCACTGACGGCGGTGAAGGTCACGGGACTGCGCATACAACGCTCGCTCCTCGCGGTCTGGCCGACCGGGCAACGCCTCACCGGCCCCTCCCGCCAGCTCCTCGCCATCGCCCGCCGGACGGCGCACCGGCAGATGCGAAGGGGCGGGACCGTCTGACACCGCACGGCACCGGACGGGACGGGGCGACGCCTGCCGGCCGGCAACCGGATGCCGCGTCGGGGTACGACGGCCCGTCCTGTCGCCGCCGGCTCCTCGCAGTCGGGGCCGACGGCGTCGCGCCGGCCCCCTGAGCTCATCGGCGGTCTCACCCGGCGGTGGTGCCGTCCTTCGCCTGTGCTGCCCCTTCCACGAGTTCGGCCAGCCACTGCGGTGTGAGCGGACGCCGCCTGTCCCGCACCAGGTCCTTGCCCCGGAAGATCACAGCGGGCGTCGCCTGAATCCGAGTCTGCTCGTCGAATCGCTCCTGGACGGCGTTCACCCACGGACCGTGCGTGTCCTCCAGGACCGCCTCGTCGAACGCGGTCGAGCGCAGTCCGGGCACCTGGCCGGCGAGGTCCAGGAGGAAACGGCGGTCCTTGAACGAATCGACCCTCTCCTCCTCCGGAGGATGGGAGAACAGCACGTCGTGGAATTCCCGGAAGTGCCCGGCGTCCTGAGCCGCGGCGAGTGCGTTCGCCCCCGCCTTCGAGCCCTCGCCTCCGACGATCCGGTCGACGAAGGACAGAATGTGGTACTCGATACGGAGTTTCCCGTCGTCCTCAAGGCGTTTGATCGTGGGGTTCAGGGTCCTTTCGAGCTCGGCGCAGCCCGGGCAGCGCGCGTCTTCGTACACCGTGAGCGTGACCGGGGCGTCCTCGCGGCCGACGGGGATCACGAGATGGCCGTCGCCGATCGCACCCGCGGGCACGACCACCGGTCGGCCGCCGTCCTTGGCTCCGGACTGCACTGCGATGGACACGCCGACGGCGACTGCGAGCCCCGCGCAGACACTGGCGATCTTCACGGCGCCGCGGCGGCGGTGCCTACGCCGCTCGGCGCTCCGCCGCTGCTCACGCAGCTCGTCGCGGGCGGCGTACCGGGATGTGGGGGAAGGACTCATGGTTCCTCTCAGGAGCTGTGCGGAGCCGCCGGACTTCCGCTGCGCCGGCGGAGTGGGGATGATCAGAAGGATCCGGAGGCCGCAGCCGCGCGTGGCAAGCGCCTGAGGGACAACCAGAGGCTGACGGCGAGCAGGCCGAAGTCCCGCGCGAGTTCGGTCGGGTAGTGGGCCTCGGCGGGCTCCACCTCACCGCCGCCACCGAAGCATCCGCAGTCGATGCTCAGCCCGCGGGCCCACGCCTGGGCGATCCCGATGGTGAACACCACGAGTAGAGCGCTGGAGAGCACTGCTCCGAGACGGCCCCCCGTTCCCGCGAGGAGCAGCACGGCGGCGCCGATCTCCAGCGCCGGCAGTCCGTACGCGAACGGCTCGACCCATGGTTCGGGAAGGACCCGGAACGCACGGACCGCCTGCACCGACGCCCGCTGATCGAGGAGTTTCGCGCAGCCGGCCCAGCACCAGGTGCCGGCCAGTGCCAGACGCGCGAGGAAGGAGAGGCGCCGCGTCCAGCGGCGCGACGGGGACGGGGGGTGTCTCAGTGATTGCATGGCAGCTTTCTGCATCGGCACCGCGTGGCGGTCCGCCTCGGGCCCGCTCCTCCCGCGACCGCTGCCGCGGAGCGCGGGAAGGCGGGATGCGTGGTCTCGCGGATGCCTCAGTGTTCCGGTGGACGCGGCCGGTGAGGAGCCCGAGCCCGCGCAGGGATGCAGAGGACCAACCTTGGCCTGGATCCGCGTGGCGCGGGTCCGCCGGCGTCCACGTCAGAGCGTGGATCTATGGATGCCCTGCCTCGGACGGGCTGCCAGGCATGCCAGCCAGCGGCGAGGATCGTCACCAGGACGACCTGTCCTGAACCTCCGTCCAAGCACACACCGGCCCAACGGGGCGAGGCGACCACCGCCAGTCGGCCGCCGTGTCCAGAAGGTCCGGTTCCCCGGTGCGCTCCCTTCGTGCGGGAGACATACGCACCTCGCTGAGCCGCCGCGTCCGAGGAAACCTGTGGAGTGCGCCCTGATTCCGCCCCCGGGTGTACTTCAGCACCTCGGCCGGCCGGCCCCGCTGCCCCGGCCCCCCAGCCGGGGCAGCGGGGTGAAACAGAACTGCCTCCCGTAGGTAGGTCGGCAGAGCACCGGCACGCCATGGGGCGCATGGGCGCGCTCCTCAGCTCGGCAGAGCATCATCATGTCCGGGAGGGGAACGGCCAGCCGCGGCGCGGTGCGCTGGCGCTCACTCCACTCGCTCTGGGTGGCGGCCGTGAGGTGACGAGATGCCCTTCGCCCGCCTCCAACGCCTGGCGCGGCCCCGGGTGGGAGCGGGCCGTTCCGCGGGCCTCCGCGCGGGCGGTCGCCAGCCGGAGCGACGGCTGGCCGACGCGCCGAGGGCCAGGGCTCCACCGTTGTCAGAGGAGATGACGGAGACGGGCGGCATGACGAAGAACGCAGCGGACTACGCCTGGTGCGCCTCCAGCCCGAATCGGGCTTTGTACGCCGACGGGGTGATGCCGGTCTCGCGGCGCATCAGCGCGCGCAGGTTGGCGGCGGTACCGAGCCCGCTGCGGCGCGCGACCGCCTCGATGCGAACCTCGCCGCGCTCGGACATGGTCGCCGGCGAGGGTGCGGACCGCATCGAGGCCGGCACTGACCGGACCGACGTTCCGATGGCCGCCCACTTCGCGAGGGCCGGCTACCCGATCGCCCAGGAACGCATCGATCTGATCTGCCCCAGAGACAGGAGTCCCGGGGCTCGGAGTGCGACAACCCCGAGCCCCGCAACTCGCACACGACAGCGGCGGGACGGACAGCGACCCAGCAGGACGGCGACCACGCGACGGCCCGGCTGTACGACACGGAGGAGAGCGGTGGCCACCCAGCGGCCGCCCGACTGCCCGGCGGTGCACGTTCTTCCAGCCCCGGCCGGGGGGTGAGCGCCTACGGTGATCCGGGCTCGCCCTCGGTCGGTGGGAGCCCGGTGATGAAGGTGCGGATGTCGTCGGCCTGTGGGACGGCGAGAGCCGTGTAGTGGTCGAGGGCCTGTCGGGCGTGGTCGTGGGCGAGGGCGATGCGGCCGAGGTCGCGGTGGACGTGTGCCAGGCCGTCATGGGCGCGGGCCTGCTCGGGGCGGTAGCTGAACTCGCGGGCGACGGCCAGCGCCGTCTCGTACTCGGTCGCTGCCTGGGCGAGGTCGCCCATGGACCGCGCGGCTTCCGCGAGGGCGTTGAGGGACTCCGCCTCGTCTCCGGGGAAGTCGAACCTGCGGCTCAGCTCCAGTGCCTGCTGGTGCTGGTGCCGGGCCTCCTCGTAGTGGCCTTCCCGTTGGTGGAGCAGCCCGATGTTGTTCAGCACGATGGTCTCGCCGATGCGGGATCCCGCCTGCCGGTACACGCGTAGCGCTTGCCGATGGTGGTCGTGGGCGTCCTCGTACCGCCCCCGGCGTTCATGGATGATGCCGAGGTCGGTCAGGCATCTGGCCTCTCCGGCGCGGTCGCCGAGCTCGCGGAAGAGCACCAGGGACTGCGCGCAGTACCCGATCCAACCCCGCCCACCCAGTCCCCTTCCCCAGGCCCGTCCTCGTCGCCCAGCGCAGCGCCCGCTCCGAAACCCACTCCCACCGCGCACACCGCTGACCCCCGCCCGACCGAAGCAGGCCCCGTGGGCACATCGGAGGGCGGACCGGAAGGCCCCGCCCCCACCGGCCAACTCGCCCACTCCGGCAGCGACGCCGCCGTGACATGGACCCTCACCGGCGCGGGAGCACTCCTCGTCCTGGGCACCACGCTCGTCGCCGTCCACCGCACCCGCAACAACCGGAGCAGCCACCCGACGGAGTCCTGCCCGGACTCCAGCCATGGCACATGACCACGGACACCCTCGGCAGCTCTCGGCTCAAGTAGTCCGCAGGGATTCGGTGCGTCAGAGCAACGGGCAGCGCGCCAGAGCGCACGGGCCTGGCCGCATTGTTCTGATCGCTCGCCGCCACAGGTCACCTTGCCGGTGACGGGACTGCTGACCGCATGACACGGCGGCGCCACCTCACCCCACGGGACTCCGCGCAAAACCAGTCAACAACGCGAAAGTGAGGCTCCTATGCGCCACCAGCAGAACACGTCTTCCCTCCCGGCACGG
Source organism: Streptomyces sp. NPDC048659 (assembly GCF_040650575.1). Lineage (NCBI taxonomy): Bacteria > Bacillati > Actinomycetota > Actinomycetes > Kitasatosporales > Streptomycetaceae > Streptomyces > Streptomyces sp. NPDC048659. The sequence goes on along the minus strand of NZ_JBEZHM010000039.1, from coordinate 38,250 downwards.
GGCGAAAGCACCACCGCCCGTCACGGGCGGGGAGCCAGCACTCCAGACACCTCTCCTCGGGATCTCCCCCTCGACCCTCACGAGAGTGACATCCACCGTGACACGGCGCGGCATGGCCTGCCGAGCCGCGCCTGCACGCACGCGCAGTCCACCGCGCACTCCCCTGAACCGTCGGCGTCCGGCTGGGTCTCGGACGACGACACCCTGCTGCTCCGCGTCCTCGCACACCTCAAAGCAGAGATGCCCGCCGACGATCCCCAGAACCCGTAATCCGCCTCGCTCACGGCGCCGGAAGCGCTGGCCTCGCCGCCGGATTCCGCCACCGCGCGGCAAACGCGGTGACGGAGTAGCGGCGGGCTGCGAGGGGCTGGGTCCTTCGGGTCCGCCGGTGGTCAAGGGGTGCGTGGCTGGGGTCCTGCTGGTGGTCAAGGGGTGTCCGCCTGCGGGTCGGTGAGGTGGACGACGAGGGCGGTGGCGTTGTCCACGTAGGGCTCGTGCAGGTGGCCGATGGCGTCGTCGACAAGGTGTGCGGCGGCGTCCTTCGGGGCGCCGGTGAGGTAGGCGGCGAGGTCGCCGCCGGCGTCCTCGTGGGCTTCGTAGGCGCCGTCGGAGGCGAGCAGGAGCCAGCCGGGCCGGGCTGGGCCGGCGGTGGACTCGACGGCCGGGTGGCCCCAGATCTGCACGGACTCCGCGCCGGTGCGGGTGCCGCCGAGACAGGCCGTGATCAGGTTGCGGTCGCCCCGGCCCCCGTACGCGCGGCAGGCGTTGTGGTCCTCGGTGAGCAGGCGCAGGGCGCCGAGACGGTCAAGGAGGTGCCTTCATTTCCCGGTTCTGACACAGATCTTGGGGAGCCGTCGCGGAGGGTGACGGTTTCGTTCGACTGGAAGGGGAGGTGCGCACGTCCCAAGCCCGTCAGCGCTCCCGCATTCTGGTCCACCACCAGCCGAACGTCGCCAACTCGATGTGATTCGGCTCCGGCAAGGTACGACGCTCTAGTTCTTCGTCGATGCGCGTGATCAGGCGGCCCAAGTCCTGTCCGGCTCCCGGAGGAAGGTGCCGCATCGCCCACTCCAGGTCATCACGGGCATCGTTTATCCCGGGCGAGCAGAACACGGAGGCATCCAGGTACCGGCCAGCCTGCGCGAAAGCCCACTCGATACGAGAGAGCGCGTCAGCGACCGCGTTGGGCCACATCTCCTGGTCTTCGACCCTGCGGATCGCTGCACGAGTCCGCGCGGAGACATCATGGACTTTCAGGACCGGACACTGCCATCGTGGCCGCCACCGCTCTGCGCGTACGGCCTTGGGACGCCTACGCGGCATCGCCCTTTCGGATCAACATTTGGCCATCCTGCCACGGCCGGGCACCTGCCTGGGCCTCGATCCACATGCCTGCCGCAGCAGGTGTTCCTGTTTCTCGGTTCTGGCGTAGATCTTGGGTGGCGTCTCGGGATGCTATTGGAGCAGGATCATCTTACGAGAGAGTTGACGCGGTTCTCGTACTCGCGGCGGGCCTTGCGCTGGGCCGGGATAGCCGGGGCGCCCTGGGTGCCGTCGAGGGACTGGCAGCGGGCGAGGAGCTCGTGGTGGACCGCGGGGGTGGCGCTGACGCGCAGGGTGTAGCCCTGGCCGTGTCGTACGGTCACGCCCTGGTCGAGCGCGGCCCGCTCGGCGGGCTCCAGCTCGGTGGCGCGCAGGAAGTCGGCGACCTTGCCCGGCATGTCCAGGACGACCGGCAGCTCCGGGGCGGTGGCGCCCGGGTCGGCGGCCGTGTACTCGGGCAGGAGGTCGGCGACGGCGGTACGGATCGCGCCGCGGCTGACGCCGTGGTCGCGGGCGAGGGCGGCGATGGGGTGGCCTTCCAGGTATGCGGTGCGCACGCCAGCGGCCGTCGCGGCCGCGACGGCGGGGCGGCGCACGCCTTTGTTGCCCTTGGCCTCGGCGGCCCGCAGGCCGTCATAGGTCAGCTCGCGCTGGAGGTCGCGCTGGAGTTCGCCGGCGGCGGCGAGGGTCTGCACCATGAACTTCACGGTGGACATCAGCTCGCCGGTGCGGGGGGCGAGCGGTGAGGTCCATAGCGGAGAACGCGCCGTCGTGGATGCGCAGGGCGAGACGGTTGCGGTGCAGGACATCGAGCACGTCGAGGATGTGCTGGTTGCCGCGCACGATGCGGAACTGAGGACCTTGCCTTCAGGAGCACGTGGCGGGAGCGGCCCGACCTTTGCGGGTGAGTCGCCGCCATCCTCGTGGGGCGTACGTATCGACGCCCCGGGACGCCGCGCACAGAACCGCCCCGATCATGGTGAGACCGAACGACACGATACCGATCTGCAGGATGATCAGGACGTGCAGGGCCATGCTGATCAGCGCGGCCACCGCCTGCCGGGAGGCTCGGCGCAGCAGGAGCAGCGCGATCGCGGATTCCGCGAGGATCGTCCCCCATGTGGAGAGGAGAGCGATCGCCGTGATGCCTGTCGCCCATCGGAACATGTCGGCGAACAAGCCGGCCGCACCGAAATTCTCCATGCGGGCGACGTAGTACGTCGCGCTCCCCTCCGACCAAGGGCCGATGGGCAGTTTCGCGAGCGCACTGTTGAGGTAGATGTACGCGACCTGGAGCCTCACGCCCCACCAGCCGGCCCAGGCCAGGCCCTGCCACAGGGATTCTGACCGGACCTCGCCGTCCGGCCGCTGCCAGTGCCAGGTCCTTCTGTCGTTGGCGCAGGCCAGCATGAGGAAAAAGGTTACGACCTGGGAGACGGCGTCACCGCCGTCGGGCAGGGAGACCGACTGCCCGAGCGACAGGGACGCCCAGAAGTGTGGCAGGGTGCTGTACCGGGGCAGAATCCCGCTTGCGACGACGAGCAGCACGGCCAGGAGCACCAGGTTGAGGAGTTGCCGGTCCGCCGTGCCGGCCAGGCAGTACAGGGCCACGGCCTGCACCGGGGTCGAGCAGTCGGTCGCGGCGTCCGTCCCGCCCACCGGTACGAAGAGGTGGGACGCTGGGGTGAAGAGCAAGACCGATGCCTGGGCGAGGGCGATGGTGGACCGGCCCGCCCCGAGGGCCCGGGATTCTGCAGGGAAGGCGCGGACGGAACGCTCCAGCGCCGCGATCAGCCGTTGCCCGGGCACGTCGCCTCCACCAAGGCCGCCCGCTTGTCGAGCCGCCATCCGTCGTACCTGTCACGGAATTTCCACGGAACAGGTCTCGTCTCGACGAGGACCACTCGCCCGCAGAGGGTCGGCACGGGGGAGGAGTTCTCTGCCCGGGCCGGCGCCGAGGACCGTGCGACCACGGTTGGACAGTCTCCTTCGACCTCTTCGCAGTTGCGCCATTCCCGCACCTGGTTGGCCATGTTCGCCACCTCGGGGCCTTGGGAGCGTTGGCGTCGGGTAAGCCCGTAGAGGTTCTCCGGCCGGGAGTTCGGCAGCAGCGATGCAGCGGACGCTGCATCGCCGGACACGACGTAGGGGACGAACTCGGGATCGCTGGGGGGCTTGGTGAAGAAGGCCCAGCTCTGCGGCAGGAGCCTCGCCGACCACTCTCGCAGTTCACCCCCGTCGCGGGTGGAGAGCACGTTGCTGGGCAGCGAGAAGAAGACCGACCCGGCCAGCAGGGCGCCGACCAGGAGGATGCCGACGGCGGCGGCCGGCACCGGCCCCCGGCCCGGCCCGCCCGTGTGGACGGCGCCCTGTCGGCTCTCGGTTGTCTGAGTGCGTGTCACGTCAGAGCAGAGGTGAGGGCGTCGACGAACGCGTCGCGCTCGATGCCCGATCCGGTCGGGCTGCCGTCCTCCAGGTACCAGGTAACGACGACCAGCGTGGCGAGGGCATTGGTGGCCACGCCCGCATTCGTGTAGGCGACGGCGTTGGCGGCCCCGACGGCATTCGCGTAGATCGCGACGTAGGCGCCCATCCAGAACCAGCCCCGTGCCTGTGCCACGGCGGGGGCGCCTCCGTCGGGCGCAGGCTGGGCGGTCTCTTTCAGCCACTTGTTGAAGGAAAGTGAGAAGTCGCGCAAGGCGGCGTCGACGCGCACCGGGTCGCCGCTGTGCAAAGGAGCCGCCACCTCTTGGCGGAAACCAGGGCGGGCGGCCAGGTATCCGGCGATCACCGTGTCCAGCGCTTCGGTGTCGGTCCGGGGCTTGTCGGGGTTGAAGCCGAGCATCCGCTTCAGGTCGGGATGTGTGTCGGCAATGGGGCCCTGGGCGGCGAGCAGCAGTTGCAGGAGATCCTCGTTGCTGTACTCCGTAGTTTGCCTCATCGTCTCCTTGAGGCGGGCTTTCCCCGGTGCGGAGGCTCCGTGACCCGCGTCGGCGAACGCTGCCTGGGCAGTGACGCCGCCTGTCATGAGTACGGAAAGCATCGCCACCGCGGCGATGGTCCTCTTGGACGTGAATTTCATGGTGTCCTCCTGGGACGGTGAGACCTGGAACGGAAACGGAAGGGAGACGCGCTTCAGCGCGTGCCGGAGCGTCCCTCGGGATCGCCGGCCGAGGCCGCGATCGAGTTCGCCTTGATCGCGGCCGCTGTGAGGAGCGTGAGGGCCGAGCCGGCCCCGGCCGCCGCGACGATGCCCGCCGCCGGACTCCTGGAGCTGGTCAGAGCCAACAGCAGACATGCCGCGGCCGGGGTGTACGCGCTCAGGAACGAGGCCGTGAGCAAGGGCGAGGCCGCCGCATGCCCGGCATACCAAGCCTCGTCCGAAGCCATGGTCGCCTTGGTCCGGATACCCACGGCCGAGTTGCGGCGGATCCTCCCGTGAGCGACCTGGTTCCTCACGTAATGGACCACAGCCCCCAACGCGGCGAGCCCTGCGGCGAAACCGAACCCTGCGGTCGGATCCACTGCTCCTCCTTGATGAATGTTGATGTCGCGTTGTCTGGGCCGCCAGCACCCGTCTGGTGTGGGCCGGGGCCGCCGCTTCCACGTTGCGGAGTTGCTGTCCGCGAACAGCCGGCCTGCACACCGGACCTGGCTGCCCCGGGGCAGGCATACGGCTGTCCTGCCGGGGCGGCGCGCACTGCGGGTCCGCACCGAGAGCCACGGCCGGGGCGATACCTCGGCGGGCTGGATCAACGCCGTGTGCCGGTACCTGCCGGAGTGGGGCGGCACAAACCTGAGGTGGGGCCTGACAGCCGACCCCGGGCGAGGCCAACGCCCTGAGACCGTGCCCCGTCGGACCGCGTGAGGACACCGCCGTCCACTTCACCTCCGCCCCTTGGTCCACGTGGGGCCCCGCCGGGTTCGGCGGGGCCGTGTGCACCGGGCTGGCCCGCATGGACCGGTTTGGCCCGGATCGCCGTGACGACGTCCTCGGCGCTCAGGCCGTGTGGCGTTTCCTCGCGCGGCGTCCGACGACTGCGAGAGTGATTCCCGCAATGGTCACGACAGTCCCGGCGCCCAGGAACCAGCCCGTCGTGCTGCTGCCTCCCGTACGCGCCAGCGACCCCGACGCCCCATCCGCACGACCCGAATCCCGAGCAGGGGGCGGAGTCTGGCCCTCGCTGCCCCCGGATCCCGGCAGTGCGGGGGTGGGGGTGGGGTCCGACGGCTCCGGCTTCGCCGACGGGTCCGGGGCAGGGGCCCCCGAGGGGTCAGGCTTCCCTGACGGGTCGGGTGTCGGCTCGGACGTCGGGTCCGGGGTCGGGTCCGGCTTCCCCGACGGGTCAGGCGTCGGGTCCGGAGTCGGGTCCGGAGTCGGGTTCCCTGGGCGGACGATCCACGCGGATTCCCAGTACCCACCGCTCCCCTCCTCCGCGTGCTCATCGTCTACACGAGGCCCGAAAGAGAACTTCGTCAGTGGGGCATCTTCGGAGAACCTCAGACGCAAAGGAATAGTCGTTGTTCCGGGCTGCAGGACCATGCCGTCGAGGGGAAGATCCACGTCGATGTCCCGTTCACCGGGATCCTGGAGATCTATATCGGTCCATTTACCTGCGAGCAGGGCCTGGAACTGCGCGTGATCGGGATGAAGGCCCGGATCGGAATCCGTGTTCATAGCGATACCGATGATGAAGTCGTCCATCGGCTGCTGGGTGGTGTTTCCCAGGATGAGATCGAACTGTTCCCAGTCACCGCCTGCCCGGAACTCCGCGGGCCAGCCCGCGACCCGGACCGTCAGGACGCCCTTCGCCCGGCCCGCTTCCGCTGCCGCGTACACCGGTGCCTGCCCCGCGGCGCCTGCGACGCTCCCGGGTGCGGTCACGGACTGTCCGGCGGAGCGGGCCGCGGCCGTCCCGGCCGGTGCCGGTGCCACCGCGATCGCGCCTCCCGCCCAGACCGGCACGCTGAAAACGGCACCGGTGACCAGAGCGACACCTCTACGCTTCACGAAAATTACGGCAGTGGTGAGCAGGGTGCGACGTCTACGCTTCATGAAAATCTTCCGGAATCCCATCAAATAGCTGATATGACGCCAGCTTTACGGGCCGTCAGGCACCCTGGAAGACACACCGCCCTTATGCACCCATAAGCCGCCCCTATGACCGGGGCGCATCCGGCCGCGCCCGCAGGTCGGTGAGGCGGGCGATCAGGGCGGTGGCGTTGTCCACGTACAGCCCACCCAGCTCGTGCAGATGCCCGATCGCGTCGTCGACGAGACGTTCGGCGGCGGCGTGGGGGCGCCGGTGAGGTAGGCGGCGAGGTCGCCGCCGGCGTCCTCGTGGGCTTCGTAGGCGCCGTCGGAGACGAGCAGGAGCCAGCCGGGCAGGGCTGGGCCGGCGGTGTACTCGACGGCCGGGTGGCCCCAGATCTGCTCGGTGTCCGCGTCGGTGCGGGTGCCGCCGAGGCAGGCGGTGATCAGGTTGCGGTCGCCCCGGCCCCCGTGCGCGCGGCGGGCGTTGTGGTCCTCGGTGAGCTGGCGCAGGGGGCCGGGGCCGTCGAGGAGGAGGTAGGCGCGGGCGTCGCCCGACCAGGCGACGGAGAAACGGCCGTCGGGGGTGTGGACGGCGACGACGACCGCGGCGCACGGCAGACCGTGCCCGTCGGAGGCGCGGGCGGGTTCGGCGGCGTAGCGGTCGTACTCCGCCCGCAGGCCGGCCTCGGCGTCGTGACGGAGGGCGGCGGCGCGGGCCAGGCGGCGGGCGGCGGTGCGGGTCCAGGCGCGGACGGCCGGGGTGTCGCCGACGCCGTCGAGGAGGGCGTACGCGCGGGTGCCGCCCGGGGCGTGGCAGACGGCGGTCGCATCGCACTGCAAGGCCCGGTCGCCGGGCCGCTGGACGGTGGCGTGCCGGCGCACAGCCTCGGCCTCGGCGGCCTGGTCCTCGTTCGTGGCGTGGTGCGGGTACACGGGGCTGTCCTTCGGGTTGTCGGCGGAGCGGTGGGGCTGGGGGTTGCTCTACGAGTTGCCCTGCAAGTTGCTGTTCAAGTTGCCCTACAGGTTGCTCCCAGAGACCTGCGCGATGCATGAACCGCGCGGGTCGGGGCGGGTCGTCAAGGGGGCCGGGGTGTGCTGACTACTTCTCCTGGAGGCCCTTCTGGGGCTCGGTGAGGCGGGCGAGGGCGGAGCGGTGGCCCTTCGGGGTGGCGCGGACGGCGTGCCAGTCGATGGCGGGGTGGGCGAGGAGGACGTCGAGGTCGCCGAGGCGGTAGAGCGGGACCGAGGGTGCCGCGCGGCGGGGCTGGTGGCTGCTGCGGACGTGGACGGCGGGGAGCAGCAGGCCGGCGCGGGTGAGGTGGGTGAAGTCGCTGTCGCGGATGCCGAGGTAGTGGGTGGCGCGGTCGCGGGTGAGGAGCTGGCCGTCGTGGCGGGCCTTGTCGAGGGCGGCTCGGTCGGTGAAGTGCTCGATGGCGAGGCCGTCGTAGAGGGGGTGGCCCTTGTAGTAGCCGGTGCGGGGGATGAGGTCCTTGCGGGCGAGTTCCGGGAGCACGTCCGGGTCGACGGGGATGCCGAAGCGGTCGGTGAGGAGCTCGGCGGCGCGGGTGGCTCCCATGTCGGGCAGGGTGCCGGTCGCGGCCCAGATCTCCGCCTTGGCGTCGAGGGCGGCCTGGACGGCCGCGGCCGACCAGCGGGTGCCGGCGATGTCGGCGGGCGGGATGAGGCCGAGGGCCAGGGCGCGCTCGAACCGCCACGTCGCGAAGTCCAGGGCGGCGGGGAACTGGACCGGGCCGAAGCTGTCCAGGGCCTTGGCCGTGGCGGTCTGGGGCTTGGTCGTGGGCATCGCGGAACCTCCATGGGTGGTGGTGGCAGTCCGGGTGGTGCCGGAAACATGCAGATAGGTCCTGATTACTGTCAATAGCTAGATTTTGGGAGGGAGTTGGGGGCGGGTCTCACAAGCCGCGCCCGCGTACACGAGGGCCGTGGATCACTCGTGCGGGTGAACCGGCCGGGGGGGCTGAGGGGTCGCGTACGGCCTGGGGATGGACGGCTTCGAGCTGGCCGACGGGCGCCGGGGCGCGCTGCCGACGGCGCGCGGGGAGCGGCTACGGGCGGTACGGGCGGTGCGGGCGGCCTTCGATGAGGTGCGGCCGGGCCCGGGAGACGCTCGGACTCCCGTCGTCTCCCGTCGGTATACGGGTCGCGCGGAACCCGGCGCAGGCCGTGCACACGAGTGCATGGGAGTGCACGGGAGTACAAAAGCGCTGCTGGAGACTGCCGGCCGCCGCTCGTGCGGCGGCTCCGGCGGGTCGTCAGGCCCAGGTACCCGCTGCGGGCTGGTCTGGAGCCGCCGGGGGGCCGCTCGACGGGCTGGAGGCGTTCCTGGTCGAGCGCGGCGTCGCGCATCCGGAGCGGCTGGCGGAGCAGGGGCGCTGCCGCCCCGTCTCGGCCCGCCGTGGCAGAGGGACGGCGGTGCCCTGGTCTGGGGAAACCCCGGTCTGGGCAGTCACCTGCGTGGTTGGCTGGCGTCCACCACGGTCGTACTCGCATACGAGAAGGACGGGCACATGGCAGACGCGGAACAGGAGTTCAAGGAGACCGTCGTGGAGCACTTGGCGGACATCTGGCTGGACACGACAACCGTCGAGGAGGGTGAGGAGCTCCTCTTCGCCATCGCCTCGCAGCTGGGCTCGTACGAGCAGGAGGCCAGGGAGCTCTTCAAAGGGCTGACGGCCCGGGCCGATACGGACGAGGACGGCATCGTCAGCAAAGACGAGATCAAGCAGGCGATCATGGCCCTGGATCTGGGCTGCCTCGGCCGGCACCCGCCGACCACCGAGCGGGCAGGGCGGCGTCCCCCGCGCCTCCCTCCCGCTCCATCGCCGCGCGCCATCCGCCCCGTCGAGGAGGCACCCCCCTAGGGCTGGTCGAAGCCGTCCTCGAAGCCGCGCAGGAGCGGGGTGAGCTCGGCGGCGGCGCCGCACAGCGAGCACAGCGTGACCGCCGGCCGCTCGGCGAGGGTGAGCGCCTGGTCCAGGGAGAGGGTGGTGGCGCCGGGGGGTGCTTCGGTGCAGTCGGGGGCGTGGATGGTGCCCTGGCCGCGCGGACCGCCGCGCATGCCCCAGCCGGACGGGCGCCGCTCCCCCAGGGCCACCTTGATGAGCGACGGCTCGGGCAGGCGCACCGCCGGGACGGCCGAGTAGTCGACGCCGGGAATCGGGCGGAGCTGGGCGGGGCGTCGAGCCACACCCGGTACTCGGCCCGCTCCACCGTCACCGCGTCGCGGTCGCCGGGGTGGTTGCGCCACAGGGGCAGGCCCACATCGCCCTGCCACCCGGTCTGGGTCTGGTGCCAGGAGTAGAGCCGGCCGCGGACCTCCTGGCCGTCGGCCAGGACACCGTCACCGGGACCGGTACGGCGTCGAGGCCGGGGTCGGGCTGCTCGGGCACGGGTCCACCGTACGGCGCCGGCGGGCCGGGCGGACGGGGCCGGGCGGCAGGCCGGTTACCGGTTACCGGATACGGGCCCGGAGGGGCTCTGAGCGGGCGCGGCGCAGGCCGAGCGCCACGGTCACCGCGCCCGCGAGCGTCTCTGGGAAGGCGCCGGAACGGCCAGCGGGGAGGCGAGCGGCATGGGCGGCGGGCGGATCGGCGGTCCCGGCGGCCGCGCCGTCGACCATGAGGCGGTGCAGGACCATCACCTATCCGCCGAACCCGCGTCCCCGGACCCCTGCCGGCGAGGCGTCGTGCGGCACCTCGTCTCGGATCGCGCCCCGGGGAGAACAGGTGTGCCCTGACCGGGTACCGGCCAGGGCACCGGCCCCTACGATCGCCGGATGACGACTGTGCAGGCGGAGGCTTCGTTACGGCACCTGTCGGTGGAGATCACCGGGCAGTGCCAGTTCACCTGCCCGTCCGTGTGTTACGCCGGGTCCGGGCCGACGCGCGGTCACGGCACCATGAGCGACGACGACTGGCTGCGGACGATCGACCAGGCCCTCGCCCTCGGGGTACGGGAAGTCCAGGTGATCGGCGGAGAGCCGACACGGCATCCTTCGTTCGTCCGCATCGTCCGGCACGCGGTCGACGCCGGTCTGCGGGTGCGGGTCTACACGAACCTGTTCCGGGTCGGCGAGCAGCAGTGGGAGCTGTTCGCGGATCCCGCCGTGCGGCTTGCTACGACGTACCACAGCCGGGATGCCGCCGAGCACGACGCGGTGACGGGCCGGGCGGCGGGGTCGCACGCGGCGACGCGCGCCAACATCATCGAGGCCGTCCGGCGCCGGATCGCCCTGCGGGTGTCCGTCCTCGTCTCCGGCGGGAGCGGCCGGGCCAAGGAGGCGTGCGCGGAGCTGCGCGGCCTGGGCCTCAGCGACGTCCACCTGGGCGCGGTGCGGCCGGTGGGGAACGCGGGGCCGCTGGTGTTGGCGTTGTGCGGGCGGTGCGCGGACGGGCGCGCGGTGGTCCTGCCGAACGGGGACGTCGCGGCGTGCGAGATCGGCCGGTTCCTGACCGGTGGCAACGTCCGCGAAGAGGAGCTGCGGGCAGTGCTGTCCGGTGACCGGTGGGCCGACGCGAGCGCGCGGGTCCCGCGCCGACCCGACGTGATGGCGTGCGGGCCGGGCGACTGCGAGCCCGCGAGTTCCGACTCCTGCGGTCCGGCGAAGAGCGAACCGTGCGGACCGATGGGATTCGCTCCCCCATCCGCCGACCTCACCAGGTGACCGGAAGCGCGGTCGGGGTCGGGACAGTGCGGGCGGTCCGTCAGAGTGCGGCGGCCTCACGCCGGTATGCCTCCTGGGCCGACTGCATGCGTGGCTGGAGGCGGAGGCAGGTATTCGTGCAGGCGGACGCCGAGTGGCTGGTAGCCCAGGAGGGCCGGCCAGCCCGGTGTTTCGTCGGGTTGGCCGGCCTTGGCGGGGGTGGTGCTGGCCCTGTCAGATGCGCACGCGGGAGCCGGGTGCGCCGGTGCCGGTGGCGATCACTCCCTGGTTCTTGTATCCGACGCTGCCGTCAGCGGCAGTGACGGCGTAGTAGGCGGTCAGGGCTCCGGTGTCCGAGAGTACGAGGTAGTCGGCGCGGGCGTCACCGCCGACGTCGGCGAACCGTACCTGGCTGGCGAGCCAGTTGTCGGAGCCGGAGGCGATGAAGCCGACGCTTTGCCAGCCGCCGTTGCCGTCGCCGCCGTTGTTCACGTATGTGCGTGCGGCGCCGTTGGGGCTGAGGACGATGTAGTCAGCGCGGGCGTCACCGCCGACGTCGGCGAACCGGATCTGTTCGTCTGTCCAGCTGGCGGAGCCGGCGGCGATGAAGCCCTTGTCGGACCATTTCACCTTGCCGTCGGCACCGGTGGTGTTCACGTACGCGCGTGCGGCGCCGTTGGGGCTGAGGACGATGTAGTCGGCGCGGGCATCGCCCCCGATGTCGGCGAACCGGATCTGCTTGTCGGTCCAGTTGGTGGAGCCGGTGGCGATGACGCCGATGTCCTGCCAGCCCCCGTTGCCGTTGCCGCCGTTGTTGATGAACGCGCGCACCGCCCCGTTGGGGCTGAGGACGATGTAGTCGGCGCGGGCGTCACCGCCGACGTCGGCGAACCGTACCTGGGCGCCGGTCCACTGCGAGGACCCGGAAGCGATGTAGCCCTTGTCGAGCCAGTTCACCTTGCCGTCGGCACCGGTGGTGTTCACGTACGCGCGGACCGCGCCGTTGTCGTCGACCACGAGGTAGTCGGCGTGGCCGTCACCGTCGATGTCCACCTTGTAGTCCCCGGCGGTGCGGCCCTGCATCGGCGGGGCGGGCTTGACCTCGACCGTCGGCTTGACCCAGCCCTTGCCGCCCACATTGGCGATGCCGCTGTGGAATGCGGCGGCCATCTTCGTGTAGCCCCTGTTGTTGGGGTGCAGGTTGTCGTTGAGGTCAGCGGTGGACACCCCGTCCATGCTGACCTGAGCGATGCGGTAGCCGCGCTGCACCCGGTCGGCGACGATCCCGGGAATCGCCTTGTTGTAGGTGTCCACCCGCCTCTGCACCGTGGGGTCGGTGGCGGGTACCAGGGACGCCACCAGGACCACCGTGTCCGGAGAGGCCGCGTGGATCTGGTCGATCAGGGCGCCGAGCCGCTGCGGGGCCGTCGCCACCTGGTAGTCGCGGTTCATGTCGTTGGTACCGATGTGCAGCGTGATCAGGTTGGGCTTCGCCTCGGCCAGCCAGGTCTCGATGTTGGCCTGAAGCTGGTCGATCCGCCAACCGGAATGCCCCTCGTGGTGCGTGCCGTCCGCGTCACGCTGGGATCCGACGAACTCCACCTGCTGCACCTCGCTGGACAGCTGCCTGCTCAGCTCCGGGCGGTAACCGGTCCGGGTGCTGCTTCCCACGCCCAGCGTGATCGAGTCGCCCAGCGGCATGACCGCCAGGCGGGACACCTGCGGTATCCAGGACGGAGGAGGAACGCTGTTCACCAGTTCCAGCGTGAACGTCGTGGGAACTCCGAACCGAGTAACCAGATCCCTCGGCTTTGTATCCGGGAAGCGGCCGAGGTGGCCACGCCGCGTATTGCTTACATGCCCTTCAACATATTCCCAGTATTGATCCGTGTCGTTCATGCACGGGTACGTCGATGAGTTGTAGCTTTCCATTCCCCGCAGGCATTCTCCGGTCTCTCGATTCACTAGCTGCACATATCCAGGACGATTGGACGGCGTCACATGCCATCTTGCCCGAGCGGAAATATTTGCACTGTCGGAGGGGCGGGCGACCTCTTCCACATCGGGAGTGAGTTCCTCGTCAGCGACGATCAGTCCGGTGCTGTTATCCCTGAGGACAAGATCACCGGCCGTCGGATCGGGAAAACCAGCATGCCCCCAATAGCGGAGATCAACCATCTCTCTGTCGATTGCCACGCCACGGTCGGCTCCCTCCACTGCCCCCACATAAGCGCCATTCATGCCAACGCTCACATCATTTGCGTTGGTAAGCCTGTCTTGATAGTCAAAGCGCCACATCTGGCGGGCGTCGAGCCCCGTGCAAGGCCGCGTCATAAGGCTCGGATTGGGTCTCTCCGCCGTCAGGCATTCCCCTGACTCTCGATTGACGAGACGCGAATAGACAGCCCCCATCTGACTGAATGAGGCAAAATTGGTCGGCGTCCAAACCTGAGAGAACCTTTGCCCCCAGGGCTCGAAATCCATGGCGCTCGGATTTTCGGCACTCAGTACGGTTCCCGCCCGAAGCTGGCCCGCCCAGGGGAATCGGTAGGTGTACTCGGGAATCAAGCCGCCGGCCTGTATGGGCGCGAAGCGGACCGGAGTATGGTCACTTCCCTGCAAGCCCTCCGTATTGGCCGCCCATGTCGTACCATGCAAATCTGTGACTATATAGTCAAGCTCGCCACCGTCTCGATGGGTAGGGTTGCCGCTTCTGATGACATTCCCCGGGATTTGTGCAGCCGCCAAGTCCTGCTGAAGTACGCCTGGGGCGCGGTTGAAGTCTCCCAGGATCACCCAGTGCCAGTCGGCGCCGATCCCAGCGTGCACACTGCTGCCAATCGCTTCCACGAGTGCCGGGGAATTAGAACCGCCGCCGGATATTGCGTGCACCGACGCGTACGCGATCCGGTCGCCCTCGTCCGTCACGACCAGTGCAGGGCGGCGCTCGCCCTGAACGGATGTCCCCACCACATCAACACGACCCGCCCGGAAGCTGGTGACAATACCGAGAGGAAGCTCCCAGTTCATCCCCGTCGCACCGGTCGACGGCGGCAGATAGGTGTAGAGATACCTAAATTCGGCGACGGGGGTGCCATCCGTCAAGCTGCCAGAGCCATTCAGTGACCACCCCCCCCCCCCGGCGGGACCAGAATTAGGTATAATCCTCTCATGCGTGACACCTTGCGGTAGCCTGATCCTGTCCTGACTCGGAATTCTAGGCAGTTCTTGTAGTGCGACTACACCCGTACCTCTGGCATAGCCATTCACCGTGACCCATCGATCCGCGTTCGACGCCAAGTTCCATGTGACCATGGCCATTTGGTTGACCGGAACAGCCGATGCGGGAGTCGCAGGGGCGAAGACTGAAAGGAGTCCTATGAGGAGCGCGAGAATGCTGGCCTCTGATATTCGGCGATGCATCGCGCTGGAACTTCGATGCAGAGCCGGCCTCACCGGCTTCTGGACATTCGTTGGAGGTCTACCCGGTGGTACTTCCGTGGACATGCGAAATCCTTTCACTAAATGAGGGCAGTGGGTTCCACGCCACGACACCGCGTCAAGCACGTCCGAGGAATGCCTCGCCGGGCAGAAAAACGGGCAGCGATCGCTGCCCGATCGGCACGGGTCCCGCTGCGACCGCAGCCCGGTGCCGGCGGGCGCCGGGCCCACACCCCAACCGAGGCGACACAGCCGCCCCAGCCGACAGCGTCCGGGGCGCCGCAGGAACGGCCGAGGACGAGCGGCTGATGTGGCGGGCGCTGGAGACCGTGCCCGGTGCCGTCGAGGAGACCGACACGGAGACCGCCCGGCGGGCCAGGGACTACAGCGAGACCGTCACCCTGGACGAGAACGGCGACCTGGTCCTCGCTCGACGGCCACGAAGCCGCGGAGATGGCCTATCGGATCGTCTACTCGGCCCCGGGCCGAATCCGTGCTGCGGGGCCTGCCCCGACCGCGCCGCACCCAGATCGGCACCGAGACGCGCACCACCACCGCCCACGGCCCCTACGGCCACGCATCGACCGCACCACAGCCTCGTGCGCAGGAACCGAGAGGCCGCCCTTCGCGGCGCCCAGGCCGTCGTCGTCTACTACGCCAGCGCCCCGGCCTCGCTCAGCATCACCGCCATCCGGCTGATCAGCCTCCGGCACCCGGGTCCGAGTCCGGCACTCTGACGCTGCGTCAGCCTGCCGGCGCCGCTTCGCGCAGGCCCGCTCAAGACGGGCTGGCGCATCGCCCGCGACGGCGTCCGGCTCGACACGCCGCGCCCAGCGTCAGACCTTGCCGGGTTCGCCGAGGGTCCAGCCGCTGATCGCGGAGATCGGGCCGCGCCAGGTCGGCAGCGTGTGGGTGGTGCGGCCGGAGCGGTAGGTCACATCCCGCAGATGAAGGAAGCGCTGGTCGGTCTCGCGGGGCCGCCGGCGCTTCTCGGCGGCCCCGTCCAGGTGCCCGACCGCATGGCGCACAACCCGGCGCAGGGTGTCGTCGTAATCGCCGAGCTGGCGCAGGTGCAGACGTTCCCAGGTGCCGGTGGAGGCCAGGGTGCCGGACACCAGCGCACCGCCCAGGGCCAGGGTCACCACGACGTTCTCGGCCTCGATGTCTTCGTGCTCCGCGCCCAGGCGCAGGATCTCCAGGTGCGGGTCGGTCCGGGGCCCCGGCTGGAGCAGCATCCGCAGGGCCGGCTGGACCGCGTCTTTCCACGACAACGCACTGCTCCCTCTTCCGGTACCCGGACGTCCTGCTCGGCTCGTGCCTGTGGCTATGCGTCAGCCGTCTCCTCGACCGTCGCCGTGAACTGTGCTTCGGCGGTCGGGGGTGTCGGGATCCAGAGGCCGGTGACGCGCCGGCCGTCCCGCTCCAGGACCCAGGCGGCGGCATCAGGGGCGAACGGGGCCATGGGCCCGGTGCCGGTGCAGAAGCTGAGCGGGCCCTGGACGGGGTCGTTGACATAGACGTGCCAGTCGGCGTCGCACTCCGCCCGCGCGGCCAACGCCGTCGCGGGCGCGCTGAGGTGGTCGTGCGTCACGCGCTCACCGTAAGGGTGAGGGAGGGGGCAACTGCGGGCCTTGCGGAATCTGGTCCGCAACTCGCTTGTCCCGGCGATGGGGCGCGACCGTGCTGGCGGGGCGTCGCGGGTGGCGTTGCCGCTGGTGCCGAGCACATGACGCCCGCGGGGCGCCGCGGCCGGCGTGTCTGACTGGCCGTGCGGGCCAGCCGCTCGGCTGAGTCGCCCTGGAGGCTGCGATGATCGTCTGATGGTGCTCATAGGTGAGTTCTTCCTTGCAGAAGACGACGAGACAGCCCGGCGGGTGGGCCCTCGCCGAAGTCACGACTTCCCGGCCGTGGCGTGCGACGGCATCTACCCCGATGACGCGGTCTGGAGGTGGGAAGTCCACCTGACGGGCGCCGAAAGCACACTCCGGCACGTGGTCCCCCCGGCCAACGACGGGTTCTCCGTCTTCGCCGTCCCGGAACCTCTGCGCGAGGCCATGGCGACCGCGGGAGCGGAACGGCTCCAAGCCACGGCTCGCGCGTGGGCGGCAGCCGCCTCCGAACCGGACGACGAGATATCGCCGGACAGCGCGACGGATCTCCTCGAACGCGTATCAGCTCTGGCCGCCAGCCGTGCGGACAAGCACCTCAAGCTCTACTGCTGGTACTTCGCTCCCTGACCCCGCCACATCGACACCGTGCGGTGGTGAGCGGCCCGGTAGACCCGCACCCGAATCCGGTCAAGAGCTCCGCCGCCTGGTCCTCCAGTGTGGCGGTGGTCTCCAGCCAGGCGGCGAGCAGGACCGCCGTCTGCGGGTCCAGGGCGGCCGTGTGGGACACGGCATCCAGGGCATGCGCGTGGGCGGCGGTCCGGGCTGGGTCGGAGTACCTGGAGATCGTGAGCGTGGTCGCGCCGCCGGACGTCGACTCCGGTGGTTGGTGCGCGGGGTGGTCATGTCTCCGCCGTCTTCCCGGGTACACCCGTACGCGGACGACAGCGCCAAGCCAGGTGAACTCCCGGTAGTGGTCCAGCGACACCCCCGGATACCCACCCGAGGCCGCGGCGCGAGCGGGTCAACGAGGGTCGCTCGACGTCGAACTCGACGCCCGCGCCAACGCGGGACAAGGTCCCGTCGGTGAAGTGGACCACCACGGTCAGGCCCCCTATCGGGGCGGTCGCCGTCGAGGTCCGCACGACGGTGCGGACGCCGTCGCCCTGGGCGGACGACGTCACCGGCGCTGAGCGTCGCAGCAACCCGGCGGCCGGTGGTGTTCACTTCGCCACCTGCAGAGCGGGACGGCGTCGGCGGCGGCGTCGAGGACTTCGGCGAGACGGACGGCGATGCAGCCGCCGGGCTCGATGAACGAGGTGTCGCCGACGGGCATCCCCGGCCGGAGCGAGGGCAACACGACCCCGACACGGGCGAGGCCCTCGCGCAGGCCAGCGGCTGAGGTGTCACCGGCGCGGAGCACGGCGAGGTCGCCCCACGGAGCTCCTGCCCGTCGGCCAGGACCACGGTCACCGGTCCGGGCACCGGGGTCTGGGGTGGGTGGGGGCTGCTCGGGCGCGTGCCCAACGTACAAGGCCGCTGAACGGGCCGCGCCAGTGCCGCGTCCCGCTCGGGTGCACGGCGGAGCGCGCTGAGGTGTCGGCAGCCGCCGGGTGGGCGGGTCAGGCGGGGGTGCCGGGGGGCAGTACGGAGTGGTCGATGTGGTGATGCTGGATCTCGACGCCGTACCGGCCGCCCCACGCCTCCCAGACAAGACGGCCGATGGCCTCGGCGACCGCGACGCTGCGGTGCCGGCCTCCCTGGCACGCGACCGTGAGCCGGGTGAGCCGGTCCGCAGGGGTCTCGTCCGCGAGGGCCCGCAGCCGCAGCGCGGTCAGGGTGATCACCTCCCGGGCACGGGGGGTGGCCATCACGTGAGCCCGCACCTTGGCGTCCAGGCCGGTGCCGTAGCGGAGTACCGGGTCGTCGGCGGGGTTGCGCAGGGTCCGGCGCAGGTCGAGGTACAGGCCATCGGTGACGAGGTCGTGAGCGCCGTGGTGACGGACACCGATCGAGCTGATGACGGTGGTAAAGAAGCCGCCGGTCCCGGCGAGAAGTGTGCTCTGCATGGACTACACCCTCCCGGCGTCGCAGCGTGCCCGGGAGGGGTTGCCCGTTGCGTCTGGATTCTGGCAACAGGCAACAAGCCG
Source organism: Streptomyces sp. NPDC048659 (assembly GCF_040650575.1). NCBI lineage: Bacteria > Bacillati > Actinomycetota > Actinomycetes > Kitasatosporales > Streptomycetaceae > Streptomyces > Streptomyces sp. NPDC048659. Next base: position 20,031 of record NZ_JBEZHM010000039.1, on the reverse strand, counting down.
CCCCGTTTCGCGGGGCGGCGCGGGTACCGGGCGGCCGGGTGGGCGTGGCGGGCGCCGCCCGGTCAGCCGCCCTGCGGGGGCTCGGTGCGGGCGGCGTCGCCGCCGGTGCCGAGCGCACGACGACCGCAGGGCGCCGGGGCCGGCGGCGGGCCGAGGACTCCGCGGGCCCGCAGGTCCTGGAGGTCGGGCATGTCGAGGTGTGGCAGGCCGGGGAGTATGTCGACCTCGGCGGCGTGGATCGGTGCGGTGGCCCGGCGCCGAGGGTGCGGCGGGCGGGGGATGGTGGGGTCACAGAGGGGAGCGTACGGGCGGCGGGGCCGTCGGGTTACTGTCCGCACTCGCAGTCGGGCGGGCACACCGCGCCGGTGGTGCCGTATGGGGTGTCGGCGCGCTCCGCGTTGACGCGGGTCCGGGTCTCCTCGGTGAGGCCGCTGACGAAGCCGTAGTAGAGCTTGGGGTAGCACTCTTCGATGCCGGACTCCACGTGCTCCTCGCGTACGTGCGCGCCGACCACCGCCAGGACGTCGTCCAGCGGCGTTGTGGCCCAGTGGATCGGGCCCATGAACGAGCAGAAGCGGCAGACGGCGGTCACGGTGTTGGCCGGCGGCTCTGCGAGCGGGCGGCCCAGGAAGTCGGTAGCGGTCACACCCGGCCAACGAGCCTGCGGCGATGGGAAGACGGGCACGGCCTCCGCGCGCTTCCCGCGCGCCCGCCTTGCTCGCCGGGCGCGTGGCGGGCAGCAAGGAGCTCGGCGACCAGGGTGCGGCCGACGGCGGTCGACAAGTCCGCCGGCAGTTCGGCGGGCAGTGGGGGCGGGGGTGGGGTACGGGTCGGCGGAGCGGGAGACGGCAGGCACGGCGCGCTGGGAGAGGCCGTAGCCCCGAGCAGAGCCGCCGTTCATCGCGATCGGCCTGGAGGCGGCCGTGGGCCGTGGGCCGTGGGCCGTGGGCCGTGGGCCGTGACAACGCTATGGGTCGGCCGGGCAGGGCTCGCGAGCTGGGCTGCGCCCCCGTTTTGGTTTGCCGTAGGCACCAGACCTACCGGGTCGGCACGGGGCCGGGCCGGGCTGTTCGCACAGGTCCGTATCCGGGTGGCTGACTCGTCGTTGAGGGTGCGGAGTTCCGCTCGTTCACCCACGCGCCGCTGCTGGAGTTGCCCCTGCCGGTCCTCACGGCCCCGCCCTCGACCGCGCGCCCCGTCCTCGCGCCCACCGGCGACCGTGGCCCGGCCGAACGGGCCGTCGTGGCCAGTGTGCTCGCCGCAGCCGGCCCGGAGACGCTGGTGCGCACCGATGTGCCCCAGCCCGACGGCTCCGTGCGCCTGTACGCGGCCTGGACCGACGGGGGCGGGCCGCTGGCCGACCGCATCGACCGCCTGGCGCTCGCGCGCGGGCTGGACGCCTGCTCCTGGGTCGAGCTCCTCACCCACAACCAGCACACCACCCACCGCGGTCGAATCGAGATCCGCACCCACCCTCTGCGGCAGGTCCTCGCCAACGTCGAGCGCGGCCACCGGAGCAACGACGAGCACCGGGCCAGCCTCGCCCGGCTGCTGGCCGACGACGCCGAGCGAGCAGGCCGGGCGCCGCTGCCCACGTCCGGCCTCCCCGCCTGGGTGGGAGTCGGGCCCCTGCTGTGGAATCGCTACCTGGGTGACAAACCCGTCATCGAGCGGCACTGGCTCGGCCGCCGAGAGGACCTGCCCGATGCCCGCGATGTTCGGCACCATGACGCCCGGCGACCCGTCGAGCGAGGCATACGCCCGCCTGATGCACGGCGCCGCCCTGGCCGATGCCGCCCGCCTCACGCCCGAGGAAGAGCAGCGGGGGCAGCAGGGGTTCTCCCGGATCTGGGAACGGCTGCTGGGCAACGCCGGGGTGACGCGGTGGCTGGCCCCGGGTCAGGATCTGAGCTGGCGCGGCGGGGCTCCGCGCCGGGTCCTGCGTACGACGGACGGGAGTACCACCGATCTGGTCCGGCTCATCCCGTGAGTGCTGGGCGAGAGGCTCTGTGGCGATGTGATCTATGAGGACATCGCCCGGCGTGAGGAGCACGCCACCCGCGGGCACGGCCTGGAGCCGGGCGACGCCGCCAGCATCCGCTTCCGAAGCCTGAACCCGGCCACCGCCGACGGGCAACCGCTGCAAGGCGGCCGGGAGCGCGAGGCCGAGCGGTTCCTCGACCTGCAGATGATGCTCGCGGTCTACACCGCCGCCCCGTACTTCGTGCCCGCCAGCGAGGCGTTCGACGCCGCCACCGGGCTGCGGCCGGAGACCGGGGCGCGGCTGCGGCTGACGGCCGAGACGGTCATGGTCTTCCACGACGGGGTTCCGCTGCCGGCCGTCATCGCCGACGACGGCGACCTTCACGCCCATGCCACCGCGCACTACGGCGCCGGCCACGACACGCTTTTCGACGGCGAGCCCCTCGTCATGGGAGGTGTGCTCCTGGCCCACCCTGACGACGGCAGCGACACCGCGCTGCTGCTCGACCCGCTGCAGGGGTGGCTGGTCGTCGCCAACCGCGTCAACGGCCAGTACGCCTGGGCGATGCATCCGGTCCACCGGCTCGACGCCAACCCCGGCCCCGCCGCGCGCGTCCTGCGCAACTACGCCGCCCTCAACGTGCTGGAGGACTGGGACACACCCCCGCCGGTCCCCGGCCAGGCCCGCGCCAGCGGCAAGAGCAGGAAGAACCGGCTCCCCGCGGCGCGGCGGCGCCAGCGGCAGCTGGAACAGGCAGCCCGAACCCCGCAGGCCCGAGCCGGCGCGCTCCTCGGCGTCCGGGTCCTCCGCTTCACCGCCCCGCCCCACCAAGCCCCCGCACTCCCGCCGCCGAGAACGCCGGGCTCTTCAGGCAGGGCGGCCGCGCAGTACCAGGGCGGGCGCCGCGCCCACTGGACCCGCAACACCCGCGTCCACCTCCCCGGCGAACACGGCCGGCCCTCCGGGCCCGTCTACGGACCCGACGCCGTCGAGGGCACCACCTTCACCCGACGCCGGACCCGGGTCAAAGGAACCTGGATCAACGAACACCTCCCGCCGCGCCCCGGCCCCTCCCCCATCTACGCCGTCGACCCTCGCCTGGCCCGGACCACCAACCCCTCCGGCCCCGAGCGTCCCTGACCGAGCTCTCAAGTAGTGATCGTCAGGACTTGCGGATCAGCGGCTGCTCAACTTTCGAGATGGCGCGAGCCGGGCGAGTCCTTCGACCGTCGAGAGCGCGTCGTCGAGGGGAGTCACGGTGTCCGATGCGGTGACTGACAGAAGCACCGGGACGTCGGGGTACTCGTCCATGTAGAGGTCGTCTTCCCCTTCGTCTCCGGGGACGGCGTTCGGCTGGACCTGGAGGCAGGTCGTGTCGGCGAGGGTGGCGAGGAAGTAGGCGCCGAGGTAGTCGCTCTCGCGTTCGACGAAGGTCACACCGAGCCGGCCGGCGAGCAGGTCGCACAGCTCCCTGGCCGTGTGGGTGTTGGTGCCGTAGGTCTTGAAGACGTTCATCATGGCATTCTCCTCAGGCCGCGTGGATCTCGGCACGTTCAACCAAGTAGCCGTACCCGGAGTGGGCGCCCGCGCGGACGAACGGGACCAGGCCAGCGCCGGCGACGCGCGCCATCGGGCCTGCGCGGACTCGACCCGCCGGCCTGAGATCCGCCGCCGTCCTGCCGACCGTCACCAAGGCCCTCGCGTACGCCCGCCAGGCCACAGAGCACGCGGTCATCCAGGCCGGACAGGCCGCCGACGAGGTCAGGTGAGAGAGCGAGCGCCCCGAGGCCGTCAACCCACGCACGTGACTCAACGACAAGCAGGTGCAGAGGGACGTGGCAGCGCGGTAGACCTGCAGGCCCCTCTCTCTGCCCGCTCCTCACCTCGCCAGGGAAGGAGAGGCCACGCCCGCTGTGTTCACCGCCCGGCAGCCCGTGCCGAACGTGCAGGGAGCGGCGGAGCAGACGTGGACCCGTCCGTCTGGCGTGCACCATCAAGCCCGGGATCCGCCAGCCGGCTACAACGTCCCGTCCGGCTCGCGCGACACGTCCCAGACCGGCCCACTCGGTCAGCTGGTCGTACGTCACCATACTCAACTGCTGGACTTGACCAGCATCGCGTGGCTGCCGCGTAGTCCGGTCCGGGCGCAGCACGATGGCAGGATGACACGGTGTCCGATTCTCTCCGTGAACTGTGGCTGCGTGGCATCGCTTTCAATCCGGCGGCGCCTTCCGATGTACTGATACGCCTGATGGATCGAGCGGCCGGTAAGGCGGGCCCGTGGATGTGTGAGGGTCGTGACCTGCCCGACGATGTCATCGACGCCGCCCTGCGGCACCCGGACCGGTCGATCCGGCGTGCGCTCGCCTGTAACCGGCATGTCGACCCGTCGCGACTCGCCCCCTTGGCAGCGGACCCGTCGGGGATCGTCCGCGGATGGCTCGCCGGCGGCCCCCGCTCGCGCTCCCGATGGGTCAGACCGCTGCCGGACGACATCCTCGTCACCCTCCTGACGGCCCAGGACGGGGGTGAGGACGGCTTGCTCACCGAACACGAGATCGTCGAGGAGCTCAGGTCCTCCCGGCAGATCCCTGTGTCCTTCTACCGCTCCATGGCCGGGCACGAGCACCCCAGAATCCGTGAACAGGCCGCCTGGAGGTGGCAGTCGCTCACTCCCGCGCAGCGCGAGGCTCTGCTCGACGACCCCGACCCGGCGGTTCGGGAAGCGGCCCGGAAGAGCTGCTGGGAACTGGACCCGGAAGCGGTGGAGGCCACGCTGCCGTCCATCGGTGCGCTCAGCAAGCCGCACGTGCTCGCCACATGCGCCCTGTCCCCCGCGGTTGTCGAGCAGTGCTTCGCGGACGGCATGGTGCACCCGCTCACCTGGAACCGCCACACCCCGGCCAACGCTGTCGCCCGGCTCGCCCGCCACCCCGAGGCGAAGGTCCGAGAGATGGTGGCCGCCCGGCCCGACCTGGAAGCCGACCTGGTCACCGAGTTGCGGGAGGATCCGGACCAGGATGTGCGGACACGTGCACGGCTCCACCCCTTCCCCCGCACCTGGGCCGAGTACTGGGCGATCCAGCGAGTCATAGGGCACGGTGCGGACTGCACCTGCCCGATCACCGAGCCGGCCACCGAGCCGTCGCCCGACTGGTTCGCCGCTTGCGCCGCGGCAGAGGAACCGGTGCTCCGCCGGGTTGCGGCGAGCTGGCCCGGCCTGCCCGCCACGCTCGTCGGGAAACTCGCGCAGGATGACGACGAAGAGGTACGCATCCGGCTGGCCTGCCACCACTCCCTGGCTCCCCCCGACCTCCTCCTGGACGTCTTCATCCGCCGCCCGGCCCACCGGCCGCACCTACAGACCCTGTCCGCGTTCCCCCGTATCGGCATGGCCCACCTCATCAATCACCCGGACCCCGAAGTACGCGCCCTGGCTGCAGCCGATCCGGCCCTGCCCGAGCCCCCGGTGCAAGACTCCGACGAGTCGGTGCGCCGGGCAGCCGCCACCAACCCGAGCCTCACACCCGACGCCCTGGAATCCCTCCTCACCGACCTCCGCACGGCCGAAGGCGCAGCGGCCAACCCGTCCCTCCCCAAAGCCCGCATGCGCACACTCCTCGACCGCTGCCTCAACAGCGCCACCCCGCCGACGGCGTCCCGACGCGAGGCCCGCACTGTTTCCGGTGGGGTGAACGAGAGCCACGTGGGCGGTGGTTTCGAGAGCCGCCTTGATCCGTCCGTGCAGGAGATGGACAACGGTGTAGGTCCTTGATCGGCGGCGGGACTGAGAGCCACCTTGATCGAGTGACTTCGGGTTGGGAGTGTCTGCGGCAGCGGGGGATGGATGCCAGCAGTTTGGTGCTCTGGGCCCTGCCGGTCCGTGTCCCTGACAGGCGCGGTGCGGACGGGCCCACCCCTTTTGCTGCGTTCGCGAGATTGGTGGACGGCCCCTTCCAGCGTTGTCAGGGGCGGGTGCGATGATCCCCGAGGTGGGCGTGAGCTCGCCGGTGTCTCGACCCGGGGGTGGCTCGGCTTGAACACGTGGCAGGAGTTGTCGGCGTCGGTGGAGGAGCGCCTGACGGCCATGTCGTCGGGCGAGCGCGGCGTCTTCGCCGCTGGCACCGCTGAACGGCTCATGAGCTGGCATGAAGCACTGCCCGAGGAGGATCGGGCACCGTTCACGATGAGTCTGCGGCCACTGCTGAACTCCGTTTGGGAGGGCTCCCTCGGGGACTCGACCGGCTTCACGGCCGTGAAACGGGGTGTGGCCGAGTACATGCTCAGCGAGTACTGCCACAACGATGGGCAGCACGGTCCCGAGGATGCTGACGACGACGCGGCGGCCGCGACGCTGTATGCCGCGCACGCCTACCTGTTCGAGTGCCGTGACTTCGCGGTCTGGGCCAGCCGACGGGCCGTGGATGCCGTGGACGAGCACCTTGAGTACCTCGCCGAGCAGGAAGAGGACCTGCCCGACCTCGACGAGGCAACCATTGCCGAGCTCCAGCGCCAACTGCGGGATCTCGACCTCATCACGAGATACTCGAAGGATCTGAGGCTCGCCAGCCTCGGGTTGCCCACCGACACCTCGATCCGGCTTCGCGTTGAACTGCGGACTCCTCTTTCTTTCCCGCCGGGACTGACTGGTCGAGCAACCTGTTCAGTTGCGTCCTTCGGCCTCGGTGACGCGGAAGCGGTAGGACTCGGTGCCGGTCTGGATGAGGGTGCAGCGGGCTCCAGCACGCTCTCACGTGGCAGCGGCTTCTTCCGCTTCGCCAGCACCGGGCACACCAGCGCCTTCGCCACCGTGTTTCGCGATACCCGGTACCGCTGGGCCAGCATCCACCCCGACACCGTCGGATCAAGCCGCTTGTCCCGGCGGGTCCGCTCAAAGATTCACTCACGCGACCTGTACCCACCGGTCTCCTGACATGACCGTGGTCAACAAGCACAGAGTCTGAGCGGCCCGAAAGCGGCATGTCACACGCCATCACACCGGGTGGCTCCCGAAAACCCCGTCCCAATGGCTCTCCTAACAACCCGCTAGAAACACCTGCACCAAGAAGCCGACGGAGCCGAGGATGTGACGTTGGCGGCCGCGGTCTGGCGGTCACGGGACGCCGACGGCGCGGTCGGCTGCTGTCGGCAGCGCGGCCACTGAGGCGCGTCTGGAATTCTGCCGCTGCGGGGCAACCTTCCTGCGTCTGCACCCTGGATGGGCCTCTGTTCCCCGTCGGGCTCGTCGGTGGCCCCACCCGACGTCGCGCTGCTGAGCGCCGCTGCTGTCCTTCGTACCCCGGCCGGAGACGGTGCGGCACTCGATCCAGACCTGCGAGCCTTGCACACCGGTGCGGCCGGCCTATTCGCTTCTTGCCCGTGCCGGGTCCGGAAGGTCCCTCAGGCGCGTGAGGATGGCACGGCAGGTGTGCTCGACTTCGAGGTCGACAGCGACGGCGCCTGACCACATCTGGTCGCCGCGATGGGGCTGCGCAAGGGCGGCCTGGATCTGGGGCAGGGCGGGGCGTGCGGCCGCGCCCATACGGTTGAGGCAGGCGAGGACGTCGCGGACGGTTGAGTCGTTGTCTTTCCAGGCGGCCAGCAGCGCCGGCACTACGGTGCCGGCCTCGCTCACGTCGCCTATGCCCCACAGGGCGGATGCGACGTGGACAAGGGTCCACGAGTCGTTCGATACGGCCGAGCCGTTCTGCTCGTTGCGGGCGTTCTGCTCGACCCGCTCGCTCAGGATCTGCCGCAGGCGCGGCAGTACTGCTGCGGCGCCAGGGCCGATCCGGCCGGCGAGGTCGATCGCGTCGAAGTTCCGGTGGTCGTCGAGGAGGTGTTCCAGAAGCGGCACGACGCTCTCAGGGCGGCGTTCGAGTTCCCAGACGGCGCCCGCCGCAGCGGTGCTCAGGGCATCATCGTCTGAGTCGGTGAGGGGGCGGACGACGTCCAGGACGGATGCGGCGCGGGAACCGAACGACGCGAGCGCCTTCAGGACAGGCTCAGCGGTGCGCCCTTGCTTGTGCCGGACGGCGGCTCGGACGGTCTCGGCGAGTGCGGGTACGGCCGTCGGATCCCCGAGCTTGGCGAGGGCGAAGGCGAGCGTCGCAGGGCTGATGTCGGGCCACTGCCGGGAGTGGTCTACGTCAGCGAGGCGCCGGATCAGCCGGGGCGCGAGATCCGCGGCGCACTCTGGCAGGTGACCCACCGCGTTCATGGCGCGCCAGGCATCGGTGTCGGTGTCCAGCGCGACGAGCAGGCTGGGCAGGGCCCGCTCGTCCCCGAGGCTGGCCAGGGCCACGACGGCCAGCTGGTGGGCGCGGCGCACGGCACGGTGCGGGCTGGCCCATGCATCCGGCCGGTGGGCGGTGACGTAGGCGGCAAGGGCTTCGCGGGCCGGTTCGGCGAGGGCGGCCAGCGATCCGAGCGCCTCGGCCGCGGCCGCGGCGGTGTAGGAGTCGTCCGGGAGCAGGCAGTCGCCGATGAGCCGCACCAGGCCGGTGTGGTCGCCCCGCCAGGAGGTGATCAGACTGCGTGCCATGTGGATGGCGTCGTAGCGGGTACCCGGGTCCGGACTGTGCAGCTGCTCGTTGAGCAGAGCCGTGCGGTCTTCGACACGTGTGCCCAGGGCGCTGTGGAGAGCCGTCAGCAAGGGGGTGGTGGTGGCGTGGACGCGGCCCTGCCGTTCGAGGTCGGTGAAGGCGGCCGCGATGTGCCCGGGGACGTTCGGGTCGGGTTCGGGCTCGGCCTCGCACGCACACGGACGGGACGGATCCCGTTCCCTCTGCTCGGCCTCCTTGGTCTGGGGTGCGGGGGTGACCTGGCGGAGCAATTCGATCGCGGTCCGCGCCGTCTGGTCGTCGATGGATCCGGGAGCGCAGCGGGCCCGGTGGACGAGCGCCGCCAGACGGGTGTCCGGATCGGTTGTTTCGCTGTCGGCCAACGCGTCCAGCCACGCCCGCGCCGGCGCGGCGGCCGCAGGCAGCCGAAGCGCCAGGTCGGCCATCGTCCGCACCACCAGCAGACGCTCGACGGCCCCGCTCTCCTCCACAAGGCGGCCTTGCAGTAGCCCCACCGCCCGTTCGGCATCGTCCAGGAAAAGGCCCAGACCCTCGATCGACGCCCGGCGCACCCTCGGGTCGGGGTCCTCGGCGTAGGTGACGAAGGCGTCGGCGTGCTCGCGCATCAGGCGTGCGATGTCCGGGTAGATCGTGGACTCTTCACCGTCCTCGCCGCAGATGACGGCGTAGATCTCCTCGGCATCGACCGCTTCCCGCCCGATGCTGAGCAACAGCGCGACGACTTCCCCGCGGTCAGGAGTCCCAGGGGCGTCCGCCATCGCTAACAGGAACGGCAGGCTGGCCTGCGTGCTCGAAAACAGACTCCCTTGATGGAGCGCTGCGCTGTAGAAGTTGCCGAACGCCTTCTCGCGTACGGCAGGGTCGGGCGACATCATGCCGCGCAGCCATCCCGGCACGTCGTCGGCCGGCCCGTAGGCGTGCCCCAGGGACGCCCAGTCGGCCTTGTCCAAGTCGTTGATCATGACCGGCACTATGCAGGGCGGCACTGACACTCGGGTCAGGCCCGCCCCTGGCATCGGCCCGCGGCCCACGAACTGGCCGCCTACGCTCCCCCTCAGCAGGCCGTCGGGCCGGTCAGGATTCCTGACCGGCTCCAGGAGGAGTTCAGGAGGGGTGTTTCCGCGGGTCAGCACCGACAGTCATTCATTGGCCCTCCGGTCTGGCCGACGTGCCGGTTTCCCGCTCCTGCGGAAGCGAGTGCTTCTGGCCTGACGCTCCGCGACGGAGCCGCCCCCATCGGATGCGGCCTCATCCAGTTCAGTTCTGGTTCACTGGCCAGATGGCGGCGGGATCACAGCGCGCCGGGCATGCCAGCAGGTATACCTCGTTGCCGAGGAACAGTTGATAGCCGTCGATTGAGCTGGAGTACGGCTGTTCGGGTGCGCCGGGCGCGGTGGTGAAGTCCATGTCCTCCGGCACCTGGCACAGGTAGACCAGCTCGGTGCCGCACGCGCACTGGTACGACTCGGGGTGCTGAGCCCACGAGGGAGTTCCCCCGACCTTGAACGACTGCGAACCCAGGCCGCGCTCATTCGACTCGTCTGCGAATGGACGCAGGGTCAGCGGCACCGGATGCAGGGACGGTTCACGTTGCGCCAGTGGTGTGGGACGGCGTTGCAGTAGGACCCGCCAAAAGGGCCCTGGGTACGGCGGCTGAGGTGCGTTCCAGAAGGCTGGCGCAAGGCGGCCGTCAGACGTCGGCGGATCGGTGGCGTCGTTGTGCTGCCGGCAGTGGAAGACAAGCAGGTGGTCACCGCCGAAGTGCTCCACGTCGTGCGGCAGGTCGAGCTGGAAGAACAGCACCATCCGGTCGTCGCAGAAGCACGTCGGCCATTCCTCTCCCTCGTCGAGGAAGGGCCATCCGCCGATCGAGTCCCGTCTCGGTCGATCAAGCGGCGCGTCGGCGACCTCGATCGCATACGCAAGCACGCCCACGAGGGGCCTGGTGGTACTCGTGCTCATGCCCGAATCCTAGACATGCACCAGGGGCCACCTACGCGCAGGTCCGCGTAGCGCAGGCCGTGATTCGCGGCGCCGAACTCCCACCAGCGGTTACCCACTGTGCGCGCTCCACGGAACTTGAGCCAGAACCCCAAATGACCCGCCAAAATCACCCCGGAGCAGCCCACCGTCTCCGCCGGGACCTCGCGCCGGGCGACATCGGTCCGCAGGACGTACACGATGCCCATGAAAGGGCGTTTTATCCCGTAGGTGGTGTTTGGTGAAGCAGCTGCTCAGAGACGTGGTGCGGCTCCGATCGGCTGCGGGGTTCAATGCGGTTATGGAGAACGCTTTGTGGGACAGACTCTCGGTCGAGGTCCGGGTGGAGGTGGACCGCCGCGTTGCCGCGGAGCGGAACGTGGAGGCCATTGCGTTGATGTGCGAGCGCGCTGAGCTGCCTCGGCCAGGGTTGCATGAGTGCGTGGGTGTGCTGGATCAGCGATTCACGGTGATTCGGGAGCGGTCGGTGAGCCCTGGGTGATGCGGGATGCCGCGTTCAGGCGTTGCGCCAGTTCGGGGTGGATTCGCGGGTGAGCCGGCGGCTCATAAGGTCGATCATCGCGAGGCGGATCATGGCTTCGGAGCAGTGGGGATGGGTTTCGTAGTTGCGGGCCAGGCGGCGGTGGCGCATGAGCCAGCCGAAGGTCCGCTCGACGACCCAGCGTCGAGGGATGACCTTGAAGTCTTTCACGACAGGGGCGCGGTGAAGGACTTCGACGTCGATGCCGAGGGTGGCTCCGTGGTCGATGGCTTTGGTTCGATAGCCGGTTTCGGCCCATGCCTTGGTCACCCGCGGGTGGGCCTTCGCGATCTGGGAGATAGAGGACCGCGTCCATGATCCGGCGAAGGTCGTGCTCGGGCGGACGGCCGATGCCCAGGCCCTTCCCTCTCCGCTCGGCCCGCCAGGCCGATAGGATCGGTCCCAGCAGTTCCCACCGGGCATCGGACAGGTCACTCGGATGCGGCCGCCAAACACCACCTACGGGATAGAACGCTCTTTGAGTGGTTGTTTTTCGTCCTGATGCCTGGCCGCGGCCGTGGTCTGTCAGTGGGGGCCGTTACCTTCACAGTCATGACGACACACGCCAAGCCGCTGACGGTGCTGTTGACCGACCCTATGGGCGGAAGCCTGGGACTTAGCCTGCCGCCGGGCTCACTGGTAACAGAGACCAACGACGGCCCTTGGCCTGAGCCGCTGCTCTGGGTGGCCGATGGGGTCGCAGCACCTCGTACGTGGGCCGAGTACCTGCCGGCCCGGGATGCGGGACTGCAGCCCGTCCTTCTCCAGGACGAATCCGGTGTCGAGGAGTGGTGGGCCGGCGAGCTGGACCCCGGCATGATGTCGAACCCGGGCGCCCATCACGCCGAGGAGGTCCTCAAGGACTTCTGGGAGTCCGCGGCATCGGAAACCGAGGAGAGCGAAGACGATGAGGACGCGGGCGAGACCATAGCCCCGTTCACGCAGAGCTGGCCCGGGATTGCGCTGCCGGGAAGCACGCCGGCAGGTCCGGACACGACTGCCGCGGAAGTGGCCAAGGCTTTGGTCGGGCACTCGCTCAAGAGCCCTCGGCTGGCTTTGGTCCCGGTGGACCGGTCTGCTGACCTCCCCGCGGCGATCGGCTGGTCAGGTCCGGTGAACCACGAGAACGACGTGGCCCGGCTGTGTGCCGTTCTCCGTTCCTGGGAGGACCGCTTCGGAGTGCGGGTGGTTGCTCTGTCGTACGCACGGCTGGACCTGTCGGTCGCGGCCCCTCCGCAGACGCTGGATGAAGCTCTCACGGTCGCCGCGGAGCACTTCGCGTTCTGCCCTGACAACATCTGGCAGGGGTACGAGAGCATCCGCCTCTACGCGGAGGAAGCTCTGGTGGGCAACTCCCACTGGACGTTCTGGTGGGACTGAAAGGCTTCCCGCAGTTCCTTGCCGGGTCAGGTCACACCGTCGGCTGCTGGGGTCTTCTTGGTCCACCGGGCGGGTTTGCCGCCCGGGATGCCGGCGGCGCCGGTCGGGAGGTGGGAGCGGCAGCGAGGCCACCTGTTCCCACGGGTCGCCAGGAACAAGATCACCACTCATTCGGACACCCTGCCGGCCAAGATCGGCAAGTATGAGACACGCAGCTCAACTCATTCTGAATCGATCAGCAAGAGCTGTCCCGTAACTGTGGTTGCGGAGTGGCCGCATCCTCGTCAGATGCTCGGCTCCCTCCACAGATGCCGTTCGCCCAGGGTCCCGAACCGTACGTCTCCGTTTTCAAGGTCGACGAGGATGGGCCAGCAGCCCAACAACTGCTCTCTCGAATCGCGCGAGGCAAGGTACTGGACGGAGTTGTAGGGCAGGATCAGGAGCCCGTTGCTCTCGCGTACCCCCACAGTGTCGATGGCGAGAGGTGGCTCGTCATCTCGCTGGCTGCGTGCGAGAAACGCCACCCCGAGCTGCAGGGCTTCGTCCTGCTCCATCATCCGTCTCCAGTCCGTCGGTGCGACAGGGCACGACTTCGACAAGGGCTGCGGCTTCCCCCACGTCAACGACGACCGACACACTCGCCGCCAGAGCTGCTGCAGGGGCTCACCGCCGTTACGACGACCGCCAGCGCCGCGGCGCTGGTCCACGTTCCCCACCTGCCGTTCTCCATCGCGGGGGATCATCGCATGACACCAGCAGGGACCTCGGGATGATCTTGAAGCTGCGGATTCGACTGACCGGGTGACGGGTTCGTGGGGGCTTTCGCGCCGCCGCCCGTCGGGCCTTTCGGCCTGCGAGCATGATGGGTGTCCGAGACAGCACAGGCAAGAGCGGGAGCCCCGTGCTCCGGGGCTCCCGCACTCGGATCCGTCGGGGCGGGCGCTGCGGACGTGGTTCCCGCCGGAGACGGCCCACACCCGCCGGCGGACGGCGAGCTCGCCGCAGCGGTAACCGGCAGGCAGAGGCTAGCCGTTCACGCGCGGATCGGGGTCACCCTCCGGGAGCACAGCTGTGCCGCCGGCTTCCAGGGCGGCGGCGACAGGGTCCAGCACCCAGTGTCGGATGAAATGCCCGGCGGCCTACCGGCCAAGCTGGGTGTCCAGGTCCGGGTCCTGGCTGTCTTCCAGCTTCAGTCCCGCGATCCACTCCAGACAGTTGACGCAGCGGAGGTTGGGACGGCCGGTGATCCTGTGCGCGCGGATCATGTGGGCGCTGTAGGGGTTGCCCAGGATCAGGGCGTCACGGCTGAACGGGTCGTCGGCCAGGGCCTGGACCCAGCGGGCGATCACGGCCTGGCCCTCCGTGCAGCACGGCGCGGGGAGGGCGTCCAGGATGACGGCGGGCGACAGGGTGGCGGTGTCGGTCATGGGGGTGTCGCTACCGCCGGTGGGGCGGGAGCGGGAATGGTGAAGGCCCACGGTGAGGACAGGCAGCGGGCCTTCGCACGGTGACCGTCAGGCGGCGAGTTGCAGCGGCCCGCCTTCGTCGACCGTGTGGGCACTTTGGTGGGCCCGCATCTCCACCGTCCACTGATCCCCAAGGCCGTATGAGCTCGGCCTCTGGCCCGCCATCCGCACCCTGGAGACCCAGTGCGATGGACATCGTTCACGCCGAGGGGCCACGGTGCCTGAAGACGGCCTGGCTGCGTGCGTTGCGGCTCCGCCCGGTTCCGAGACCGGGCGGAGGCCGGCCATGCGGCGTCTGGGGCGGACCGTGTGTCCGGTGGCACAACTCGCCGTTGCCGGCTTATGGGCTGTCGTCTGGCGGGAGCAGAGGGCAGGTGAGGGGGAGGATCCGCTCGCTCACCTGTCCGGTGAGGTGGGTGTCGGTGAGGGCGGCGTTGGTGAGCCAGTCAGCTTCGGTCAGCTGGTGGACCTGAATCTGCAGCTCGCCGGGTGTGGCCGGGACCCAGGTGGTGAGGGTGTCCAGGGTGATGCCGCGTCCCTGGAGGCCGAGGGAGCCTGAGGTGTCGGTCTGAGTGGCTACGGTCAGGGCGAGCAGCCGGGTGGCGGCAGTGGCCTTGGTCTTGCGGAGCTTCTTGTCCGAGACGATCTTCTGGGCCCATCCGGAGAGCTTGGGCCTCATCTTCTTGCCGAACGTGAACGGGCCCGTGCCGTCGTCGCCGGGCGCCAGAGAGGGGACGGTGACCGGGGTGGCGTTCTCCGGCCGGGAGGCGAGCAGGTCGGCGGCGGTGCCGGGAAGTTCCAGCCAGCCGCAGTCGCTCAGCTTCTCGACCAGCTCCTCCGGCCCGGTCAGGCCCAGCCCGGTCAGGTCCTGGCCGACGACGTTGCCAGTGCCGGTGTGCGCGGTGCGCAAGGTCAGCATCAGCACCAGGAGCCGGGCTTCCGGCCCGGGCAGCGGGGTGTGGTCGGTCACGTGTGCGAGGACAGTGCGCGCGTGCTCCCACTGCGCCGGGACCGCCAGCAGCCGGGCCACGGCCGGACCGCCGTCGACGATGATGTCGCCGGTGCGCTGCTGGTGCTGGAGGCGGGCGGCGCGGGCGGCCTGTTCGGCGCGTCGGGCTTCCCTCCGCAGGGCCTCGTCGCGGTTGGCATCGGCCCAGGCGGTGAAAGCGCGGGCCTTGCGGTCGTGGAGGTCTGCGAGGAGCGCCAAGTCGGGCTCGTTGCGCAGTTGGTAGGCGCGGAAGAGGTCCCCGAGTTCGATGAGCTCGTCCCGCAAGGTGACGGGCCGCAGGTCGTGGGGGACGACCCGCTGGGCGATCTTCGCTTGCGGCGGCCTCCGGCGCGCTGGTGCCGAGCGCGGCGCCGGAACCGGGCCTGAGGCGTCATGCAGGTCGGAAAACTGCGGCGCGACTGCACCCGGGGCGGCGGGAGTGGCCCGGTCCGGTGTCTGGGGCTTCTGGGAGGTGGCGGCGGTCTTCGCGCCGGGGGTGGCTGCCGCGCACCGGGAGCAGCATTCCCTCACCTGCCACAAGCGGCCTTGCCGGTCGGTGATGACGGCCAGGACGACGGGACCGCCGCACCGCCAAGGCTCGGCGCGCCCGCGACCGCTGTCCGCGATGTGGCTCTGGCAGCCCTCTTCCCTGCACGCGCAGTAGACCCCGGCTCTCGGGGCTGGGTCGGCGCGCAGGTGGTCCCTGATGTGAGCGACCGCGGCCGCCCGGCCGGCTGCCGCGGAGGGATGCCGCTGCTCGGCGCAGGCGGGGCGGCTGCACGAGATGCGCACCGCCGTACCGCCCCGCCCGGAGGCGTCCAGCCGCACCGTCCAGCTGCGCCCCGGCACCCGTTCCTCCAGCTCGCGCACCGCGGCCTGCGTCATTCCGGCGGACCTCCCGTCTCGTGGTCGTCGATGCTCACCCGCATTGGGCCGTGCGGCCGAGCGCGGGGAGCGAAGCCACCGTATGACGCAGATGGGCGAAGGCCGGTGAAGCCGCCCATGAGGCGGGGTAGTCCGTCACATTGCGCGCTGAACGGGCGTCTGGTCCGGCCGGAGGTCGTTTCTCCCGTTCGACCGGCAGAAGATCAAAAACTGTGCGGGTCCCGGGTGTCGTGACGACACCCCTGCCCGTGTCCTCCTCTTCCTCGCCTCGGCGGTCCCGCCTCTTCGGCGCCCTCACCGTTCTTGCCGCCGTCTTCGTCAGCGGCTGCTCCACCGACTCGCCGCCCCAGCACTCCGAGCGGCGGCAGAAGGCCGGCCTGAAGACCTTCCACGTCGAGACCGCGAAGGCACTGCGAGAGAAGGCGAAGGACCAGGTCCGGGCCGGGACGGCCCGGACCTGGAGCTCAATATCACGTCGAAGGGCTGCCTGCGCCCTGCGGCAGTGCGCCGACGGACTTCCACTAGCGGGACGCGATCGTCGCCGGTCCGTCGAGCCCGTGGAACTCCGGCCAGGTCAAAGACCAAGTGACCAGAGACAGCTTCGCAAACGCGCCGGCTGTGGTCGGGGTCAGGCTCGACCTCCTCCGCACTCGCATCCTCCCGAGGAACTGACCCGCTCCCCCGTTGTCGGTGGCGCGGGTCAGACCACGGAGGCGCGCTTGGGATCCACGGGGTCGATCTCGTGCTGGTCGAAGAGCCGCTCAAGTGCTTCGTGGCCGTGTTCGCGACGGAAGGCGATCTCGTTCGCCGTCACGGGAAGAGTCCAGAGGATGCGCGCGTGGCCGTTCGACAGGGGGCAATGTTCGAGCTCCGGCCCATGGAGGTAGGGCAGGCTGACGAGCAGGTGGTCGCAGGAGGACCCGGGGATCCAGGGCTCACCGATGGGCATGCTGTGTTCAAGGTCAAGACGGTGTCCAGCATGGTAGTACGCGATCTTCGCGAGAAGGGTCGACGAAGCTCTCGTCGCCCACTGGAGCGGTCAGGGCGAACTCCAGTCCTTGTCCGTGCTTCTCCCTTGCGGACCAGCAGCCGGCGGTGACGTATGTCCAGAGGTTGGCGCGCGGCCCCGGGCTGACCGCGAAGATGCGAAGGCCAGGAACGGCCTCCCGCCGACCAGGCCCAAGATCGTAGTCGTGAGCTTGAATCCCGTGCCCGGCGAAGAAGTTGCGGACATGCGACTCGACGGCCGCAATGGCCTGCCCCCTGCGCTCGACTTCGAACATGTCAGCGATGATCTCACGCGGCCAAAGAGCCTGATGGGCTGGCTGGCGGGCACCGAGGGGTACGTCACAAGATCAGCGACAGAGCCGACACAACGCGCCCGGAGAGATCACAGGCTGTGCACTCGGGATCCGGCGCGGTCGAACATCTGGCGTTTCAGCATCTTGATCCGGTTGACATGACCTTCGACGATTCCGGAGTTCCAGGGCAGTCAGAGGCCGGCGATGACGGCGTTCAGGTCCCGTTCGAGGCGGCGGGCGAACGACTGAAGGGCGGGAAGGCTGGCGGTGCTGGCGGCTTCGATCCATTCAGGCAGCCGGTGACCTTCCAGCTGGGTGAGCATGCGGGCGAACGAGCGCACGTGTGCCGCCAGGACATCGGGTTCTGGGCACGCGGCCAGGACAGTCGCCCTCCTGACCGCCGCCGACGTCCTGGCCGTCGCTCTCGACGAGCACAAGGCGAAGGACCGCGCGGACGCCGTCGCCGCCCAGAAGGTCCTGCTCACTCTCCATCTCGCCTGTGTCTCCGCTCTCCTGCTCATCCTGGGCGGACTGGCCCTCGCGGTGTGGCGCAGGATCGTCCTGCCGCTCGCCGACCTCGAATCCCACCTGGGACGCACCGCCGCCGACACCGCCCCCGTCCCAGTACCAGGCCGGCCGGGACCGCGAGGCCCTGCGCACCGACGCCGCGGCGTCCGAGGGAGTACGGGCCATCCTGAACACCCGTCATTCCCCCGGTGCCGGTGTCGTCACGGACGGGCGGATCCACACGGCCGAGGGCGTCATCGCGGAGACTTCCTGGACGTCCCCCCCTGCCGGACGGCACCACGGTCCTGATCCAGGGCGACGTCGCCGGGCACGGCACTCACGCCGGGCTGCTCGCCCTCCAGATCAAGAGCGCCGTCGTCGCGGTCCTCCGCCTCGACCCCGACCCCCGCGCGGCGGCGGCCGCCGCCTGGGCCATCGTCGCTCCCGAGGACGAACGATTCACCACCCTCGTCATCTCCGTCCTCGCCCCCCGGGGCGAGCGCCTCGCCTGGCTGAACGCCGGCCACGAGATCGTCCTGCTCCGCCGCGCCGACGGCACCGTCGAGGACCACGACGCCGACTGGGAGCGCGACGACATCACCGTCCTCGCCGCGGCCGTCGAGGAGCACGACGACCGGGCGCCCGCCGCACGCAGCGCGCCCTAGTTTCCGGGGAAGACCGTGCCGAGGGGCTTCCAGCCGTTCGGGCCCGAGGTGTCGCCGCCGTCGAAGAGCCAGGCGGAGACGGAGCCCGTGGGACCGGCCAGGAGGTAGTCGGCGTGGGTGTCGCCGTCGAAGTCGGTCAGCTCGACCCGGTTGTGGTCGGTGGTCACCCCGGTCGCCGTCCGGCCCAGGAACCGCCAGCCGCCGTGGCCGTCGCCGCCCCGGTTGAGGTAGGTGGTGACCGAGCCGTCGGGGGCGACGGCCCAGTAGTCGGCGCGGCCGTCGCCGTCGTGGTCGGCGAGGCGGACGCGGGTGCGGTCCTGGGTCGTGCCGGTGGCCACCTGGCCCAGCGGGCGCCAGCCGGTGCCGCCCGCGGCGTCTCCGCCCCGGTTGAGCCAGGCGTTCACCGCGCCGTCGTCGGCGACGGTGAGGTAGTCCGCCCGGCCGTCGCCGTCGAAGTCGGCGAGCCGGACCTGCTCGGGCCGGGTGGTCGTGCCCGTGGCGACCGTGCCGATGCCCTGCCAGCCGCTCGCGCCCACGGGGTCGCCGCCGTGGTTCAGCCACACGCGCACCGAACCGTCGGCCTGGATCGCCCAGTAGTCGGCGCGGCCGTCGCCGTCGAAGTCGGCGAGACGGACCCGGGTGCGGTCGCTCGTGGTGCCCGTGGCGACCGTGCCGAGCGCCTGCCAGCCGCCGCCCAGCGTACCGCCCCGGTTCAGCCAGGCGCGCACCTCGCCGTTGTCCGCGATCGTGAGCCGGTCGGTGCGGCCGTCGCCGTCGAAGTCGGCCCAGCGGACGGAACCGGTGCCGCCCGCCTCGTTCCCGGCCCGCGGGGCCTTCGCCCGGACGACCCACCCGTCGGTGACCGCCTGCTCCAGGGCGTCGTCGTACACCCGGGCCATCTTGCGGTACCCGGCGTCGTTGGGGTGGATGCCGTCGGGGAGCTCGGTGGCGACGTCCACGTTCGGCGCGTCGACGAAGGTGAACCGCTCCCCTCGGGCGCGCCGGTCGAACTGCTGGTCGCGGAGGAGGCCGTTGAACCGCACGGTCTCCGCCGCGACCCCGGTCGTCTCGGTGAACAGGCCCTGGACGATGACGGTCACGCCGGGCCGGTTGGCGAACAGCGTGTCGATCAGCTCTGTCATCCGGCCCGCGGCCTTGTCCGGAGCGGTGTGGTCGTTCTTCAGGTCGTTGATCCCGAGGTGGAGCAGGACCACGTCGGGGTCCGCCGCCCGCTGCCACTGGGTGACCCGGGGCAGGATCCCCTCGATGGTCCAGCCGCTGTGCCCCTCGTGGTCCCCGTCCTGGACACCGCCGGACGAGCCCGAGCCTACGAAGTCCGGCGTGAAGCGGGACTGGCCGGCCATCAGCTCCCACAGCGGCGCCCGGTACCCGCCCCCGTTCGAGCTGAGCGCGCCCTCGGTGATCGAGTCGCCGAGCGGCATGATCCGTACCAGCGGAGGGGCGGGCGCCGGGGCGGCGACGGCGGGGGCGGTGCCCAGGAACACGGAGCCGAGGGCGACCGCGAGGCCGGCCGCAACGGCGGTGGAGCGCTTCATCAGGGTGAGGTGCCTTTGCTGGAGGAGACGGTCCGGCCGGGTGCGACGGCCGCAGGGCCTCGATGAAGGGTGGACGACTCGTGTTCGTACCGCCCGTCATGAGGCCCCGCGGGGTGTGGCGTCCGGGTCAGCCGGTGTAGTAGCCGGCGATGTCGGCGATGAGGTCGACCGAGCCGGAGTGGTTGTAGAAGGTG
>NZ_JBEZHM010000038.1:0-86215 GCF_040650575.1 Streptomyces sp. NPDC048659 | reverse complement strand
CCCATCCAGGGCGTCGGCGGCTTCACCTCCCCGCCCGACGGCCTCTACGCGGCCTTCCGGCGCGTCCTCGACCGGCACGGCATCCTCTGGATCTCCGACGAGGTGCAGACCGGCTGGGGCCGCACCGGCGAGCACTTCTGGGGCTGGCAGGCGCACGGCCAGGCCGGACCGCCCGACATCCTCACCTTCGCCAAGGGCATCGGCAACGGCATGTCCATCGGCGGCGTCGTCGCCCGCGCCGAGGTCATGAACTGCCTCGACGCCTCCTCCATCTCCACCTTCGGCGGCTCGCCCGTCACCATGGCCGCCGGCCTCGCCAACCTGGCGTACCTCCTCGAACACGACCTCCAGGGCAACGCCCGCCGCGTCGGCGGGCTGCTCATCGAACGGCTGCGGGCCGCCGCCGCGGGAGCCCCGTACGTCCGCGAGGTCCGCGGCCGCGGCCTGATGATCGGTATCGAGCTCACCGAGCCCGGCACCGACCACGCCGCCCGGGACGCCGCCGGAACGGTCCTGGAGGCCGCCCGCGCCGGCGGGCTGCTCATCGGCAAGGGCGGCGGCCACGACACCAGCGCGCTGCGCGTCGCACCCCCGCTCTCGCTCACCGTCGCCGAGGCCGAAGAGGGCGCCGCCATCCTCGAACAGGCCCTCCGCTCCCTCTAGCCCACCCCACCAGACCGTCCCGTCCCGCCAGCAGGGGAGAAGTCCGTGAGCACCCGTACTCTCATCCGGGGCGGTCTGGTGATCACCGCCGCCGACGAGCTCCACGCCGACGTGCTGATCGAGGACGGCCGGATCGCCGCCCTCGCCGCCCACGGCTCCGACATCGCCGCCGGCTGGACCGCCGGCCGGACCATCGACGCCACCGACCGCTACGTCATCCCGGGCGGCGTCGACGCCCACACCCACATGGAACTCCCCTTCGGGGGCACCGCCGCCTCCGACACCTTCGAGACCGGCACCCGCGCCGCCGCCTGGGGCGGCACCACCACCATCGTCGACTTCGCCGTCCAGAGCGTCGGACGCTCCCTGCGCGAAGGGCTCGACACGTGGTACGCCAAGGCCGACGGCGTCTGCGCCGTCGACTACGCCTTCCACATGATCCTGTCCGACGTCGACGAGCGCTCCCTGCGCGAGATGGACCGGCTGGTCCAGGAAGGCGTCACCTCCTTCAAGCTCTTCATGGCCTACCCCGGCGTCTTCTACAGCGACGACGGCCAGATCCTGCGCGCCATGCAGCGGGCCGCCGACAACGGCGGGCTGATCATGATGCACGCGGAGAACGGCATCGCCATCGACGTCCTCGTCGAACAGGCCCTGGCCCGCGGCGAGACCGACCCCCGCTACCACGGCGAGGTCCGCAAGGCCCTCCTGGAGGCGGAGGCCACCCACCGGGCGATCCAGCTCGCTCGGGTCGCGGGCTCCCCGCTCTACGTGGTCCACGTGTCGGCGGAGGAGGCCGTCGCCGAACTGGCGGCCGCCCGCGACAAGGGCCTCCCCGTCTTCGGCGAGACCTGCCCGCAGTACCTCTTCCTCTCCACGGACAACCTGGCGGAGCCGGACTTCGAGGGCGCCAAGTACGTCTGCTCCACGCCGCTGCGCCCCAGGGAGCACCAGGCCGCGCTCTGGCGGGGGCTGCGCACCGACGACCTCCAGGTGGTCTCCACCGACCACTGCCCCTTCTGCTTCAAGGGCCAGAAGGAGCTCGGCCGCGGCGACTTCTCGAAGATCCCCAACGGACTCCCGGGTGTCGAGAACCGCATGGACCTGCTCCACCAGGCGGTGGTGGACGGGCACATCACCCGCCGCCGCTGGATCGACATCGCCTGCGCCGCCCCGGCCCGGATGTTCGGCCTGTACCCGAAGAAGGGCACGATCGCGCCCGGCGCCGACGCGGACGTCGTCGTCTACGACCCGGCCGCCACCCAGACCCTCTCCGCGGCGACCCACCACATGAACGTGGACTACTCGGCGTACGAGGGGAGGACGGTCACCGGCCGGGTCGAGACCGTCCTGTCGCGCGGCGAGATCGTCATCGAGGGCGACACCTACGTCGGCCGCGCCGGGCACGGCGCCTTCGTCCCCCGCTCCACCTGTCAGTACCTGAACTAGGAGAAGGCACCTTGGACTTCGGACTCGTCCTGCAGACCGACCCGCCCGCCTCGCAGGTCGTCGGCCTGATGCGCCGGGCGGAGCGCCACGGCTTCCGCTACGGCTGGACCTTCGACTCCGCCGTGCTCTGGCAGGAACCCTTCGTCATCTACAGCCAGATCCTGGAACACACCACCAAGCTGCGCGTCGGGCCCATGGTCACCAACCCCGGCACCCGCACCTGGGAGGTGACGGCCTCCACCTTCGCCACCCTCAACGACATGTTCGGCAACCGCACGGTGTGCGGGATCGGCCGCGGCGACTCGGCGATGCGGGTCGCGGGCCGCCGCCCCAACACCCTGGCCCGCCTCGGCGAGGCCATCGACGTCATCCGCGACCTGGCCGAGGGCCGCGAGGCGACGGTGGACGGCAACCCGATCCGCATCCCGTGGATCAAGGACGGCAGGCTGCCCGTCTGGATGGCCGCCTACGGCCCCAAGGCCCTCGCGCTCGCCGGGCAGAAGGCCGACGGCTTCATCCTCCAGCTCGCCGACCCGTTCCTCACCGAGTGGATGGTCAAGGCGGTCCGGCAGGCCGCCGTCGACGCCGGGCGCGACCCCGGCTCCGTGACGATCTGCGTCGCCGCCCCCGCGTACGTGGGCGACGACCTCGCGCACGCCCGCGACCAGTGCCGCTGGTTCGGCGGCATGGTCGGCAACCACGTCGCCGACCTCGTCGCCAAGTACGGCGAGCACTCCGGCATGGTCCCGGAGGAGCTGACCGCGTACATCAAGGACCGGCAGGGCTACGACTACTCCCACCACGGCCGCGCCGACAACCCCGACACCACGTTCGTCCCCGACGAGATCGTCGACCGCTTCTGCCTCCTGGGCCCCGCCGAGGCCCACGTCCGCAAGCTGCGCCAGCTGAAGGACCTGGGTGTCGACCAGTTCGCCGTCTACGCCATGCACGACGATCGCGAGGGCACCATCGACGCGTACGGCTCCGAGGTCATCCCCGCCTTCCGCTGAGCGGCGCCCGGCGTGCCGAGGCCGGCGCCCCCGGGGGAGGGCGCCGGCCGGTGGAGCCGTCGGATCAGGGGGTGGTGAGCCCGAACCAGTACCCGAAGGTGTCGAGCAGCGCGTCGAAGGTGTCCAGCGTGTCGAGGGTGCCCGCGTCGACGGTCAGCGAGCCGTCCGCGACCAGCTCCTCGGGCGTGGACTGCGCGATGGCGAGCCGGTTGAGGCCGTCGCGGGTGACCGTGTACACGGCGTCCGTGGTGGCGGGGTCGAGCGTGCCGGACTCCTGGACCAGGACGCCGTTGCGGACGCGCAGGGTGTACGTGGTGGGGTCGCCGGGGATCCCGTCGGTCACCGTGAGGCCGAGGGACAGCGGCTGCCCGGCCGCGTTCGGGCCGTTGAGCCGGATGCCGAAGTAGTCGAAGAGCATCTCCAGCGGCATCGCGGCCAGCACCGGCGGCGTGATGATCTGCGGCGAGGGCAGGGAGACCGGGCTGTCGACCGGGCGGACCCGCAGCTCGTTGGCGGCGGCCAGGTAGAAGTTGCGCCAGGGGCCGCTCTCCGCCTGGTAGCCGAGCTGCTCCAGCACGTCGGCCTGGAGGCCGCGGGCGGCGGAGTCGGTCGGGTCGGCGAAGACCACGTGGGTCAGGAGCTCGGCCGCGAACCGGTAGTCCTGCGCGGTCTTGGCGTTGTCGAAGACCGTACGGGCGATGTCCACGACCTTGTCGGCGCCGCCGAACGCGTCGACGTACCGGGCGCCGGCCTCCTCGGGCGGCAGCGTGTGCAGATGGGCCGCGTTGCCGTCGTACCAGCCGAGATAGCGCTGGTAGACCGCCTTGGAGTCGTGGTTGACCGTGCCGTAGTAGCCCCGGTTGAACCACTGCCCGGCCAGGGAGTCCGGCACGGCGCCGTCCATCTCCTCGCCGATCTCCGTCATCGTCAGGCCGTGGTTGGCCAGCCGCAGCGACTGGTCGTGCAGGTACCGGTACAGGTCGGCCTGCGAGGTGAGGAAGGAGCGGATGGTCTCCGGCGCGTCCTCGCTGTTCCAGCGCGGCCAGAAGTGCGAGGCGAACAGCGAGTCGGAGCGGTCCGCGTACCAGGCGGCGGACTGGACCAGGAACTCCGACCACGCCTTGGCGTCCCGGACCTGGGCGCCGCGCAGGCTGTAGAGGTTGTGCAGGGTCGGCGTCGCGTTCTCCGCCATGCACAGGGCGCGCACGTCGGGGAGGTAGAAGTTCAGCTCGGCCGGGGCCTCGGTGCCGGGGGTGAGCTGGAACTCGATGTTCACCGGCCCGAAGGCGTGCACGATGCCCGGCGCCGCGAGCTCGGAGGTCACCGTGAAGGTCGGCGCGAGCAGCCCCGAGGTGCCGATCGAGTTGCCCTTGCCGAGGCCCGCGTCCACCTGCCCCTGCTCCGAACGCTCCAGCAGCGAGCCGTACATGAACTGGGCGCGCCGCTGCATCGCGTTGCCCGCGTAGACGTTCTCGCTGACGGCGTGCTCCAGGAAGCCGTCGGGGGCGATGACCTCGACACCCTCGGGCAGCGCCCGGTCCGCCCACAGGCCCAGCACGCCGCCGTAGTGGTCCAGGTGGGAGTGGGTGAAGATCACGGCCCGGATGGCCCGGTCGTCGCCCCGGTGCTCCCGGTAGAGCGCGAGCGCGGCGGCCGCGGTCTCCTCGCTGATCAGCGGGTCGACGACGACGATCTCCCGGGAGGAGCCGGACGGGTCCTCCAGGAAGGTGATGTTGGACAGGTCCATGCCCCGGACCTGGTAGACGGCGTCCGTCACGACCTCGAACAGGCCCACGTTCATGTTCAGCAGCGCGTTGCGCCACAGGCTCGGGTTCACGGTGTCCGGCGCCTGCCCGGTCAGGAACCGGAACGGCTCCAGCGACCAGGCGGGCAACGGGCCGCCGCCGTCCTTCGCGACGGTGAAGTCGGCGGGCAGCGGGGCGACCAGCCCCCGCGCGGCGAACGCGGCCTCCGCGTCCGTGGCCGGGTCGGGGACGACGACGGCCGCGTTCAGGTCCCGCGTCAGCGGGGTGGCGGGCTGGGGCTGGGCACGATCGGGAAGAACCACGGGTGTTCTCTGCCTTTCGTCGGCTGGACGGAGGACTGGACGGCGGATCCGCGTCCGGGCAGCACGGCGGGACGCGGAATCGCGGACACGGTACGTGTCGATCCGTATGCGCACAGTAGGTTCCGCCCGGCGGGCGCCTGAAGCCCCGTTCCGGACAAAGCATCCGGCGGAACCGGCCGCTCCCGGGCGGCCCGGCGGGACGGCCGGCGGGATCACGCGTGGCGGGCGCCCCCGCGGGACAGGTTCCGGGGCGACCGCCCACGCCTCCGAAGGGATCCCCGTGTCCGCCTCGCCCCCGCCCGAGTTCCGCAACTACGTCGAGACCATCCTGGAAGGGCTGGCCCCGGAACCCGGCCGCGATGTCCTCGTCAGTGACGAACACCGCCTCACCGCGCCGGAGTTACGCTCACTCGTGTACCGGTTCGCCCGCGCGCTGCGCGAGCGCGGGATCGGCCCCGGCCGGACCGTGACGCTGCTGTGCGGCAACCTCCCGGAGACCGTGGCCGTCCGCTACGCCGTCAACCTCCTCGGCGCCCGCTTCAACCACCTCTACAACCGGCTCGCCCCGGACGTGCAGGCCCTGATGATGGCCGACGTCGAGACGTACGCGCTCGTCGTCGACCCCCGGCTCGCCGACCGGGCGGCCGGGCTCCTGCGCCGGGTCCCGCCCGTCGAGCACGTCCTGCTCCTGGACGGCTCCCCGGCGGGGCCGCTCTCCGGTGTCGGGGAGGACCTGACGGCCCTGGCCGCGAAGCAGCCGGGCACCCCGGTGACCGGCACCGCGCACCCCGACGACCTCTGCTTCATCCGGCACTCCGGGGGCACCACCGGCCATCCCAAGGGCGTACGGGGCACCTTCGGCGGGATGCACGAGGGGCTCGCCCGGACCCGGGAGCTGTTCAGCGGCACCGGCCGGCGCGACCTGGTCTGCACCCCGCTGTCCCACGCGGCGGGCTTCATCGCCGACGCCACCCTCTCCGCCGGCGGCACCGTCGTGCTCCACTACGCCTTCGACCCGGCCGACGTCCTCGCCACCATCGCCCGCGAGCGCATCACCAACCTGATGCTGCTGCCGCCCCTGCTCTACCAGGTGATCGACCACCCCGACGCGCCGGGCGCGGACACCTCCAGCCTCCGCCAGGTCACCTACGGCGGCACCCCCTCGTCGCCCGGCCGGATCGCCGAGGCGGTACGGCTGCTGGGCCCCGTCCTCCAGCAGGGGTACGGGCAGTTCGAGGCGGGCGCGGTCAGCGTGCTGACCGCCGCCGAACACGACCCCGACCGCCCGGACGTCCTGCGCACCGCCGGCCGCCCGGTGCCCGGCGCCGAGGTCGAGATCCGGGACGCGGCGGGCCGCGCGCTGCCCCCGGGCGAGGTCGGGGAGATCTGCGTCCGCTCCGGCCACGCCTTCGAGGGCTACTGGAAGAACCCCGCGCTGACCGCCGAGGTCCTGCGGGACGGCTGGGTCCACACGGGCGACCTCGGCCGCCTCGACGAGCGCGGCTACCTCTCGGTCGTCGACCGGATCAAGGACATGATCGCCGTGGTCGGCGGCCATGTGTACACCACCGAACTGGAGGACTTCCTCGACACCCACCCGGCCGTCCGGCACAGCGCGGTCTACGGCGTGAAGGGCGACGGCGGCCACGAACGCGTCCACGCCGCGATCGTCGCCGCCCCCGGCGCCGAGGTCTCGGCGGACGAGCTGCGGGCCTGGGTCCGCGAGGGCCGGGGCCCGATGTACGAGCCCGAGGTCGTCGACTTCCTCCCCGCCCTGCCGCTCACCGACGCGGGCAAGCCGGACAAGAAGCTGCTGCGGCTGCGGGCGACGGGCGGCTGACGGGGGCTGACGGGCGGCTGACGGGCCCCCGCGCCGTCCGGGCGGTCGGGGCCGCCGCCCGGGTCAGGCGTCCGGGGTCCAGGTCCGGTGCAGCAGGCCGAGCTCCACGCCGACCGCCTCCCGCATCAGCGCGCGGGCGTGCGTCACGGTCAGGGCGTCGGTCAGCCAGCGGGTGCTCAGCCCCTCCAGCAGGGCGGTCAGGCGCTCGGCGGAGGCCGTCAGGGTCGGGGCGGGGGCCGCCGGGCACGCCTGGGCGAGCAGCGCGGCGACCTCGTGCACCCAGGTGAGCCCGGCCCGCGCCAGGTCGGGGCGCAGCTCCGGCTCGAAGACGGCGCTGGCGCGCAGCTCGCCCCAGGCGGTGCTGTTCTCGCGGACCTCGGGGAGGTCCTGGAACTCCAGCAGCAGCGAGCGCTCCAGCTCCAGCCGGGGGTCGTACGGGCCGTCCGGCTCCGCGCCCTCCGCCTCGGCGGTGTAGCGGTCGGCCCGGTCGCTGATGAACTCCAGCGTGTGCCGCAGGATGCCCGCCCGGTCCTTGAAGTGGTAGTAGACCAGCGCGGTGGAGACCCCCGCCTCGGCCGCCAGCTCCTCCACCCGCAGCCCGCGGACCCCGCGCCGGGCTATCACCCGGGCGGCCCCCTCCAAAATCGCCGTTCGGCGGTCCGTCGCCACGCGCTCCTCCTCATTGTCCGGGCGATTGTCTCATGCTGACTGAAAGTTCAGTTGAGAATCGGAGAGGTGGGCGGAGCGGGCTCGTCGGCGGGCGGCTCGGGGTCCC
The DNA here is from genome assembly GCF_040650575.1 of Streptomyces sp. NPDC048659. Taxonomy (NCBI): domain Bacteria; kingdom Bacillati; phylum Actinomycetota; class Actinomycetes; order Kitasatosporales; family Streptomycetaceae; genus Streptomyces; species Streptomyces sp. NPDC048659. The sequence goes on along the minus strand of NZ_JBEZHM010000038.1, from coordinate 78,410 downwards.
CGGCCGGCGGCGCCGGGTCCTCGATGGCCGGCTCGGCCCTGATCCCGGCCACGACCACCACGATCAGGCAGGTCGCGACGACCGACTCCGCCCAGAGGAAGGCGAGGTAGTCGAGGAGGGAGCCGATGGGCGGGGCGCCCGGGGCGGTGTTGCGGAAGGCGGCCAGGGCGAACAGGGTGGCGGCCATCCAGCCCAGGGCCGGCCAGGTCAGGCCCTTGCGGCGGGTGACGAGGTACCAGGCGCCGATCAGCACGGCCACGGCCAGGGCCCACATCGCCGCCATCATGAAGACGGCGAAGACCAGCACGCTGTTGGAGCGGGCGAGCCCGATGTCGAAGACGGCGACGCCGTCGCTCTCGGCCGCGTCCACCCCGGCGGCGAAGAGCGCGTCGGCGTTGCCGAGCCGCATGTGGACGGGGACCTTCTCGCCGCCCACCGTGGCGCCGAACTCCAGCGTCGTCGCGTACGAGTCGAAGGGGTAGTCGGTGATCGGCCCGCCGGTCAGCGCCACCGGCACGTCCCGGGTGGAGATGCGGCTGTGCGCGGGGAAGGACAGGTCGCCGCCGGTGGACGTCGAGGTCTGCACGACGAGGTCCTCGGCGGGGGAGATCCCGCCCGCCTCGGCGAGCGCGCCCCTGGGGGTCACCAGCACCCGCAGCACCAGCTCCCGGCCGGAGGCGTCGACGCGCTGGACCGTGGCCTCGACGTCCACCCGGTCGGGCGCCCGCCCGCCCGCCGTGTACACCGTGTCCAGGTCCTGCCGCTCGCCGAACTGCAGCCAGGCGCCGACGGTGACGGCCGCCGCCATGGCGAGCAGGATCAGGGCGGTGACCAGGGTCCGCCTGCGCGGACGCCGACGGCGCCGGTTCTCGGACACGGTGACTCCGGGGTGTGCGTGGGGGCGTGGGGGGCGGGGCCGCGCGGAGGCGTACGGGTGCGGGCCCGGGTCAGGCGGCGGGCTTGCCCGGCTGGTCGTGCGTGGAGCAGTGGATGCCGCCGCCGCCCGAGGCGATGGTGTCGATCGGCACGGCGACGATGTCCCGCTTGGGGAAGTGCTCCTGGAGGATGCCCTTGGCGGTCGCGTCGGCCTTGCGGTCGCCGAAGCGGGGCATGAAGACGGCGTCGTTGGCTATGTAGAAGTTGGCGTACGTGGAGACGAAGTCGTCGCCCTCGCCGGTGATCCGGTCCAGGTCGGGCTGGGGCAGGTCGATGATCTCGAAGCGCCGCCCGCGCGCGTCGGTGGCGCGGGACAGCACCGACTTCGCCTGGTCGGCGGAGCGCGACCAGGAGTCGGCGGGGGTGCTCGGGTGGGCCCGGTCCAGCAGCACGACGCCGGGGGCGGTGAAGCGGACGAGGCTGTCGACGTGCGCGTCGGTGATGTCCTCGCCGCGGACGCCCGCGAGCCAGATCACCTTGTCCAGGCCCAGGGTCTCCTTGAGCTCGGCCTCGATCCGGTCGCGGCTCTTGCCGCGGTTGCGGTTGTCGTTGACGATCGAGCTCTCGGTGATCAGCAGGGTGCCCTCGCCGTCGGTCTCGAACGAGCCGCCCTCGGCCACCAGCGGCGCCTCCTCGCGCCGGATCCGGTACTTCCCGAGCAGGGTCTCGCCGACCAGGGCGTCGTTGTCGTGGCGCTGCTTGTCGCCCCAGCCGTTGAAGTTGAAGTCGACGCCGGTGACGGCGCCGCCCTCCTCGACGAAGACGGGGACCGTGTCGCGGGCCCAGAGGTCGTCGACCTCCAGCGGGATGACCTCCACCTGGGAGCCGCACGCCCGCTGGGCGGCCTTGACCTGGTCGCGGCGGGCCATCATCACGACCGCCTCGTACTCGCCGACGGCCCGCGCGATCCGGGCGATGTCCTCGCGCACGTACCGCAGGTCCTCCTCCCAGACCGACTCCAGGGCCGGCCAGGACATGAAGGTGCGGGTGTGGCTCTCCCACTCGGCGCCCAGGCGGCGCCCGCCCGCCGCGCGGGAGCCTGTGTCCTTGGCCGGGTCCGCGCTGCCCGCGGCCCCGGCCAGCCCGGGGTCGGAGGGGCCGCAGGCCGAGGCGCCGAGGACGAGCGCGCCGATGCCGGCGAAGGCGCGGAGGGTGGAGCGGCGGGAAGGGAGGAAGGTCACGGTGGACTCCGAGGTGGGGGGAGAGGTATGAGGGGTGGCGCGGGAGCGCCGGGCGAGTCCTGCTGCGAGTCCTGCGTCCAGGGTGCGTGACGCGGACCCGGAGCGCCGCTCGCCACGACGGCGGATACGGCCTCCTGGCCCCTACTGTGGCACTGACTGAAAAGTCAGTCAAACAACTCGGGCCGGGAGAGGATCGCGGCCGATGTCCGAGGGGACGCCCTGGGGGAGGTGGGCGAGCTCCGCCCGGATCGCCTCCCGCATCAGCTCCCGGGCGTGCCCCGGATGCAGGACGCCGCTGAACCGCCGGGCGTTCAGCCCCTCGCGCAGCGCGGTCAGGCGCTCGGCCGCCGCGCCCAGCGCCGCCGCGCCCGCGGCCGGCCGGACCAGCGCCAGCAGCTCCGCGACCTCACGGATCCAGACCCCGCCCGCCTCGGCGAGTGCCGTCCTGAGGGCCGGTTCGAAGATCGCCCCGGCGCGCAGCTCGCTCCAGGCGGTGCCGGCCTCGCGCACCTCCGGGACCTCTTGGAACTCCCCGAGTAAGGCGAGCTCCAGCAGCTCGTGGGCGTCGGCGGGGCCGCCGGAGCCCGCCCGGTCCGCCGCGGTCCGCCGGGACCGGCCGGCCATGAAGTCGAGGGTGCTCCCCAGCAGGCCGGCCCGGTCCTTGAAGTGGTAGTAGACCAGCGCGGTCGACACGCCCGCCTCGGCGGCGAGCTCGTCCACGCGCAGCCCGCGGACCCCCCGCCGCGCCAGGGCGCGGGCCGCCGCCTCCAGGATGGCGGTTCTGCGCTCCGTCACCGGCTGTTTCCTTCCGATGGTGTCTGTTCTCATCGTCCCATATTGACTGAAACTTTAGTTAGGGGCACGATGCGGGGGCCTCACGCACCCTCACGCGCCCCTACGTCCCCCCACGCCCCCTCGCCGAAAGAGCCGCCGCATGTCCGCACAGCCCCCCGGTGCCCCGCCCGCCCGCACGGCGCTGTCCCCCGACGACCCGAGCGAGATCGGCGGCTACCGGCTGCACGCCCGGCTGGGCGCGGGCGGCATGGGCGTGGTGTACCTGGCGTACACCCCCGGTGGCCGGCCCCTCGCGCTGAAGGCCGTACGGGAGGAGTTCGCCACCGACCCCGAGTTCCGCGAGCGCTTCGCCCAGGAGGTCGCCAGCGCCCGCCGGATCCACGGCCTGTACACCGCGCAGGTGGTGGACCACGGGGTCGACGCCCGGACGCCGTGGCTGGCGACGGCGTACGTCCCCGGGCCCACCCTCCAGCAGGTCGTCCAGCGGCACGGCCCGCTGCCGGTCCGCACGGTGCTGCCGCTGGTGGCGGGTGTCGCCGAGGCCCTCCAGGCGATCCACGGTGTGGGCGTCGTGCACCGGGACCTCAAGCCCGCGAACGTGCTGCTCGCCGCCGACGGGCCGCGCGTGATCGACTTCGGCATCGCGCGGGCGGCCGACGCGGCCGCGCTCACCGGGACCGGGCTGCGGATCGGCACCGCCGCGTACATGGCGCCCGAGCAGGCCCTCGGGCACCCGGTGACCCCGGCCGCCGACGTGTTCGCGCTCGGCGCGCTGGCCGCCTACGTGTCCTGCGGCCTGACCCCGTTCGGGAACGGCCCCGAGGCCGCCGCGCTCTACCGGGTGGTCCACGAGGCGCCCGACCTCGGCCCCGTACCGCCGGAGCTGCGGGAACTGCTCGGGCGCTGCCTCGCCAAGGACCCGCGCGAGCGGCCCGGCACCGCGGAGCTGATCGCCGCCGTCCACGCCCACCCGGCCGTGGGCCCCCGGCCGGGCTTCGCCTTCGCCGAGGAGTGGCTGCCGCATCCGGTCAGCGCGGACATCGCGGGCTACGGCTCGGGGAGCACGCCACCACCGACCGCGTACCCGCCGACACGGACCCCGGCCCCGACCCCGTTCCCGGCGCAGGCGCAGGCGCAGGCGCCGACGCCGTTCCCGTTCCCGACGCCGCCCCCGTACGCGACCCCGGCCCCGACCCCGCCCCCGGTCCACGCCCAGCCCACCGTGGCCTCCGCCGGGCCCCCGGCGCCGCCCGCCACCGACGCGGCTCCGGCGGCCCCGCCCCCGTGCGGAGCGGACGGCCCCGGGAACCCCCGGCGGGCGCCCCGCCGGGGGCGGCGGGCCGTGGTCGCCGGGCTGGCGGCGGGCGGCGTGCTGCTCGGCGGCGGGGCGGTCGCCTTCCTCGCGCTCGACCGCCCGCCGGGGGACGCCCCGGCCCGCTACACGCCGGGGTACGCGAACGCGGAGCTGACCCTCCCCGACGCCGGCTACGAGTTCGACCTCGGGGCCGGGAAGGTGGTCCCGGAGGACACCGCCTCCTGGTATCTGGCCCGCGACGGCGCCGCGTTCGTCGTGTCCGAGGACACCGACGCCTTCGTCGCCGACGGCGACGAGCTGAGCGTCGCCGACTGCGTGCGCGGCATCGAGACCCGCCCGGTGACGGCCCTGCCCTTCGCCGAGCTCGCCGGCGAACGGCCCTTCTGCGTGCGCGGTTCCGACCAGAAGGACCTCGCGATCGTGCGCCTGGTCGAGGCGGCACCCGGCGGCCGGTCCGTCACCGTCGCCGTCGACCGCTACCACCGGGCGGGCTGAGCGGGGCCCGGAAAGCGCCAGGTAGGGTTCGGCCATGGCGACTCGTCGTACTCAGATCCTGGAAGCCGCCGCGCGGGTGATCGCCCGGCGCGGGATCCGCGGGCTGCGGGTGGAGGAGCTCGCGGCCGAGGCTGGTGTGTCCACGGCGCTGATCTACTACTACTTCAAGGACCGCGCCGGGATCCTGCGCCACACCCTGGAGTTCATCAACGACCGCGCCGAGCGCTACACGAGCGACCGCGACCCCGACGCCCCGCCGCTGACCCCGCGCCAGGAGCTGGAGGAGACCCTGCTCCTGGAGCTCCAGGACATCCCGGACGTCCGTGAGAACAGCGCCGCCTGGGGCGAGCTGAGGGCCAGCGCCGTCTTCGACGAGCTGCTGCGCGAGGACCTGGCGCGGGCCACCCTGGTGTGGACCCAGGAGGTGGCCGCGCTGCTCGGCCAGGTCCGGCCGATGGCCCCCGCCTCCGCGCTCGCCGCCTCGGGGGAGCGGCTGACCGCGCTCCTGGAGGGCCTGAGCATGCGCTGGCTCGGCGGCGGCATCCGGATCGAGCACGCGCGCGACCTGCTGCTGGGCGCCGTCGAGGCGGAGCTCGCCGGGCTCGGCTGACCGCCGCCCGCACCGGCCGGCACCCGCCCGTCACCCCCGCTTCGGCTCCGCGTCACGGGCCCTTCGTCAAAACCTTGACTGTCTTTTCAGTCAGTGCCACAGTGTGGGCACCGCCGAGAGCGGACGGCCCCGCAGCCGCCGGCCCTCCGGGCCCGCCCGGCCCTCCGCCACCCGCGCAGGACGCGGCTCCGGCGCTCGCACACCTCCCCGGATCCCCGGACCGGGTCCCCGATCTCGTACCCCTCGATCCCGTACATCCCGATCCCGTACACCCGATCTTCCGGCGTCCTCACTCTTGACTGAATTTTCAGTCGAGAGGAGGATGCCACCCACCGAAGAGAGAGCTTCCGATGACCGCATTCCAGATGCCCGCCGAGTGGTCCGCCCACGAGGGCTGTCTGATGGCCTGGCCGACCCGCCCCGACCTCTGGGGCAGCGTGCTCGCCGACGTCAAGGAGGAGTACGCGAACGTCGCCCGGGCCATCGCCGCCTTCGAGCCGGTGACCATGGTCGCCCCGCCCGGCCACGGGGACGACGCCCGCACCTGGTGCGGCCCGGAGATCACCGTCGTGGAGCTCCCGGTGGACGACTCCTGGTTCCGCGACTCCGCCCCGCTGTTCGTCCTCGACGCCGAGGGCCGCCGGGCCGGCGTCGACTTCCGCTTCAACGCCTGGGGCCGCAAGCACCACCCCTACGACTCCGACGACCGGATCAGCGCCCTGCTCCTCGACCACCTCGGGGTGGAGCGGATCGGCTCCGAGATGATCCTCGAAGGCGGCGCGATCACGGTCGACGGCGAGGGCACGCTGATCACGACCGAGCAGTGCCTCCTGCACCCCAACCGGAACCCCGGCATGAACCGGGACGAGATCGAGGCCGAGCTGATATCCCGGCTGGGCGTCCGTAAGGTTGTCTGGCTTCCGTACGGCGGCCTGCTCGACACCGAGACCGACGGCCACGTCGACGGGGTCTGCGCCTTCGCCGCCCCCGGCAAGGTCGTCGTCTCCCTCCCCGAGGACCCCGCGCACCCCGACTACGCCCGGATGCGGGCCAACCGCGCCGTACTGGAGGCCACCACCGACGCGCAGGGCCGCCGTCTGGAGATCGTCGACGTACCGCAGACCGCGTTCGTCGACATGGCCGACGGCCGGGTCGAGGTGTCCTACCTGAACTACTACGTCGCCAACGGCGGTGTCGTCGTGCCCGTGGCCGGACTGCCCGAGGACGACGCGGCCCTCGCCGTGATCGCCGAGGCGTACCCCGGCCGCAAGGTGGTCGGTGTGCGCGCGCTCGCGATCGCGTTCGGCGGCGGCGGGGTGCACTGCATCACCCAGCAGATCCCCGCCGCCCAGCCCCGGCCGTGACCGCTGGCCGTGACCGCAGGCCGTAACGCCCGGCCGTAATCCCCGGCCGCACCCCTCGGACCGGCCCCCGCCCGCCCCGCCCCCGCCCGCTCCTGCCGGACCGTCCCAGCGGTCCGGCGGCCTCCCCCATCGCGTACGCACCGCGTACGGAAAGAGAGCGCGACGATGATCACATCCGTACTCCGCACCAGCAGACGCACCGGGGGGCTACGCGGCCCCGGGTCCGGGCGCCCGCTCGCGGTCGCAGCCGCCCTCCTGACCTCCACCGCCCTGCTGGCGGCCTGCGCCGGGCCGCCCAAGGCCGGCGACGGGGCCGGGGCCGTCACCCTCTCGAAGGGCACGCCCGCCGCCAAGGGCCCGCTCGACTCCTTCACCTGGGCCGTCTACGCCGAGCCGCCCACCCTCGACTACACGGTGGCCTTCGACTACCCGCAGAACACCATCCTGTCCAACGTGTGCGAGAGCCTGATGCGCTGGACCCCGGGCCTCACCCTCGAACCGGGCCTCGCCCGCAAGGCGTCCAACCCCGACCCCACCACCTGGGTCTACGACCTGCGCGCGGGGGTCCGCTTCCACGACGGACGCACGATGACCGCCGACGACGTGGTCTACAGCCTCGGCCGGCAGACGAACCCCGACAACGCCGCCGCCTGGGCGCAGAACTTCCAGAACGTCGCCGCCGTCAGGAAGACCGGCCCGCTCCAGGTCACCGTCACCCTCAAGAAGCCCGACTCCCAGTTCCCCCAGTACATGGCCACCGCCGCCGGGGTCGTCGCCTCCAAGGCGGGTGTCGAGAAGGCCGGCAAGGACTACGGCACCACCGGCGGCCTCGCCTGCACCGGCCCCTTCACCCTCGGCACCTGGAACAAGGGCCAGTCCGTCGAGCTCGACCGCTTCGACGGCTACTGGGGCCGCAAGGCCAAGTCCGGCAAGGTCGTCTTCCGCTTCATGACCGACCCCTCGGCCCGCACCAACGCCCTGCTCAGCGGCGAGGCCGACGGCGGCTACCTCATCCCCACCGAGAGCTACGGACGGCTCAAGGGCAGCGGCGTCGGCACCCTCTACTTCGGCGAGGGCCTCAGCACCGTCAACGTCAACATCACCAACATGAAGGGCCCGCTCGGCGACGTCCGCGTCCGCCGCGCGCTCTCCCTCGCCCTCGACCGCTCCGGCTTCGTCAAGGCAGGACTCGGCGGCGCGGGCACCGCCACCCACTCCCTCACCACGCGCGCCGCCTGGGCCGCCGGCTCGGAGCGGACCCGCAAGACGGCCCTCGACTGGCTGCCCACCGGCGGACCCGACATCGAGAAGGCCAAGGCCCTCGTCAAGGAGGCCGGCGCCGAAGGCAAGACCCTCACCGTCGCCACCAGCTCCATCGGCCAGGACGTCTCCCTGCTCGCCACCGCCGTGCAGTCGGCCGGCGCGCGGATCGGGCTGGACATCCGGCTCAAGACCATCGCCCCGAACGCCTTCACCGCGCTCTTCACCGACCCGAAGGCGCGCGAGGGCATCGACATGTTCCCGCTCACCTACTACGACTCGATCACCGACCCGCTGGACCTGCTCACCAGCTTCAAGACCGGCGCCTACCTCAACTTCGCGGGCTACAGCGACAAGAAGTACGACCAGGGCGTCGAGCGGGCGACCGCCGAGTACGACCCCGACAAGCGCCTGCTGATCGAGACCGAGCTCCAGAAGCAGGCCGCCGAGCAGCTGCTGTGGATCCCGGTCGCCGAGTGGCCCACCTCCGTCTTCCTCAACAAGCGGATCACCGGCGCCCCCACCACCATCTCCTACATGTACTACCCGTGGGCCGCCGATGTGGGGGCCGCGCGGTGAGCTTCGCCCGATTCGCCGCCCGGCGCCTCGCCGAGATGGCCGCCACCCTGCTGTGCGCCTCCTTCGTCGTCTTCGGCGCGATGTACCTGGCCCCCGGCAGCCCCGCCAGCTTCCTGCTCTCCGGCCGCTCCGCCTCGCCCGAGGCGCTCGCCGCCATCAACGCCCAGTACCACCTGGACGACCCCTTCCTCGTCCGCTACCTGCGCTGGCTCGGCGACCTGCTCCACGGCGACTTCGGCCGGTCGATCACCTACCGCACCGACGTCTCCCGGCTCCTCGCCGACCGCCTCCCCACCACCCTGCTGCTGGTCGTGATGGCGCTCGCCGTGGTCGTGGTCGTCGGCCTGGTGCTCGGCCGGGTCGCCGCCGTGCGCGGCGGCGCCACCGACTCCGCCGTCCTCGTCACCACCACCTTCGCCGTCGGCACCCCCTCCTTCGTCGCCGCCGTCCTGCTCCAGGCGCTGTTCGCCGTCAAGCTCGGCTGGTTCCCCAGCGGCGGCGCGGGCGAGGGCTTCCTCGACCAGGTCTGGCACCTCACCCTCCCGGCCGTCGCGCTCGCCCTCTACCTGATCGGGATGCTCGCCCGGGTCACCCGCTCCGCGATGCTCGAAGCCCTCGACAGCGAGCACGTCACCGTCGCCCGCAGCCGGGGCGTGCCCGAGCGCCAGGTCATCCGCCGCCACGTCTTCCGCAACTCCCTGGGCACCGTCCTGACCACCGGCGGCCTGATCGTCTCGACCCTGCTGGTCTGCACGATCCTCGTCGAGACCGCGTTCAGCATCGGCGGCATCGGCCAGCTCCTGGAACTGTCCACCTCCACCAAGGACTTCCCGACCGTCCAGGCCATCTCCCTGATCATCGTCGCCCTGTTCATGACCGTGAACCTCATCGTCGACCTGCTGCTCCCGCTGGTCGACCCGCGGATCACCCTCGGATCGAGGAGGTCCACCGCATGACCGCGGTCCTCACCCGCCGCCCCGGCCTCGCCCGGATCCGTACGGCCGGCTCACCGCTCCACCTCTGCTGCCTCGGCTTCGTGCTCCTGGTCGTGGCCGCCGCGCTGCTCGCCCCGCTCCTCGTGCCGTACGACCCGAACGCGGTCGACCTCGGCAACGCGCTCGCCGGACCCTCCGCCGGGCACCCGCTCGGCGTGGACGCCGCCGGCCGCGACACCCTCTCCCGGCTGCTCCTCGGCGCCCGCACCTCGCTGCTCGGCCCGCTCGGCGTGGTCCTCTTCTCCACCGTCGCCGGCGTTGCCGTCGGGATGGCCGCCGCCTGGCGCGGCGGCTGGCTCGACTCGCTGCTCTCCCGCAGCACCGAACTCGTCTTCGCCTTCCCCGGGATGCTGCTGGCGATCCTCATCATCTCGATGTACGGGGAGGGGCTGACCGCCCCGGTCATCGCCCTCGCCATCGCCTACCTGCCCTACGTCAGCCGGCTGACCCGCTCCCTGGTCCTCGCCGAACGGGCCAGGCCCTACGTCAGCGCCTACCAGGTGCAGGGGCACTCGGCGCTCCAGATCTGCCTGCGCCACGTGCTGCCCAACATCGCCCCCGTCGTCCTCGCCCAGTCCACCATCAACTTCGGCTACGCCCTCATGGACCTCGCCGGCCTCTCCTTCCTCGGGCTCGGCGTCCCGGCGCTCACCCCCGACTGGGGCCGCATGGTCTTCGACGGCCAGACCGCCGTCCAGCACGGCTACCCGCTGTCCGCGATCCTGCCCTGCGCCCTCATCGTGCTGACCGTGGTCGCCTTCAACGTGGTCGGCGAGCGCTGGGCCGACCGTGTCGCCAGGAGAGACCGATGAACCCGACCGACCCGCCCGCCCTCGACGTCCGGGGGCTGCGGATCACCCTGCCCGGCACGGCCCGCCCCGTCCTCGACGGCGTCGACCTCACCGTCGGGCGCGGCGAGACCGTCGCCCTCGTCGGCGAGTCCGGCTCCGGCAAGAGCCTGACCTCCCGCAGCGCCCTGCGGCTGCTGCCGTCCGGCGCCGTCACCGAGGGCGCCGTCCTCGTCGACGGGCAGGACGTCCTCGCCCTCGACGCGGACCGGCTGCGCGCGCTGCGCACCGGCACCGTCGCCATGGTCTTCCAGGACCCCCGGGCGGCCGTCAACCCGCTGCGGCGGATCGGCGACTTCCTCACCGAGAGCGTCCGGCTGACGAGGACGATGACGGCGGACCGGGCCCGGGCCCGCGCCGTCGAACTCCTGGAGGCCGTCGGCCTCGACGCGACCGCCCTGGACAAGTACCCCGGCCAGGTGTCCGGCGGGATGCTCCAGCGGGTGATGATCGCCGCGGCCCTGATGGGCGACCCGGCCCTGCTCCTCGCGGACGAGCCGACGACCGCCCTGGACGTCACCACCCAGGCGGAGGTCGTGGCCCTCCTCGGGCGGCTGCGCGAACGCTTCGGCACCGGACTGCTGTTCGTCACCCACGACCTGGACCTGGCCGCCGCCATCAGCGACCGGGTGTACGTGATGTACGCCGGGCGGATCGCCGAGAGCGGGCCCGCGGCGGAGCTCTTCGCCCGCCCCCGGCACCCGTACACGGCGGCGCTGCTGGCCTCCACACCCCGGATGGAGGGCGGCGGCGGCCGGCTCGCCGCCATCGAGGGGCAGCCCCCGGACCTGCGGACCGAGCTGTCCGGCTGCGCCTTCGCCGCCCGCTGCCCGCTGGCCACGGAGGCGTGCGACCTGCGGGCGCCCGAGATGCTCGGCGCCCCCGGCCGGCCCGGCCACCGGGCCGCCTGCCACCACAGCGACCGGCTCGAAGGGAGCGCCGCGGATGTCTGAGAACGCCGAGCACGTGCTGGTCGTCGAGGGGCTGCGCCGCAGCTACGGAGCCGTCCGGGCGGTGGACGACGTGTCGTTCGTCCTGCCGCGCGGCGGATCGCTGGGCATCGTGGGGGAGTCGGGCTCCGGCAAGACCACCACGGCGCGGATCGTCGTCGGCCTGGAGTACGCGGACGAGGGCGAGGTCCATGTCCTCGGCCGGTCCAGGACCGAGCGGGCGCGCGGCCGGGCCGGGCGGCTGGCGCGGGCCCGCGAGGTCCAGATGGTCTTCCAGGACCCGTACTCCTCGCTCGATCCGCGCACCAGCGTGGAGGCGGCGCTGCGCGAGACGCTGAAGCTGCACTTCCCGGAGCGCGACCACGCCAGGCGGGTGCGGGAACTGCTCGACCAGGTCGGCCTGGGGACCCGGGCCGCCGACGCCCTGCCGAGGCACCTCTCCGGCGGGCAGCGGCAGCGGGTGGCCATCGCGCGGGCGCTGGCCGTGGAGCCGGCCGTGCTGGTGCTGGACGAGGCGGTCGCGGCGCTGGACGTGTCGGTGCAGGCGCAGATCCTCAACCTGCTGGCCGACATCCGCGAGGAGACCTCGGTCGGCTATCTGTTCATCACCCACGACCTCGGCGTGGTGCGGTGCGTCACCGACGAGGTCATCGTGATGCGGCACGGCGCCGTCGTGGAGGCGGGCCGCACCGCCGAGGTGCTCGCGGCGCCGGAGCACCCGTACACCCGGCTGCTGCTGGAGTCGGTGCCCCGGCCGGGCTGGGACCCGGAACGGATCGCGGCGGCCCGCCGGGCGCTGTAGGGGCTGCCCTAGGGCGGCGGCGCGGCCGGTCCGGGCACCGGCCGGTCCGGGCTCAGGTCCGGGCTAAGGCCGGTTCGGACGCCGGGCGCGGTTCAGGCCCCGGCCGCGAGCGTGCCGACGAGGGTCCGCAGTACCGCTCCGCCGTCGAGCCCGGGGTCCAGCGAGGCGACCGCGGCGAGTCCGTCCACGGCGGCGGCGACCGCCTCGCCGAGCGGGCGCGGGTCTATCCCGCCGCCGCGCTCGTCGGCCAGCACCTGGAACAGGGCGACGAAACAGGCGCGCCAGCGCCGGTACTCCGCCTCCAGGGACTCCCGTACCCGCTCGTCGTTGAGGGCGTGCCAGTGCAGCGCGGAGTGGAGGTGGGCGAGGTCGGGGCTCTCGGGCCCGTCGAGCAGGACGAGGACGCGCTCGGCGCGCTCGGCGAAGGTGCCGGGGGCGGCGACCGCCTCCTCCAGCGGCAGGATCCACTCGGGGCGGATGTCGTCGACGACGGCCAGCACGAGGTCGGTGCGGTCCTGGAAGTGGTAGTGGCACATCCCGTGCGAGACCCCGCAGAGCGCGGCCACGTTGCGGGTGGTGAACCGTTCGCCCTGCTCACCGGCGAGCAGCGTCCGGGCGGCCGCGATCAGGCGCGCGCGGGTCTGCTCGCCCTTCGCCGACGCCCGGGACCGGGGGGCCGGCGGCTTCGCGGGCGGGGCGGCGCTGGTGGTCCGGGAGTCCTTCGCGGGTGCGGCCATGGCCTCTATCTAACCAGCCGCCACAATCCTGGCCGAAAATATTGACCGAGCGCTCGGTCAGTTCTACGTTTCCGAATCAACCACGGGTGTTCCGTGGGGAGTTGAGAGCTGGAGGCAGCAATGAACGAGCACGCGGAGCGCGCACAGGGCGGCGGGGGTCTGGGCAGACGCCGGTTCCTGAAGGCCGCCGGAATCGCGGCCGTCGGCACCGCCCTGGCGGCCACGGAGGCCCAGGCGGCCGTCCGGTCGCTGGTGGGCCGGAGCGCCGCGGCCGGCGGATTCTCCGTACCGATCGAGGACGTCCGGCACACCCGCACCTGGATGGCCTTCCCGGACTCCACCTCGATCTGGGGCAACAAGCTGAGCGGGGTGCAGGCGGACATCGCCCTCATCGCCCGCACCATCGCCAAGTACGAGCCGGTGATCATGTGCGCCAACTCGGGCAGCGCCGCCAAGGCCCGCTCGCTGTGCGGCTCCACGGTCACCGTGATCAGCACGATCCCCGTCGACGACTGCTGGATGCGCGACACCGGCCCGGTCTTCCGCACCAACGGGGCCGGCGGCCTCGACGCGATCGGCCTCAACTTCAACGGCTGGGGCAACCGGCAGACCCACGCCAAGGACAACCTGGTCGCGGGCCGGATCGCCGCCTACGTCGGCGTCCCGTACACCTCCGCCGGGCTCATCGGCGAGGGCGGGGCCATCGAACAGGACGGCGCCGGCACCCTGATGGCCACCCGCAGCAGCCTCGTCAACAACAACCGCAACCCCGGCATGACGGAGCGCCAGATCGAGGCGGCGATGTGCGCCGCCTACGGCGCCTCCAAGGTCATCTGGTTCGACGGCGTCCGCAACCAGGACATCACCGACGACCACGTCGACGCCACCTCGCGCTTCCTCGCCCCCGGCAAGGCGCTGGTGCAGATGCCGCTCTCCACCGACAACGACGTCTACGCCAAGGACGCCCGCCAGCAGTACGCGGTGCTGTCCGCGGCCACCACCGCGACCGGCACCGCCATGGCCGCCAACAAGCTCCAGGGCCCCGACTACTACAAGATCCGCTCCACCAACGCCGACTTCCTCGCCTCCTACGCCAACTACTACGTCTGCAACGGCGCGATCATCTCCGGGCAGTTCGGCGACACCGCCGCCGACACCGCCGCCAAGGCCACCCTCGCCCGGCTCTACCCGGGCCGGGTGATCGAGCAGCTCAACATCGACCGCCTCGGCACCGGCGGCGGCGGCATCCACTGCGTCACCCAGCAGCAGCCCGTGAGCTGACGCACGCACCTTGTACGAGGGCCCCTGCCGGCGCGCGCCGGCAGGGGCCCTCGTACACGTGGCCGTCGGCCGTCGGTCCTCGGCCTTCGGCTCTCAGGCCGAGCGCAGGGCGTCCGTGGGGGAGGAGCGGGCCGCGCGCAGCGCCGGATAGATCCCGGCGAGCGCGGCGACCAGCACCGACACCGCCGGGCCCGCCGCCACCAGGGAGAGCGGCACGGCCGCCGGCCAGCCCTGGGCGAACGCGTAGCCGTAGACCGTGAGCCCGCCCAGCACCAGCCCGGCGACCCCGCCCACGAAGCCCATCAGCACCGCCTCCAGCAGGAACTGGACGGCGATCTGCCCGCCCCGCGCGCCCAGCGCCCGGCGCAGCCCGATCTCGCCCCGGCGCTCCATCACCCCCACCACCATCGTGTTGGCGATGCCGACCCCGCCCACCAGCAGCGCGACCGCGGCCAGCGACAGCACCAGTCCGGTGAGCGCGTCCTCCGCCTCGTCGCGCGCCGCCAGCAGGTCGGACGGGCGGCTGACGGCCACCCCGCTCGGGCTCGCCGGATTGGCGGTCGCCCCGGCCACCGCCTGCACGTCGGGCACCCGCTCCGGGTGCGCGCGCAGATAGACCGTGGCGGCCGTGCCGTCCGCGCCGAGCCGGGCCGTCGCCCGCGGCCAGCCGACGAGCGCGGCGGTGCCCAGCTCGGGCGCCAGCTCGTTCGGCGCCAGGATCCCGGAGACCACGTACCACTCGCCGCCCAGCCAGACCCGCTCGCCCGGGGCGGTGACCCCGAGGCGGCTCGCGGCCACGTCGCCGAGCACGGTCACCGGGAGCCGTTCGCTCGCCCGGTCCAGCCAGCGCCCGCTCGCCATCCGGGCGCGCAGCACCTCCAGCAGGTCGAGCCGGGCCGCCAGCACCGTCAGGCTGCCCGTCTGCTGCTTGGGCACCAGGTCGTTGCGGTACACCCCGGCCTCGGTGGCCCCGGTCGCGGTCACCCGCTGGACCGGGCCGATGTCCGCGAGCATCTTCTCCGCGGTGGCCGGCAGCGGCACCGGGCGCTGCTCGGCGTCCTTGCCGGGGCCCACGGTGATCAGGTTCGAGCCCAGCGCGTCCAGGCGCGCCAGCAGATGCGCCTGGTTGGACAGGGAGATCCCGGTCACCGCGATGACGGCGGCGATGCCCAGCGCGATGCCGAGCGCCGACAGCGCGGACCGGGTCCTGCGGGTGCGCGGGCCGATCGTGCCCAGACGGAGCAGGTCCGCCGGGCGCAGCCGGGTGCGGCGCGGTGCTCGCGTCACTGGGGGGCTCCTGCCGGGTGGGGGCCGCGTTCGTCGAAGTCGACGCGGCCGTCGTGGATGCCGACGCGCCGGGGGAAGGAGGCGGCCAGCTCGCGGTCGTGGGTGATCACGACGACGGTCGTGCCCCGCTCGTTCAGCTCCCGCAGCAGCCCGACGACGGCCGCGCCGGAGACGCTGTCCAGCGCGCCGGTGGGCTCGTCGGCCAGCAGCAGGGCCGGCCGCCCGACGAGCGCGCGGGCGATCGCCACCCGCTGCTTCTCGCCGCCGGACAGCTGGTCGGGGCGGTGGTCCAGCCGGTGCCCGAGCCCCACCTCGCGCAGCGCCTCCACGGCGGCGGCGCGGCGGCGCGCGGCGGGCACGCCGCTGTAGAGCAGCCCGGTGGCCACGTTCTCCACCGTGCTCAGCCCGGCCAGCAGGAAGAACTGCTGGAAGACGAAGCCGATCCGACGGGCCCGCAGCGCGGCCAGCTCGCGGTCCGGGAGCCCGTCCAGATCGCGCCCCTCGAACCGCAGCCGCCCGGCGGTGGGCCGGTCGAGCGAGCCGAGCAGCGCCAGCAGGGTCGACTTGCCGGACCCCGAGGGCCCGACGACGGCGAGCAGCTCCCCGGCCGCCACGGTCAGGTCGATGCAGTGCAGGATCCGCAGCGGCGGCTCCCCGGGGTACTCCTTGACGACACCGGTGAGCTCCAGGACCGGGGCGGGGGCCGGGCGGTCGGTCGGAGAGGCCGAGACGGCGGGGGCGGCCGGGGTGGCGGGGCCCGGGGTGGCCGGGGTGGTGGGGGAGGCCGGGGCGACAGGCGTGGCAGGCGTGGCCGGGGGCCTGGGCGTCGTCACTGCGGCACCACCACCCGGTCGCCCGCGCGCACGTCCCCGTCGATCTGCGCCTTCGCGTCGGCGACCAGCCCCAGCCGGACCGGGACGAGCCGTGCCGCCGCGCCGTCCCGCTCGACCCGTACGCCGTAGCCGCCGCCGTCCAGCGCGAGGAGCGCGGTGACGGGGACGATCAGGGCGTCCCGCGCGGTGTCGCCGACGATCGTGACGGTCACGCTGGAGGGACCGGCCTGCCGGGCCTTGCCCTGGTCGTCCAGGGCGACGGTGACGGTGGTCTTCTCCGCGCCGCCGCCGGAACCGCCCTCCCCGCCGTCCGCGCCGCCCCCGGCGCCGCCGCGGATCAGGGAGCGGATCCGGCCCTCGACCGTGCCCCCGTCGGCCAGCCGCACCTTCACCCGCGCGTTCGGCTTGAACCGGGAGAGCTGGTTCTCGGCCGGCCGCACCACCGCGACCAGGGCCGTGTCGGTGACCGTCAGCACCGGGCCCGTACCGACAGCCGAGCCGAGCTGGGCCGAGACCCGCTCCACCCGGACCGAGCCCTGCGGCAGCATGACGACCTCGGCGCGGCCGACCGTCCCGGTCTGGCGGGCGCCGAGCGCCTTCTGCCAGCGCTTCACCGCGACCGCCGTGGCCTTGGTGAACTTCCCGTCCACGCTCAGACCGAGCCCCTCGGCGTGGCCGAGGCGCAGCAGATTGCGCTTGAGCTGCTCCACGTCCGGCCCGTCCGGGACCCCTGGCCCGAGATCGCGCCAGAGCGGACGCTTGCCCGTCATCAGGACCACCGGCCGCCCGTCGACCTCGTACAGCCGCTGACCGGCCCGGACGACGGCGCCGACGGACGGCAGGGCCGTCAGCGTGCCCTGCCCGGCGGCGACGACCGACGTGGGCGCGTCGAAGGAGAGCGCGCCCGCGACCTGGATCCCGCTGGACAGCGAGCCCTTCTCCACGACCACCGTGCCGTGCTCGACGACGGGCCGCGCGTCGGCGGTGCCGGGCGCCTCCCAGGGGCGGGCCACGGCCAGCGCGCCGGAGCCGCCGAGGACGGCGACCAGGGCGAGCGGGAGGACGATCCGGCGGCGCCCGCGGCGCCGTACCTCGCGTGTCTCGGTCATGGTCACGGCCCGATCCGGTAGCCGGGCATGGGCAGCTTGGAGCAGGCGGGCTGGATGGCGTCCCACTTGGCCCCGTCGAAGGCGGCCGTGGGGATCACCAGGATGCCCGTCTGCGGCTCGGGGTCGGGCAGGTCCGGATAGCCGTTCTTCCGCGCGCAGGCGACGAAGGCGCGGGCCATCTCCACGAACTTCGCGTTGTTCTTCGCCTTGACCTGGTGGATGCCGGGGACCTTGGCGTCGCACGTCTTCGCGGCGGTCTCGTACCCCTCCAACGACCCGCCGTCGGTACCGGCCGCCGGGATGGCGATGTTGCCCTCCTTGTCCTGGGTGACCCCGTTCTGCCCCTGGGCGTGCATACAGTCCACCCAGGCCCTGCGGACCGCGTCGTCGTCCTGCGGCTCCTTCTTCGCGCCGCCGCCCTCGGCCCCGGCCACCCGCGGCGCCGTGTCCTCGGCGGACGAGCAGCCGCCCACGGCCAGTACGGCCGCGACGGCCGCCCCCGCCAGCAGCATCCGTCGTGTCTTCTCGCGCATGGGCCTCTCCCTGCCGGTCGTCTCGTGTGACGTCCGCAGTTCTACGGAGGGCCCGGTGAGCCACCCGTGAGCGTGCGCCTAACCGGTGGCTAACGGCGGCCGGGGCATCCTTGACATGCGGCGACGAGGACCGCGACGGCGACGGCGCGCGCGGGCGCCGGAGGGAGTGGGACGGATGCGGGTGCTCATCGTCGAGGACGAGCCGGAGCTGGCGGCCATGCTGGCCGACGGACTGCGCGGCGAGGGCATGGTCCCCGAGGTCGCCCACGACGGCGTCCGCGCGCTGGAGCTCACCGCGGCCCACGCGTACGACGTCCTCGTGCTCGACCGGGACCTGCCGGGGCTGAGCGGCGACGCCGTGTGCCGGGCGCTGACCACCGCCGGTTACCCGGCCAGGATCCTCATGCTCACCGCCGCCGGCTCCCTGTCCGACCTGGTCGACGGCCTCGGCCAGGGCGCCGACGACTACATGAGCAAGCCCTTCTCGTACCTGGAGCTGGTCGCCCGGCTCCGCGCGCTCGGCCGCCGCACCCCGGGCGGCGGCCTCCCCACCGTGCTGAGCCGGCGCGGACTGAGCCTCGACACCGCGCGGCGCGCCGCCGAACGCGACGGCCGGCCGCTGCGGCTGACCCCCCGCGAGCTCGGCGTGCTGGAGCTGCTGCTGGCCGCGGACGGCGCCCCCGTCAGCACCGAGGAGCTGCGCGCCTGCCTGTGGGACCCGGCGCTCGACCCGGCCACCACCGCCGTCCGGGTCACCGTCCACTCCCTGCGCCGCAAACTCGGCGACCCGCCGCTGATCACCCACGAGCCCGGCTTCGGATACCGGCTGTGACCGGCCCCCGCACCGGCGCCCGCACCGGCCACCGCTCCACCCGCCCCCGGCTGCCGCTGCGCGCGCGCCTGACACTGGTCACCACCGTGGTCTTCGCGCTCCTCGGCTGCGGACTGCTCGTCCTCAACTGGCTGAGCTCCCGGCAGCTCATCGAGGACAACCGCTACCTGGTGGTCCCCGCGGTCGACACCGTCCCCGCCGAGATGCCCGCCCCGGACACCACCACCCCACCCCCGGTCCCCGCCCGGACCCTCACCCCCGCGACCGCCGCCGAGGGCTTCCAGGAGTTCCAGCGCAGCGTCCTCGGCGAGCTCCTCGGCCGCTCGCTGCTGCTGCTCCTCGTCTTCACCGCGCTCGCCGCGCTGCTCGCCTGGTGGGCCGGGCGCCGGTCGCTGGCCCGGCTGCACCGGGTCACCGCCGCCGCCCGGCGGATCGGCGCGGGCAGCGCCCTCGACGAGCGGCTCGCCCTCACCGGCCCGCACGACGAGGTACGGGAGCTCGGCGACACCTTCGACGCGATGCTCGACCGCCTGGACCGCAGCTTCACCGCCCAGCGCCGCTTCACCGCCCACGCCTCCCACGAGCTGCGCACCCCGCTGACCCTCCAGCGCACCGCCCTGGAGATCCCGCTGGCCCAGGGCCGGGTCCCCGCCGACCTCCGCCCCGACCTGCGTCGCGCCCTCGACGCCAACGCGCGCACCGAGCGCCTGATCGCGGCGCTGCTCACGCTGGCGCGGGGCGAGAGCGAGCCGCCGGCCCGGCAGCCGGCCGACCTCGCGGACGCGGCCGACGCGGCGCTCGCCGACCTCGCCGGGGAGGCCCGTACGGCAGGGGTGCGGATCGACGCCGCCGCCGCGCCCGCGCCGGTCACCGGCGAACCCGCGCTGCTGCGCCAGGTCGCCCTGAACCTGCTGGCCAACGCGGTCCGGCACAACCGGCCGGACGGCACCGCGACGCTCACCACCGGCACCGCGGGCGACCGGTCCTTCCTGGAGGTAGGCAACACCGGGCCGGTCGTGGACCCGGCGGAGCTGCCCGAGCTCTTCGAGCCGTTCCGGCGGGGAGCGGGGCGCCGGGCGGAGGGCAGCGGTCTCGGACTCGCCGTGGTCCGCGCGATCACCGCCAACCACGGCGGCGAGATCACCGCCGTGCCCCGCCCCGGCGGCGGCCTCACCGTCCGCGTCGAGCTGCCCCGCCGGGCGCGGGATGCCTCTGACATGTGACGAGGTGTCCGAGAACCCTGGACCGGGGCCTCCTCGGTGTCATAGCCTCCCCTTTACCGAGACACGGTTGGGCGTGCCCCGGTCCGAGCCGTACCCGGCTCCGGACCCGCAGCCGCCGTCGTGACTCATTTCCCACGGTGTCGTTATGCGTCCACACGACGCAACGAAGGCGGTCATCAATGTCCGGCACGGAGTCCTCCGACTACACCCAGCGCCTCGCGCGGCTCGAGACCTCGGGCATCAAGCGGCTGTTGCCGACGCAGGCGCCGTACCGGTGGAATCTGAAGAGACTGGGCCTCGGCCGGGTGCTGGACGTGGGCTGCGGCCTGGGCCGCAACCTGCTGAACTGCGGCCCCGACAGCGTCGGTGTCGACCACAACGCCGACTCGGTCGCCGTCTGCCGTGAGCGGGGCCTGACCGCGTACACGCCCGACGAGCTCGCCGCCGCCCCGGACTGCGGCCCCGGCTCGTTCGACAGCCTGCTGTGCGCGCATGTCCTGGAGCACATGGACGAGGCGCTGGGGAACTCGGTCCTGGAGCAGTACCTGTCGCTGGTGAAGCCGGGCGGCCAGGTCGTGCTGATCTGTCCCCAGGAGGCCGGCTACAAGACGGACGCCACGCACGTCCGCTTCGTCGACTTCGACGGCCTGCGCGGCCACGCGGAGAAGCTCGGTCTGACGGTCGACCGGACCTACTCGTTCCCCTTCTCCCGCGCGGTCGGCAAGGCGTTCCCGTACAACGAGTTCATCCTGGTGGCCCGCACCTGATCCCGTCCCGGGGCGCCCAAGGCGCCCAGGACGCTCAGGGGACCCGGGCGGTCCACTCCGGAGTCGCGAACTTCGTCTCCGCGAGCTCCTTCGCCCGGGCCATCTCCTCCTCCGTGACCCGGCCCTCGGACAGGCCGTAGCGGGAGCGGAAGGAGGCGATCATCCGCTCGATGACCGCCTCCCGGGGCAGCCCGGTCTGGCGGCGCAGCGGGTCCACCCGCTTCTTCGCGCTCTTGGTGCCCTTGTCGGAGAGCTTCTCCCGGCCGATGCGCAGCACCTCGGTCATCTTGTCGGCGTCGATGTCGTACGCCATGGTCACGTGGTGCAGCACCGCGCCGTCCCCGGAGGCCATCCGCTTCTGCGCGGCGCCCGCGATCTTGCCGGCCTCGGTCGCGATGTCGTTGAGCGGCTGGTACCAGGCCCGCACGCCCATGTCGCCGAGCGCGCCCAGCACCCAGTCGTCCAGATACGCGTAGCTGTCGGTGAAGGACAGGCCCTGCACCAGGGCGTCCGGGACCGACAGCGAGTACGTGATGGTGTTGCCCGGCTCGATGAACATCGCCCCGCCGCCGCTGATCCGGCGCACCACCCCGATGCCGTGCCGCTCCGCCGCCTCCGGGTCCACCTCGTTGCGCAGCGACTGGAAGCTGCCGATCACGACGGCGGGCGCGCCCCACTCCCAGACCCGCAGCGTCGGCGGCCGGCGCCCCGCCGCGACCTCGGCGGTCAGCACCTCGTCCAGCGCCATGTGCAGCGCCGGGGACTGCGGCGCCTCGTGGACGAGCTGCCAGTCGTAGTCGGTCCAGTCGGTGGCGTGCGCCAGGGCGCGGCGGACCGCCACGCCGACACCCTCCGTGGTCAGCCCGTACATCTGGGTGCCCGGCGGCAGCGCCGCGTCGATCCGGGCGGCCAGACCGGCCGCGTCGGTGTCCGCCGGAGCGCCCTCCAGCGCCCCGTCGATCGCCAGGATCGCCTCGTCGGGCTCCAGGAAGAAGTCGCCCGCGACCCGGACCCGGCGCAGCGCGCCGTCCTCCACGTCGAGGTCGACGACGACCAGCTTGCCGCCCGGAACCTTGTACTCGCCGTGCACGGGACCCTCCCCGGGGATGGGCCTGCAGGGGATGGACCTGCAGAGAAGGAGACAAAGGGGTGAACTCGATCAAAGCGTACTCGCGGAGCGGCGGAGGCCCGCCGGTTGTCCACAGGCGGTCGCCCCCCGGACCGTCCCCCCGGCCGTCCCCAGGTCGTCCCCAGGTCGCCACCGGGACGCCCCCAGGTCGTCACGGGGTCTCCGGAATGTCAGCGCGGTGTGTTTGGCTGGTCACATGAGCCGAGACGACCAGACCACAGCCGCAGCGTTCCTGGAGCACGTCCTCGCCGGGGGGACGACCGAGGTGGAGGAGGCCGTCCGCAAGGCCGCCGCCGTCGAGATCATGCCGCGCTTCCGCCGGCTCGGCGCCGAGGAGATCGTCGAGAAGAACGGCCCGCACGACCTGGTCACCGTCGCCGACCGGGCCGCCGAGGCCCATCTGACCGCCTCGCTCACCGCCCTGCTGCCCGGCTCCGTCGTCGTCGGCGAGGAGGCCGTGCACGCCGACCCCTCGGTGTACGACGCGCTCGGCGGCGACGCCCCGGTCTGGATCGTCGACCCGGTCGACGGCACCCGCCAGTTCGTGAGCGGCGAGGTCGGCTTCTGCACCCTGGTCGCCCTGGCCGTGCGCGGCGAGCTCCTCGCCTCCTGGACCTACGCCCCCGCCCTGGAGGAGCTGGTCGTCGCGGTGCGGGGCCGCGGCGCCACCGTCGACGGGCGGGTCATACGGTCGGGGGCGCCCGCCCCGGGAGCCGACCTGGCCGTCGCCACCTCGCACCCCGACTACACCACCCCGGACCAGAAGCGCGCCCTGCTCGGCCTGCGCACCGAAGGCGTCCGCCCCCGCCCCTGCGGCTCCGCCGGCCTGGAGTACCTGGCGGTCGCCAAGGGCGAGCTCGACGCCGTCGCCTTCTCCTGGGAGTACGCCTGGGACCACGCCGCCGGACTGCTCCTGGTCGAGGAGGCAGGCGGCACCGACCTGACCCTCACCGGCGAGCGCTTCCGCGTCACCGGGGGCAACGCGCTGCCGTTCACCGCCGCCCGCGACGCGGCCACCGCGGAGCGCGTCCGGGCGCTGCTCGGGGCCCCGTAAGTCCCTTGCGGGGCCCGGCCTATGCTGGAATCCCTGGCCCCTGGCCATCGGCTGACGAAGGAGTCCGAAGGTGCCGTCGATGCTCGATGCCGTCGTCGTGGGGGCGGGACCCAACGGACTGACCGCCGCCGTGGAGCTGGCCCGGCGCGGCTTCTCCGTCGCGGTCTTCGAGGCGAAGTCCACCGTCGGCGGCGGCGCCCGCACCGAGGAGCTCACCCTCCCCGGCTTCCGCCACGACCCGTGCTCGGCGGTCCACCCGCTGGGCGCCGGGTCGCCGGTCTTCAAGACGATGCCGCTGGCCCGGCACGGCCTGGAGTGGCTGCACCCCGAGCTCCCGATGGCCCACCCCTGGGACGACGGCACCGCGGCCGTCCTCTCCCGCTCGGTCGCCGAGACCGCCGCCTCCTTCGGCCCCCGCGACGCGGGCGCCTACCGGCGGCTCGTCGCGCCCTTCCTCGGCAAGTGGGACACCCTCGCCGGGGACTTCATGCGGCTCCCGCTCACCGCGCTGCCCCGCGACCCGGTCACCCTCGCCCGCTTCGGCCTCGCCGGGCTCCCGCCGTCCACCTGGCTGCTGCGCCGCTTCCGCGACGAGAAGGCGCCCGCCCTCTTCGCCGGTCTGGTCGGCCACGTCATCGCCCCGCTCGGCGGCATCGCCACCGGCGCCGTGGGCCTCGTCTTCGCGCTCGCCGCGCACGCGGGCGGCTGGCCGATCCCCAGGGGCGGCTCCCAGTCCATCTCCGACGCCCTCACCTCGTACCTCACGGAGCTCGGCGGCACCGTCCACACCGACTACGAGGTCAAGCGGCTCGACGACCTGCCGCCCGCGCGGGCGTACGTCTTCGACACCTCGCCCACCGCGCTGGCCCGGATCGCCGGACTCGGCGGCCACTACGACTCCTACCGCTACGGCGCCAGCGCCTTCAAGATCGACTACGCGCTGTCGGGCCCCGTGCCCTGGACCGCCGCCGAGGCCCGCCGCGCGGGCACCGTCCAGATCGGCCCCACCGCCGGGGAGATCGGCACCGCCCTGAACCAGGCGTCCTCCGGCACCGCCCCCGACACCCCCTTCCTCATCGCCGCCCAGCCCACCCTCGTCGACCCCGGCCGCGCCCCCGACGGCAAGCACGTCTTCTGGGTCTACGGCCACGTCCCCAACGGCTGGCGGGGCGACCTCACCGACGCCATCGAGCGGCAGATCGAGCGCTTCGCCCCCGGCTTCCGCGACCTCGTCCTCGCCCGCGCCACCGCGGGCCCGCCCGAGCTCGCCGAGCGCAACGCCAACTACATCGGCGGCGACATCGCCTGCGGCGCCGCCCGCGGCCTCCAGCTGGTGTTGCGCCCCAAGCTGTCGCTCCACCCCTACAACACCCCGCACCCGGCGGTCTTCCTCTGCTCCTCCGCCACCCCGCCCGGCCCCGGCGTCCACGGCATGTCCGGGCACAACGCCGCCAAGTCGGTCTGGCGCCGCCTGCGCGCACCTGTCCGATAAAACCCCGCGCGGGAAGGGGCCGGGCGGCGCGAGGATGGGGACATGAGCAGCCGTCCCCGCATCCTCCTCGTCCTCGGTGACATCACCCACCAGCACGCCGACGTCATCGTCAACGCGGCCAACTCCTCGCTGCTCGGCGGCGGCGGAGTCGACGGCGCCATCCACCGCGCGGGCGGCCCCGCCATCCTCGCCGACTGCCGCGCCCTGCGCGCCGGCCACTACGGCCGCGGCCTGCCCACCGGCCGCGCCGTCGCCACCACCGCGGGGAACCTGGCCGCCCGCTGGGTCGTCCACACCGTCGGACCCGTGTACGACAGGGCGGAGGACCGCTCGGCGCTGCTCACCTCCTGCTACACCGAAGCCCTCCGGGTCGCCGCCGGACTCGGCGCCGAGACGATCGCCTTCCCGGCCGTCTCCACCGGCATCTACGGCTGGCCCATGGCCGACGCCGCGCGCCTCGCGATCCGCGCCGTCCGCGAGGCCGGAGCCGGCGCTGCCGGTACCGGCGGCGTCGAGACCGCCCCGCCGGTCCGCGAGGTCCGCTTCGTGCTCTACGACGAGGACGCCTACGAGGTCTTCGTCACGGCCCTCGCCGAGGCCGACGCCGCCGGACGTTGATGTCGTTTTTCCGCCAGCCCGGCCGCCTCCGGTGACCGATCCTTGAACCATGCACACCGACACCGAGCGCTGCGTGCGGGCCGTCCGTTCGAAGGACGCCCGCTTCGACGGCGTCTTCTTCACCGCGGTCCGCACGACTCGGATCTACTGCCGCCCCAGCTGCCCGGCCGTCCCGCCCAAGGCCGAGAACATGGAGTTCCACCCCAGCGCCGCCTCCTGCCAGCGGGCCGGTTTCCGCGCCTGCAAGCGCTGCCGCCCCGACACCAGCCCCGGCTCGCCCGAGTGGGACGCCCGCGCCGACGCCGTCGCCCGCGCCGTGCGGCTGATCCGCGACGGCGTCGTGGACCGCGAGGGCGTCCCCGGGCTCGCCGCCCGGCTCGGCTACTCCGCCCGCCAGATCGAACGCCAGCTCCTCGCCGAACTCGGCGCCGGGCCGCTCGCCCTCGCCCGCGCCCAGCGCGCCCAGACCGCCCGGCTGCTCATCGAGAGCACCGCGCTGCCGATGGCCGAGATCGCCTTCGCGGCCGGCTTCTCCTCCGTCCGCACCTTCAACGACACCGTCCGCGAGGTCTTTGCCCTCACCCCCGGCGACCTGCGCGCCCGCGCCGCCCCCGCGGCCCCGACCGCCCCGACCACACCCTCCGCCCCCACCGCCCCCACCGCCTCTCCCGGCACGGTGCTCACCCTCCGGCTGCCGTTCCGCGCCCCGCTGGAGCCCTCCAACCTCTTCGGCCACCTCGCCGCGACCGCCGTCCCCGGCGTCGAGGAATGGCGCGACGGCGCCTACCGCAGGACCCTCGCCCTCCCGTACGGGCACGGCATCGTCGCCCTCGCGCCTCGCGCCGGCCACGTGCGGTGCCGGCTCTCCCTCACCGACCCGCGCGACCTCACCCACGCCATCAGCCGCTGCCGGAGGCTGCTCGACCTCGACGC
Organism: Streptomyces sp. NPDC048659; assembly: GCF_040650575.1. Classification (NCBI taxonomy): domain Bacteria; kingdom Bacillati; phylum Actinomycetota; class Actinomycetes; order Kitasatosporales; family Streptomycetaceae; genus Streptomyces; species Streptomyces sp. NPDC048659. Next base: position 52,452 of record NZ_JBEZHM010000038.1, on the reverse strand, counting down.
CGACCCCGTCGCCGTCGACGAGCGGCTGCGCGCCGACCCGCTGCTCGCGCCCCTGGTCGACGCGGCGCCCGGCCGCCGGGTCCCGCGTACCGTGGACGCCGCCGAGTTCGCCGTCCGGGCCGTGCTCGGCCAGCAGGTGTCCACCGCCGCCGCCCGCACCCACGCCGCCCGCCTGGTCACCGCGCACGGCGTCCCGGTCGACGACCCGGAGGGCGGCCTCACCCGCCTCTTCCCGACCCCCGAGGTGCTCGCCGGACTCGACCCCGAGACCCTCGCGCTGCCCCGCAGCCGCCGCGCCACCCTGCTCGCCCTGGTCGAGGCGCTCGCCGCGGGAGCCCTCTCCCTCGGCCCCGAGAGCGACTGGACGGAGGCCCGCGCCCGGCTCCTCGCCCTCCCCGGCTTCGGACCCTGGACCACCGAGGTCATCGCCATGCGGGCGCTCGGCGACCCCGACGCCTTCCTCCCCGGCGACCTCGGCGTCCGCCGCGCCGCCCAGAGCCTCGGCCTGCCCGCCACCCCCGCCGCGCTCACCGCCCGCGCCGCCGCCTGGCGCCCCTGGCGGGCCTACGCCGTCCAGTACCTCTGGGCCACCGACAGCCATCCGATCAACCACCTCCCCGCCTAAGGAAAGCCCGTCATGCCCACCGTCCAGCACACCGTCGTGGACAGCCCCTACGACGCCCTGACCCTGGTCGCCGTCGACGGCGTGCTCAGCCGCGTCCACATGACCGACCAGCGCCACCGCCCGCCCGAGGAGTCCTTCGGCACCCCCGACCCCCGCCCCTTCACCGAGACCGTCCGCCAGCTCGACGCCTACTTCGCCGGCGAGCTCACCGACTTCGACCTGGAACTGCACCTCATCGGCACCCCGTTCCAGCTCCGCGTCTGGGAACAGCTCCGCCTCATCCCGTACGGCGAGACCCGGACGTACGGCGAACTCGCCGAGGCCCTCGGTAACCCCGGAGCCTCCCGCGCGGTCGGCCTCGCCAACGGCAAGAACCCGGTCTCGATCATCGTCCCCTGCCACCGGGTCATCGGCTCCGGCGGCTCCCTCACCGGCTACGGCGGCGGCCTGACCCGCAAGAAGCGCCTCCTCGCCTTCGAATCGGGGGAGTCGGGGCGGGAGGAGACGCTGTTCTAGGGGGGGCGGGGGCCGTCCCGTCGAAGCCGTCCGTCCGGGTCGGTCCGGCCGGCTTTCGATCTGTTCACCCGTGGAGCGGGTCGCTAGCCTCGATACGGCAGTTCGCATGTCTTGTGGTCGGCGACGACGGGGGAGCAATGGACATCGAGGTGCGTGTGGAGGGGGCAGGCCCGGGCGACGACGCTCTCCGTGACCTGCGGTCGTGGTTAGCCGGGGCGGACGGACTGCGGGGGCGTGTCGAGGGCGTGGAGTCGCCCCCTCGCCCCGGCGCGCTGGGGCCGACCCTGGACGCGTTGGCCGTAGCGGTGGGGCCGGCGGGAGCCGCGACGGCGTTCGCGACCGGGGTGGTCGCCTGGCTCCGGACGCGACGGGGCGACGTGCGCGTCAAAGTGACGGTACGGGGCCGCGGTTCGGCCGAAGTCACCGCGCGGCGGGTGGCCGGCCTCGACGCGGAGGCGGTGCGGCGACAGGTCGAGGAAATCATCGGACTGATAGGGCAGCCACAGGACGGGGCCGGTCCCCGGGAGCTGCCGTGACAGGTCTGACGGGGCCGGGCGTACGGGTCCTGTTGATCGCCACCGCTCACCACGACGGCCCACTGCTGTCCTCCGTGCCCTCCGTCGCGACGTCGGCCCACGACCTGCGGAAGGCGTTGGTCGAACGCTGCGGGGTGCGGGCCGGCAATGTGCGCCTGCTCCTGGATCCGGCCGATGCCCGGACCATGGCACGGGCGATCGTCGATGAGGCCCAGCGGTCACAAGACGTGCTGCTCGTGTGGTTCATCGGCCACGGCCTGCTCGGTCCCGAGGGCGAGCTCCATCTGGCGGCGCGCGGTACCGACCGGCTGACACCCGGAATGGCGGAGCACCAGGCGTTGTCGTTCGCCTCGCTGCGGCAGGCGCTCGGTGCCAGCCGGGCCTCGTACGTCGTCGTCGTGCTCGACTGCTGCTTCTCGGGGCGTGCGTCGCTCGGTGGTGGGCCACCGGTCGCCCGTTCCCTCGATCTGGCTCCCGTGCACGGGATGTATCTGATGGGGGCGGCGGAGCACCTGGCTCTCGCGCCGTCGGAGGCGCGGCACACCGCGTTCACCGGAGCGGTCATCGAACTGCTCACGGAGGGCGATCCGCGTGGGGCGCCCCGGCTGACGCTCGACGCGGTGTTCGACGGAGTGTTCCGGAAGATGAGCTCCCGGCAGCAGCCGCTGCCCCGGCGGCAGGCGGGAGACCGTTCGGGAGGACTCGTACTCGCGCCCAACCCGGCGGTGACGGTGCGGCACGACGAGCCCCCCGAGGAAGCCGGGACGGCCCGGGAGCGCTGTCCGTATCCGGGCCTGGACGCCTTCAAGGCCGACGAGACGGATCTGTTCTTCGGGCGCGAGGGCATGACCGAGCGGCTGCTCGACCGGATGGAACACCTCGCGCGGTCCCTCGCATCAACCCCGCTGATCCTGGTAGGCCCCTCCGGCTCGGGGAAGTCTTCGCTGCTCAACGCCGGCCTGACCGCCCGACTGCGTGAACGGGAGCTCTTCGGAACCACCCCGTGGCTCCTCCTCCGGCTCACTCCCGGCCCCAGCCCGCTCCCACGGCTGGCCGACCTGCTCGGTGCCGCGCCCGCGACCGCTCGCGCCACGGACGGAGCCGCCGGTCCGGGCGGGACGTACGGTGACACCGACCCCGCCGAACCGGTGCGACTCGCCAAGCGGTTGACGGCGGGACCGCCGGACCGGCCCGGGCGACGCCTGATCCTGGTCGTCGACCAGCTGGAGGAGGTCTTCACGCTCTGCACCGCCCAGGAGCGCACCGCCTTCCTCCGCGCACTGACCGCGCTGACCCGGCCGGCGGCGGAAGGCGGGCCGGGTGCCGTGGTGGTGCTCGCGCTGCGTGCCGACTTCTACGGGCAGGCCGTCTCGCATCCCGAGCTGGTCACCGCGCTGGGAGAAGGCCAGCTCCTCGTCGAGCCGATGACGACCGCAGAACTCCGCGCCGCGATCGAGGGCCCGGCGGCGGCCGTTCGCCTCGAACTCGACGGCGGGCTCGCGGACGTGATCCTGCACGAACTCGGCGCGACCGCCGACGCGAGCTCCGCGGCCGGCGCACTCCCGCTGCTGTCCCACGTCCTGTGGGCCACATGGGCGCGCGGCACCGGAACCCGGCTCACCGTCGCCCAGTACCGGGCCGCCGGCGGCATCGACGGAGCGGTCGCGCAGACCGCGGAAGCGGCCTACGAGGCACTCGACGCGACCGGCCGCGAAGCCGTCCGGCTGATGCTGCCGCGGCTCGTCCGCGTGGGCGACGGCCAGGCCGACACCGCGCAGCCGATGGACCCGTCGGCGCTGATGCACGGCCTGCCCGACACCGCCGCGGCCCAGGAGGCGATCGACCGATTCGCCCGGGCACGGCTGCTCACCGTCGACCGGGCCGCCGTACGCGTCAGCCACGAGGCGCTGCTGCACACCTGGCCACGGCTACGAGAATGGATCGAGGCCGACCGGGACTGGTTGCGCGCGCGTCAGCAGCTCACCGCGGACGCCGCCGCCTGGCACCAGTCAGGGCGGGACGCCTCGCTGCTGTACCGGGGCAACCGCCTGGCCGCGGTACGCGAGCGGGCCGCGTCCGCACCGACGAGCGCCGCGGAACCGGACTCCCCGTACGCCGAGTTCCTCAAGGCGTCCCGACGCAGGGAACGCCGGGGAGTACGGATGCTTCGAGCGACGATCGCGGTCCTCGCCACGCTGGTCCTGCTCGCCGGAATCGGCCTGTACGGCTCATTCGTCTTCCAGCGCCGGGCCGAGCGGGCATCCGAACGCGACCTCGCCCGGTACCTCGCCGCCGAGGCCGAAGGACTGCGCTCCCAACAGCCGGGCCTGGCCAAGCAGCTCAGCCTGCTGTCGTACCGGATCGACCAGGACGCCGGCCGCAGCGCGATCTTCAACAGCGTCACCACCCCGGGCGTGATCAACGCGGAGGAGCCCGCCTACGACCTCGCCCTGAGCGGCGACGGCCGCGTACTGGCGCTGTCCGTCGGTGACGCGATCGTGGTGCGGTCTCCGCGTGGCTCCGCCAGGATCGCGGCAGAAGGCATCGGCCCGCTCGCCGTGAGCCGGGACGGCCGCACCCTTGCCGCGGTCACCTACGACGATCGGCGGCCGACCACCGCCTGGGTGCGGATCTGGGACCTGTCGGACCCCGCGCGCCCCCGGCAGACCGCCGCGCCCACGCTGGAGCACGCCGTGCCCGCGCTCGCCCTCGGCCAGGACGGTAAGACGCTCTACGCGGGACTGACGAACGGTGAGATCCGCCTCTGGGACATCACCGACCGGACCGCGCCCACACCGTTGCCCGCGCTGCGGGCGCATCGCGGCACCGTCGACTCCCTGGCGGTGTCACCCCGGCGCGATCTGCTCGCCAGCATGAGCCTGGACGGCGGCATCAAGCTCTGGAGCACGGCCGACCCCCGGCACCCCAAAGCCGTGGCGACCCTCCAAGGGCAGCAGTACGACCGCGTGGCCCAGGCCAACCCCCGACCGCTGCACCGGGTGGCCTTCGACCCCGACGGTCGCATCCTCGCGGCCCCGGTGGCGAAGAGGACGTCGGCGGACATGGGCCTGTGGCGACTGGACACACCCGCCGCGCCCCGGCGGATGGGCCCGGCGAAGGACTCGCTGATCGACTCGTCCATCTTCTGCGGCGGTGGCATCACGTCGGTGGCGTTCAACCCGGTGCGCGCGTACGTGGCCGGGTCCTGCGAGGCCGAATGGCATACGTGGATCTACGCGGAAACCGTCGTGCCCGGGGCGATTCTTCCCGGGGCGCAAGGCGGTTCGCAGGGCCTGACCGCAGGCATGGTCACGTTCGATCCGGGAGCGCCCCGCAGGCTGCTCCATGCCACGGAGAAAGGGGTGCACGTCTTCTTCATCGACAACCCCGCCCGCTTGGGCGCCCGGGCCGTACTGCCCTCGGTCCCCGGGACGGGGGCCACGTTCGACTACCGGAAGGCGGGCAAGGACACGCTGCTCGCCCTTCAGGGCGTCGGGGTGAACTACCTCTGGGATGTGACGGACTTCCCGGACTCGGCCGTGCTGCGGACCACGACCCGCTCTCCCGACATGTTCACGGGCGGGTCCATCGCCCTCAGCCCTGACGGGCGCCTGCTCGCCGACGTGGAGCTGTTCCCCGGCCGGAGCGGCGGGAAGGACGACAAGAAGGGCGGGAAGAAGGATGGGAAGAAGGACGGGAAGCCGGCGGAACTGGTCGGTGTGCGGCTGCGCGACACCGCGGCGGCCCCGGGCGCCGGGCCGCTGTCCACCATCGAGGATCTGGACAACGGGGTGCAGGTCATCGCCTTCAGCCCGACGGCCCCCGTGCTGGCCGTATCCGACATGGCCGGCTGGACGGACAGGAACCACATACCGCCGAGCGTCAGGATCTACGACATCGCGGACCCCGCTCGACCCCGGCAGGTGGCCCGGATCAAGGCGTCGACCACGTCGCTGGACTTCTCCCCCGACGGCCGGTGGCTCCTCCTCGCCGACTCGCCCTTCAGCCCGACCGACGGCCCGGACGCCCCAGGCACCCCGCAGCCCGCCGTCGAGGGCGCGCTGGAGGGCTGGGACCTCGGCAACCCGGCGCGGCCCCAGCGGCGATGGTCCCGGCCCCTTCCCAAGCGGACCGATTCCCTGACCACCGCGTTCCGGCCCGACGGCAAGCTGCTGGCGACGAGCGACGGCACGGGGACGGTGAGCCTGTGGCGCTTCCAGCAGGGCCGGATCACCGAGGAAGTCTCCCAGTGGCGGGTGCGGCGCAACTCCCCCCTGGCCTTCAACGCCGACGGGACCCGTCTCGCGCTGCTGGGGCAGAACCCCGCGGACGAGTTCGACTCGCGCCCCGAGATCTGGGACGTCTCCGACCCGAAGACGCCCACCCGAAGGAGCTACCTGCCGCCGTCGAACTCGGATCAGGTCTACGGGCTCCGCTTCACGCCTGACGGTGCCTATCTCGCGCTCGTCAGAGCGTCCATGGGCATCGAACTGTGGGACGTCGGGCCGGAACCGGACCTCGCTGGGATCTGCGCGTCGGCCGGCGACCCCATCACCCCCGCGCAGTGGAAGCAGTATCTGCCGAACGAAACGTTCCGCCCGCCTTGCCGGTAGAAGCGTCAACCCCCGTCACCGCAGCCGCTCCAGCAGCTCCGGGAGGGCCGTGCCGATCGGTTCGCGGATCAGTTCGGCCGCGAGCGGGTCGTACGGGGTCGGCTCGGCGTTCACGATGATGAGGCGGGCGCCGTGTTCCGACGCGATGCCCGCCAGGGCGGCGGCCGGGTGGACCTGGAGGCTGGAGCCGACGGCCAGGAACACCTCGGCGGCCTTGGCGATCGCCGTCGCGTTCGCCAGTACCACCGGGTCGAGCCGCTGTCCGAACATCACCGTCGCCGGCTTCAGGATCCCGCCGCAGCCGCGGCACGCCGGATCGTCCTCGCCCGCCCGTACCCGGTCCAGCGCCTCCGCCGCCGACGAGCGCGCGTGGCAGGCCGTGCAGACCACCGAGCGCGCCGTGCCGTGCAGTTCGAGCACCTTGCGCTCCGGGACCCCGGCCGCCTGGTGCAGCCCGTCCACGTTCTGCGTGAGCACCCGCAGCGCGTGCCCGCTCCGCTCGAACGCGGCGATCGCGTGGTGCGCCGCGTTCGGCTCCGCCTCCAGGACCGGGCCCTCCAGCCGCATCCGCCAGGAACGGCGGCGGATCTCCGGGTCGGCCATGTACGGCCCGTAGGTGACGAGCCGCTCGGCCTCCGGGTCCGTCCGCCACACGCCCTGGGGGCCCCGGTAGTCGGGGATGCCCGAGTCGGTGGAGACGCCGGCGCCGGTGAGGATCGCGATCATGGCCATTCCGCGAGCCTAGGACGTGCCGGGAAGGCCCCGCGAGCCGATTAACCGGCCGCCGGGCGCCCGTTCTCCAGCTCCACCGGGCCGCGGCCCCCGGCCAGCGCGCCGAGCGCGGCGAGGACCCGCGGGCCCAGGCTGCCCGGCAGGTACGCGGTGGCCTCGGCCGGGTCGATCAGCTTCCAGGACACCAGCTCCTCCTTCTGGAGCCGGATCGCCGCGAACCGCGCCTCCGACAGCACCCCGCCGTCGTACAGATACGCCACGATCGGCGGCCGGCCCGTCCCGTGCGCCCAGTCCACCGCGAGCAGCCCGCCGACCGCCACGTCCAGGCCGATCTCCTCCGCCGTCTCCCGGCGGGCCGCCTGGCGGGGCGTCTCGCCCTCGTCGGACTCGACCGTGCCGCCCGGCAGCGCCCAGCCCTCCCGGTAGTTCGGCTCGACGATCAGGATCCGGCCGTCCTCGTCCCGGAACAGGACCGCCGCGGCGGCCAGGACCCGGGGCAGACCGGCGATGTACGCGGCGTAGACGGACGACGTGGGCGGTGCGGGCTGCGCGGGCTGTGTCATCCCGCCAGCGTAGCCAGCCGCAGCGTCCGGTCGGCGAGTTCGCCGATCCGCACCCCGTCGAAACCGGACACCGCGCTGCGCACCCGGTCCCGCAGCGGCCGCGACCACTGCGGCGGGATGGCCGCCGCCCCGCACAGCACCCCCGCCACCGAGCCCGCCGTCGCCCCGTTGGAGTCGGTGTCCAGGCCGCCGCGCACGGTGAGCGTGATCGTCCGGGTGAAGTCCCCCTCCCCGTACAGCAGTCCGGCGGTCAGCACCGCCGCGTTCGGCACCGTGTGGATCCAGCCGAGGCCGCCCGTCTCCCGCCGCAGCTCGGCGACGGTCTCGGACCACTCCAGACCCGCCTCGTGCAGGGCCATCGCGTGCCGCACCGCCCGCGCCAGCCGGCTGCTCGCGGGCACCCGGTCGAGCGCCGTGTCCAGCGCCTCGCGCGGACCCGGCGCGGTGAACGCGGCGGCGACCAGCGCCGCCGCCCACATCGCCCCGTACACCCCGTTGCCCGTGTGCGACAGGACCGCGTCGCGGCGCGCCAGCGAGGCGGCCCGGCGCGGATCGCCGGGCGACGTCCAGCCGTACACGTCCGCCCTGATCAGCGCGCCGATCCACTCCTGGTGCGGATTGTCGTACGTGGCCGTCAGCGGCGGCTTCAGCCCGTTGGCGAGGTTGCGGTAGGCCACCCGCTCCGCCGTGAAGGTCCGCAGATACGGCAGCCGCAGCAGCCACACCTCCCCGACCTGCTCGGTGGTGAAGGCGAAGCCCCGGGTCTCCAGCAGGTGCAGCGCCAGGATCGAGTAGTCGATGTCGTCGTCCCGGCAGCTCCCGCGGATCCGGCCGCGCACGCACTGCGGCCACTCCGGCCGCAGCTCGAAGCCGTCCGCCCCGGCGGCGGGCGGCGCCGGCAGGTAGTCGGTGAGCGGGAGCGCGTCGGTGAGGCGCAGATACGCGTCGATCCGCTCGGGCGTCCAGTGGTCGCCCCGCTCGACCGGCTTGCCGAGCATGTTCCCGGCGATCCGTCCCGTCCAGCCGCCCAGGATCCGGTCGGCGAGCTCGGCGTGCGTGAGGAGGCCCATGCGACCGGTCTACCGGGAACACCGCCGGGCCGCCCACCGACGCCCCGCACGGGTCGCCCCCTCGGCCCCCTACTCCTCCTCGCCCCCCGTCCTCGACTTCGCCGCCCGGCGCAGCCGGTGGTGGCGGGAGGCGCCCTGCTCGGTGATCGCCTCGCCGACCGCCGCGCGGACCGCGTCCCGCACCCCGTGCAGCGCCTGGTGCCGGGCCGGGCCCGCGCCCGGGTCCTCGCGGAGCTCCTTCAGCAGCGCCCAGCACAGGCCCAGCATCACCAGCACGAACGGCAGCGCGACCAGGATCGTCGCGGTCTGGAGCGAGCTGAGCCCGCCCGCCACCAGCAGCACCGCCGCGACCGCCGCCATCAGCACGCCCCAGGTCACCACCAGCCAGGTCGGCGGGTGCAGCGCGCCCCGGCTGGTCAGCGAGCCCATCACCAGGGACGCCGAGTCGGCGCTGGTCACGAAGTACGTCATCACCAGCAGCATCGCCAGGTACGAGGTGACCGTCCCGATCGGCAGCGCGTCGAGCATCGCGAACAGCGACGCCTCCGGGCCGTCCTTGACCGCCGTCGCCAGGTCCGCCTCGCCGGTGGACTGGAGCCGGATCGCGGTGCCGCCCATCACGCAGAACCAGATGACCGTCGCCCCCGAGGGCACGAGCAGCACGCCGAACAGGAACTCGCGCACGGTCCGGCCGCGCGAGATCCGGGCGATGAAGGTGCCGACGAAGGGGGCCCAGGACAGCCACCACGCCCAGTAGAAGATCGTCCAGGCGCCCAGCCAGGCCCGGTCGGTGAACGCCCCGGTGCGGCTGGCCATCGGCAGCAGCTGGTCCAGGTAGCCGCCGACCGAGGCCGGGATCGTGTCGAGGATGTAGACCGTCGGGCCGAGCAGGAAGACGAACAGCGCCATGCAGCCCGCCAGCACGATGTTCAGCGTCGACAGCCACTTCACGCCCTTGTGCAGGCCCGAGAAGGCCGACAGGACGAAGGCCGCCGACAGCGACACGATGATGATCAGCTCGGTGGCCGTGGAGTCCTTCACGCCCATCGTCAGGTTCAGCCCCTCGGCGACCTGGAGGGCGCCGAGCCCGAGGCTGGTCGCGGTGCCGAAGACCGTCGCGAAGACCGCCAGCAGGTCGATCGACTTGCCCGGCCAGGACCGCGCCCTGCGCTCGCCCATGAGCGGCACGAAGGCGGCGCTCAGCGTGTTGCCGCGCCCCTTGCGGAAGCCCGCGTACGCCAGCGCGAGGCCCGCGATCCCGTAGATCGCCCACGGGGTGAGCGTCCAGTGGAAGAACGAGTACTCCAGGGCGGTACGGGCCGCCTCGCCGGACTGCGCCGGCACCCCGCTCGCCGGGGGCGGGCTCAGGAAGTGCTGGAGCGGCTCGCCCACCCCGTAGAACATCAGGCCGATGCCCATGCCCGCGCTGAACATCATCGCGATCCACGCGAGGTTGGTGAACTCCGGCTCCGAGTCGTCGGCGCCCAGCCGGATCCGGCCGTAGCGGCTCAGCGCGATCACCACGCACAGCACCAGGAAGACGTCGGCGGCGGTGACGAAGAGCCAGGCGAAATTCGACAGGACCCAGTTCAGGGCCGAGGAGGAGGCGCTGTCGAAGGAGTGCTTGCCGAGCGCCGCCCAGCCGACCACGCCGACCACGACCGCCATCCCGAGGGCGATGACCTTCGCGTCGGGGCCGGGGGAGGGGGCGGGACCAGGGCCTTCTTGTGATGTCTGATCGATCGGTTCGGTACTCATGATGGCCCACTATGATGCGGAATTTCGCTTTATCAGGGGGTGGCACGCCGTCTTGCCGTGCGGATAAGGTCGGCCTCGGCGCGACTGCACGTTCGAAAGCAAGGGATGCAAGGTGACGGACGGAGCAGTAACTGAGGCTGCGCGCGTACTGGTCGCGGCCGACAAGTTCAAGGGCTCGCTCACGGCCGTACAGGTCGCGGAGCGGGTCACGGCCGGCCTGCGACAGGTCGTCCCGGAGCTCGAAGTGGAGACCCTGCCCGTCGCCGACGGCGGCGACGGCACCGTCGCGGCGGCCGTAGCGGCCGGATTCGAGCGCCACGAGGTCACCGTGACCGGGCCGCTCGGCGCGCCCGTCACCGCGGCGTTCGCGCTGCGCGGGACCACCGCGGTGGTGGAGATGGCGGAGGCGTCCGGTCTCCAGCTGCTGCCGGCCGGGGTCTTCGCGCCGCTGACCGCCACCACCTACGGCTCCGGCGAGCTGCTGCGCGCGGCCCTCGACGCCGGTGCCACCACGCTCGTCTTCGGGGTCGGCGGCAGCGCCACCACCGACGGCGGCGCCGGGATGCTCGCCGCGCTCGGCGCGGTCTTCCTGGACGCGGACGGCGCCCCGGTCGGCCCCGGCGGCGGCGCCCTCGCGGCCCTGGCCTCCGCCGACCTGTCCGGCGTCGACCCCCGCTTCGCCGCCGTGGACCTGGTCCTCGCCAGCGACGTGGACAACCCGCTGACCGGCCCCAAGGGCTGCGCGGCGGTCTACGGCCCGCAGAAGGGCGCCACCCCCGAGGACGTGGCCACGCTCGACGCGGCCCTCGCGCACTACGCGCGGATCCTGGAGAAGGCCGTCGGCCCCAAGGCCGCCGAGCTGGCCGCCTCCCCGGGCGCGGGCGGCGCGGGCGGCATCGGCTACGGGGCCCTGCTGCTCGACGCGAGCTTCCGCCCCGGCATCGAGCTGATGCTGGAGGTGCTGGGCTTCGCCCCGGCCCTGGAGCGCGCCACCCTGGTCATCACGGGCGAGGGCTCGCTGGACGAGCAGACCCTGCACGGCAAGGCCCCGGCGGGTGTCGCCGCGGCGGCCCGCGCGGCCGGCAAGGAGGTCGTCGCGGTCTGCGGGCGGCTCGCCCTGCCGCCGGAGGCCCTGGGCGCGGCCGGCATCCGGCGCGCCTACCCGCTGGCCGAGCTGGAGCCCGACCCGGCGCTGTCCATGGCGAACGCGGGCCCGCTCCTGGAGCGCGCCGCGGCGAACATCGCGCGGGACTTCCTCGCGTAGGGCCGCCGCGCGGTCACCGGAGCCGCAGGACACGCCCGCGTAACACGGGCGTGTGAGGCTCGCCCGTATGAACGCGCACACCGACACCGTCCGCCCGCTCACCCCCGAGGACGTCCGCCTGCGGGCCGCCGACGGCCTCGGGGACCTCCTCGTGGACGCCGTGGCCTCCGGCGCCTCCCTCGGCTTCCTGGCCCCCCTGGAGCCCGCCGAGGCCGCCGCCTGGTGGACCGGGGCGGCCGGGGACCGCGAGGTCTGGGCGGCGTACGGGCCCGGGGACGAGGTCCTCGGCGCCGTCACCCTGGTCCGGGACGGCAAGGCCAATGGGCGGCACCGCGGCGAGATCGCCAAGCTGGTCGTCCACCGGGCCGCCCGCGGCCGGGGCCTCGGCCCCCGCCTGCTGGCCGCCGCCGAGGCCCACGCCGCCGCCACCGGGCTCACCCTGCTCGTCCTGGACACCGAGACCGGCAGCCCCGCCGAGCGGCTCTACCGCGCGGCCGGCTGGAGCGAGGCCGGGTCGATCCCGGACTTCGCCGCCGGCCCCGGCGGCGCCCTGAAGGCCACCACGCTCTTCTACAAGCGTCTGCCCTGACCGTCCCGGGTCCCGGACAGGACGAAGGCCCCGGACGCTGCTCGCGTCCGGGGCCTTCGTCATGGGTCGTGCTGGGTCGCTACGGCAGCTGCGCCGCCTGCGCCTGCCGCGCCTCCCGGCTCTCGCGCCGGTTGTCGCGGAAGGTGTTCACGCGCCGGGCCGTCGCGAAGAGGGGGATCACGGCGCCCAGCACCACCTGCAGCGCGCAGCCGGTCTGGAGCAGGAACGCCCCGCCGGGTGCGTCGAACGCCCACGCGGCGAGCATCGCCATCGCGCCGACGATCCAGCTGAGCATCGCCACCGCGAGGATGCCCCGCGGCTTCGGGTACTCGACCCGGCTCACCATCAGCCAGGCGACGCCGATGATCGCGAGGAGCGTCGGGATGAACGGCAGCTCCAGGAGGATGATCGACACGACGGTCAGGGCGCCGAAGGGGCTCGGCATGCCCTGGAACATCCCGTCCTTCATCGTCACGCACGAGAAGCGCGCGAGTCTCAGCACCACCGCCAGCAGCACCACGATCGCGGCCAGCGCCGAGACCTTCTGCTGCGCGTCGTCGGCGACCATGCCGTAGACGAGCACGAAGTAGGCCGGTGCGAGGCCGAAGCTGATCAGGTCCGAGAGGTTGTCGAGCTCGGCGCCCATCGGCGAGCTGCGGAGCTTGCGCGCCACGATGCCGTCGAAGAGGTCGAAGATCGCCGCGGCCAGCATCAGGATCACGGCGGTGGCGGCGCTGTTGCGCGCCATGCCGGTCTCGCTGCTGCCGGTGAGGTGCGGGATCAGGATGCCGGTGGTGGTGAAGTACACCGCCATGAAGCCGCACGTGGCGTTACCGAGCGTGAGGGCGTCCGCTATGGACAGCCTCAGCGACAGCGGCATCTCCTCGGCCTCGTCGGCGGCCTCCTGGTCGCCGTCGGCGACCCAGTCGGCCGCCCGTGTGTCGGGATCAATCACGGTCAATGCGAGTCACCCCCGCGGTCGTGGTCTGACCGACCTCGACGGCGACCTCGACACCTTCCGGGAGGTAGATGTCGACGCGCGACCCGAAGCGGATCAGACCGATGCGGTCTCCCTGCTCGACCTTCGTCCCCTGCGGGATGTACGGCACGATGCGCCGGGCGACGGCACCCGCGATCTGGATCATCTCGATGTCACCGAGCTCGGTGTCGAAGTGCCAGACGACGCGCTCGTTGTTCTCGCTCTCCTTGTTGAACGCCGGCACGAAGCCGCCGGGGACGTGCTCCACGGACGTCACGGTGCCGGCCAGCGGCGCGCGGTTGACGTGCACGTTCAACGGGCTCATGAAGATGGCGACGCGGGTGCGTCCGTCCTTCCACGGCATGATGCTCTGCACCACGCCGTCGGCGGGCGAGATGACCCGGCCCTGAGCGATCTCACGCTCGGGGTCGCGGAAGAACCACAGCATTCCGGCCGCGAGCGCCGTGGTCGGCACGGCGATGGCCGCGGCGCGCCTCGACTTGCGGGAGCGCGCGAGGCTGAGCGCCGCGGTGGCGACGGTCGGCAGGAGCCACGGCGATGCTCCCCGTGCGATGCGGGCGCCCTTGAGGGTGTCGCGATGTGCGGAGGTTCGACTGTCGGGCATGGATGACCTTCGTAGCGGATGATGCCGCGCTGGCAACAGGGGGACGGCGGCTTTCCGGCGATGCTATCGGTTGCGGGGCGCAACTGGGCAAGCCAGGAACCGAGTCGGCGGCCGGAAGACGAACACGGGGTGTGATCTTCTTCGCGGCCGAACCGACTCAAAAGCGACAATCATCCCTGGAATCGGTATTCCTCCAGGAGGCGGCGGCCAATGATCATTTTCTGGATCTCGGCGGTACCTTCACCGATGAGCAGCATCGGTGCCTCGCGGTAGAGGCGCTCGATCTCGTACTCCTTCGAGAAGCCGTAGCCACCGTGAATGCGGAACGCATCCTCGACGACCTCCTTGCAGTATTCGGAGGCGAGGTACTTCGCCATCCCGGCTTCGAGGTCGTTTCGTTCCCCGGAGTCCTTTTTGCGTGCTGCATTGACCATCATCGCATGCGCGGCCTCGACCTTGGTAGCCATCTCGGCCAGCTTGAACTGGATCGCCTGGTGCTGGGCGATCGGCTTGCCGAAAGTGTGACGCTGCTGGGCATAGCGGACGCCGAGCTCGAAAGCACGCTGTGCGACGCCGCAGCCACGGGCCGCCACGTTCACGCGGCCGACCTCGACGCCGTCCATCATTTGGTAAAACCCTCGCCCGGTCCGGCCGCCGAGGACCCGATCGGCCGGAACGCGCAGTCCGTCCATGATGAGCTCGGTCGTGTCGACGCCCTTGTACCCCATCTTCTCGATCTTGCCGGGAATGGTGAGGCCGGGGCGCACCTCCCCGAAGCCGGGCTCCTTCTCGACGAGGAAGGTCGTCATCGACTTGTGCGGGGCGGTGCCCTCGGGGTGTCCTTCGTCACTTCGGACGAGCACCGCGACCAGCGTTGACGTGCCGCCGTTGGTCAGCCACATCTTCTGCCCGCTGAGGACGTACTCTCCCCCACTCTCGGCTCCGCTCGAGCGGGAGGTGCCCCCATCGTCCTTCACCGCCTTGGACGTGATGGCCGACACGTCCGAGCCGAGGCCCGGCTCCGACATCGAGAAGGCGCCGCGCGTCTCGCCGGCCGCCATCCGGGGCAGGAAGTACTCCTTCTGCTCCTGGGTGCCGTGCTGCTTGAGCATGTACGCCACGATGAAGTGGGTGTTGATGATGCCGGAGACCGACATCCAGCCGCGCGCGATCTCCTCCACGCACAGCGCGTAGGTGAGCAGCGACTCACCGAGACCCCCGTACTCCTCGGGGATCATCAGACCGAAGACGCCGAGCTCCTTGAGGCCGTCGACGATCTGCTGGGGGTACTCGTCACGGTGCTCCAGCTCCGTGGCGACCGGGATGATCTCCTTGTCGACGAAGTCCCGGACGGTGGCGAGGATCTCCCGCTGGACGTCGGTCAGACCGTGGGTCTGGGCGAGTCGCGCCATGACTACTTCCCCTGTTCCTTGAGCTGGGGGCGGCCGGGCTGCTCGCCGCCGCGCGCTTCGATGTACTCGGCGGTCGGGACCATCACCTTGCGGCGGAAGACGCACACCAGGGTGCCGTCCTGCTTGTAGCCCTTGGTCTCGACGTGGACGATGCCGCGGTCGCTCTTCGACCTCGACGGCGTCTTGTCCAGGACGGTCGTCTCGCCGTAGATCGTGTCGCCGTGGAAGGTCGGCGCGACATGGCGCAGCGACTCGATCTCCAGGTTGGCGATCGCCTTGCCGGACACGTCCGGGACGGACATGCCGAGCAGCAGCGAGTAGACGTAGTTGCCGACGACCACGTTCCGCTTGAAGTCGGTGGTGTTCTCGGCGAAGTTCGCGTCCATGTGCAGCGGGTGGTGGTTCATCGTGAGCAGACAGAAGAGATGGTCGTCGTACTCGGTGACCGTCTTCCCGGGCCAGTGCTTGTAGACGGCGCCGATCTCGAACTCTTCGTAGGTGCGGCCGAACTGCATGGACTCAGACCTCCGGGATCTCGAACGCGGTGGTGCGCTTCATGCCGGCGGCGCGGCCCTTGCCCGAGATGACCAGGGCCATCTTGCGGGACGCCTCGTCGATCATCTCGTCGCCGAGCATCGCGGAGCCCTTCTTGCCGCCCGCCTCGGAGGTGTAGTAGTCGTACGCGTCGAGGATCAGCTCGGCGTGGTCGAAGTCCTCCTGCGCGGGCGAGAAGATCTCGTTCGCCGCGGCGACCTGGTCCGGGTGCAGCACCCACTTGCCGTCGAAACCGAGCGCGGCGGCGCGCCCGGCGACCGCGCGGTAGCCCTCCTGGTTGCGGATCTGCAGGTAGGGGCCGTCGATCGCCTGGAGGTCGTTGGCGCGGGCGGCCATCAGGATGCTCATCAGGATGTGGTGATAGGCGTCCGCCGGGTAGCCGGGCGGCTGCTCGCCGACGACCAGCGACTTCATGTTGATGGAGGCCATGAAGTCGGCCGGGCCGAAGATGATGGTCTCCACGCGCTGCGACGCCCGCGCGATCGCGTTCACGTTGTTCAGGCCCTGGGCGTTCTCGATCTGCGCCTCGATGCCGATCTTCCCGACCTCGAAGCCCATGGTCTTCTCGATCTGGGTGAGCAGCAGGTCGAGCGCGACGATCTGCTCGGCGTTCTGCACCTTCGGCAGCATGATGCAGTCGAGGTTCTGGCCGGCGCCCTCGACGACGGTGACGACGTCGCGGTACGTCCAGTGGGTCGTCCAGTCGTTGACGCGGACCACGCGGGTCTTGCCGGTCCAGTCGCCCTCGTTGAGGAACTTCACGATGGTGTGCCGGGCGTCCGGCTTGGCCAGCGGCGCGCAGGCGTCCTCCAGGTCCAGGAAGACCTGGTCGGCGGCGAGGCCCTGGGCCTTCTCCAGGAAGCGCGGGTTGGAGCCGGGCACCGCGAGGCAGGAGCGGCGGGGGCGCAGCCGGTTCACCGGGGAGACAGGGCTGGTCATGCGGGGACCTCCGTGCTTTCAAGGGGGCTGAGCTGGTTGGCTTTGCGGATCTCGTCGACGATACGGCCGATGATCCCGGTGATGCCGAAGTCCTTCGGGGTGAAGACGGCGGCCACGCCCGCGGCCCGGAGCTCCTCGGCGTCGGCGTTCGGGATGATCCCGCCGACGACCACCGGGATGTCGGCCGCGCCGGCCAGCCGCAGCCGGTCCAGCACGTCGGGCACGAGCTGGGCGTGCGAGCCGGACAGGATCGACAGGCCGACGGCGTGCACGTCCTCCTCCAGGGCCGCGTCCACGATCTGCTCCGGGGTGAGCCGGATGCCCTGGTAGACCACCTCGAACCCGGCGTCGCGGGCCCGTACGGCGATCTGCTCGGCGCCGTTGGAGTGCCCGTCCAGGCCCGGCTTGCCGACCAGGAACCGCAGCTTGCCGACGCCCATGTCCCGGGCGGTGCGGTCCACCTTGGCGCGGACCTCGGCCATCGGGGAGCCCGGCTCGGCCGGGACGGCGACGGGGGCGGAGGAGACGCCGGTCGGGGCGCGGAACTCGCCGAAGACCTCGCGCAGCGCCTCGGACCACTCGCCCGTGGTGACGCCGGCCCTGGCGCACTCCAGGGTGGCCTCCATCAGGTTCGCGGTGCCCTTCGCGGCCTCCTTGAGCTGCTCCAGGGCCTGCTGGGTGGTGGGGAAGACGAACGGGTCGCCGCCGCCCTGCCGGTCCGTGGACTCCTGGCGCTCGGCGCGCCAGCGGCCGACGGCGGCCACCACCCGGGCCTCGACGGCCGGGTCGACGGTCTGGATCGCGGTGTCCAGGTCGGCGGTGAGCGGGTTGGGCTCGGTCGTCTCGAAGATGTTGACGCCGATGATCTTGTCGTCGCCCGACTCGATGCGGGCCCGCCGCTCGGCGTGCGAGGAGACGAGCTGCGCCTTGAGGTAGCCGGACTCGACGGCGGCCATGGCGCCGCCCATCTCCTGGATCCGCTCGATCTCGGCCAGGCACTCGGCGACCAGGGTCTCCACCTTGGCCTCGATGACGTGCGAGCCGGCGAAGATGTCCTCGTACTCCAGCAGGTCGGACTCGTGGGCGAGGACCTGCTGGATGCGCAGCGACCACTGCTGGTCCCAGGGGCGCGGCAGGCCGAGCGCCTCGTTCCAGGCGGGCAGCTGCACGGCGCGGGCGCGGGCGTCCTTGGAGAGGGTGACGGCCAGCATCTCCAGGACGATCCGCTGGACGTTGTTCTCCGGCTGGGCCTCGGTCAGGCCCAGCGAGTTGACCTGCACGCCGTAGCGGAAGCGGCGCTGCCTGGCGTCCTCGATGCCGTACCGCTCGCGGGTGACGGTGTCCCAGATGCGGCCGAAGGCGCGCATCTTGCACATCTCCTCGATGAAGCGGACACCCGCGTTCACGAAGAAGGAGATCCGGGCGACGACCTCGCCGAACCGCTCCTCGGGGACCTGCCCGGAGTCGCGGACGGCGTCGAGGACGGCGATGGCCGTGGACATGGCGTACGCGATCTCCTGGACCGGCGTGGCGCCCGCCTCCTGCAGGTGGTAGCTGCAGATGTTGATCGGGTTCCACTTCGGGATGTGGCTGACCGTGTACGCGATCATGTCCGTCGTGAGCCGGAGCGAGGGGCCGGGCGGGAAGACGTGCGTCCCGCGCGACAGGTA
The DNA here is from genome assembly GCF_040650575.1 of Streptomyces sp. NPDC048659. Classification (NCBI taxonomy): domain Bacteria; kingdom Bacillati; phylum Actinomycetota; class Actinomycetes; order Kitasatosporales; family Streptomycetaceae; genus Streptomyces; species Streptomyces sp. NPDC048659. Next base: position 34,006 of record NZ_JBEZHM010000038.1, on the reverse strand, counting down.
CTCCTTCACGATGTCGTTCTGGGTGGTCCCCTGGAGCCGGGTGATGTCCGCGCCCTGCTCCTCGGCGACCACCTGGTAGAGCGCCAGCAGCCACATCGCGGTGGCGTTGATGGTCATGGAGGTGTTCATCTGCTCCAGGGGGATGTCCTGGAACAGCCGCCGCATGTCACCGAGGTGCGAGACGGGCACCCCGACCCGGCCGACCTCGCCGCGGGCGAGGACGTGGTCCGGGTCGTAGCCGGTCTGCGTGGGCAGGTCGAACGCGACCGAGAGGCCGGTCTGGCCCTTGGCGAGGTTGCGCCGGTAGAGCTCGTTCGACGCCTCGGCGGTCGAGTGGCCGGCGTAGGTCCGCATGAGCCACGGCCGGTCCTTCTGACGCTCTGTCATCTGTGGTCCCGGGGTCAGACGTTACGGAAGCGGTTGATGGCGTCGATGTGCTTGGCGCGCAGCTCCGGGTCGCGGACGCCGAGGCCCTCCTCCGGAGCGAGGGCGAGCACGCCGACCTTGCCCTGGTGCAGGTTGCGGTGGACGTCGTAGGCGGCCTGGCCGGTGTCCTCCAGGGAGTAGACCTTGGAGAGGGTCGGGTGGATCTTGCCCTTGGCGATCAGGCGGTTGGCCTCCCACGCCTCGCGGTAGTTGGCGAAGTGCGAGCCGATGATCCGCTTCAGCGACATCCACAGGTAGCGGTTGTCGTACTGGTGCATGTAGCCCGAGGTGGAGGCGCAGGTGGTGATGGTGCCGCCCTTGCGGGTGACGTAGACGCTGGCACCGAAGGTCTCGCGGCCCGGGTGCTCGAAGACGATGTCGATGTCCTCGCCGCCGGTCAGCTCGCGGATCCTGGACCCGAAGCGCTTCCACTCGCGCGGGTCCTGGGTGTTCTCGTCCTTCCAGAACCGGTAGCCCTCGGCGTTGCGGTCGATGACCGCGTCGGCGCCCATGGAGCGGCAGATGTCGGCCTTCTCCGGGGAGGAGACGACACAGATCGGGTTGGCGCCGCCGGCCAGCGCGAACTGGGTGGCGTACGAGCCGAGGCCGCCGCTCGCGCCCCAGATGAGGACGTTGTCGCCCTGCTTCATCCCGGCGCCGTTGCGGGAGACGAGCTGGCGGTACGCGGTGGAGTTGACGAGGCCGGGGGAGGCCGCCTCCTCCCAGCTGAGGTGGCCGGGCTTGGGCATCAGCTGGTTGGACTTGACCAGGGCGATCTCGGCGAGGCCGCCGAAGTTGGTCTCGAAGCCCCAGATGCGCTGCTCGGGGTCGAGCATCGTGTCGTTGTGCCCGTCGGAGGACTCCAGCTCGACGCTCAGGCAGTGCGCGACGACCTCGTCGCCGGGCTTCCACGAGTTGACGCCGGGGCCGGTGCGCAGCACGACGCCGGCCAGGTCGGAGCCGATGACGTGGTACGGCAGGTCGTGGCGCTTGGTGAGCTCGGACAGGCGCCCGTAGCGCTCCAGGAAGCCGAAGGTGGAGACCGGCTCGAAGATCGAGGTCCAGACCGAGTTGTAGTTGACCGAGCTGGCCATGACGGCGACCAGGGCCTCGCCCGGGCCGAGCTCGGGCAGCGCCACGTCGTCGAGGTGCAGCGACGTGCGCGGGTCCTTGTCGCGGCTCTCGAGGCCGGCGAACATCTCCGCCTCGTCCTTGTGGACGGTGATGGCGCGGTACGACTCGGGGAGCTTGATGCTGGCGAAGTCGGCCGAGGTGGAGTCGGGCGACTGGATCGCGTCCAGGATGTCCTTCACGGGATGCCTCCGGCGGTGCGGCGTCCCGGGGGACGCGCTGAGGGTTACGTCGGGGTGGGTGCTGTGGAGGTGTGCCGTCGGTTCGGCCGGTGGTGCGGTGGCGGCGCCGGTGTGGGGCGCGAGGGGTGCCTGTGACGCAGGCGTCCGGGCGCACGAGCAGGATCGCTGGTGGGGACAGCCTGCGCGCGAGGAGATTCCCCGCGGGCCGGCCGCCCGGACGACTTCAACGTATGGCACGCCGTGTCACGTGACAAGGCACTGCGTGCCAACAATTTCTCTCAGATGCGATCTGGTGCCCGCAGATGAGCGATGATCGATCGAAAACCCGGCTGAGCTGCGCAAACGCGACATGGGCCGCCCCCGGAAAACCGGGGACGGCCCATGGAAGAGAGCGTTGGAGCGGTGTTCAGCCCCGCTTGAGGGCCTGCTGGATGGTCCGCATGACCTCGTCGAGCGGTGCGTCCGTACGGGCGACGGCGATGACCACGTCCCCCGTCGCGGAGGCGGTCGCCGCCGGCGCGGGACCCTCCGCGAGGGCGGCCGCCGGGAGGGCCGTCGCGGGCCCCGCCGGGGTCGCGGGGCGGCCCGCGCCTATGCCGGTGCCGAAGGTCTCCCGCACGATCGCGAAGGCGTGGTCCAGCTGCGCCTCCACGTCCCCCTGGCCGCCCGCCCGCAGCCAGCGCCGCAGCACGTGGTTGTGGGCGGTCACCACCGCCGAGGCGGCCACCTCGGCGAGCAGCGGGTCGTCGTTGCCGTCGTGGTGGTCGCGCTCGTCGAAGTGGCCCAGCAGATAGCGCGTGAACAGGCGCTCGTAGCGGGCCACCGAGGCGATCTCGCGCTCCCGCAGAGTCGGCACCTCGCGGGTCAGCCGGTAGCGCTCCACGGAGACCGCGGGCGAGCCGGCGTACATCTTCATGACTTCCTTGATGCCCCGGCACACCGTGTCCAGCGGGTGCTCGTGCGGCGGGGCCGCGTTCAGGACGGCCTCGGCGCGCACCAGCGTGTCGTCGTGGTCCGGGAAGATCGCCTCTTCCTTGGAGCGGAAGTGGCGGAAGAACGTCCGCCGGGCCACCCCGGCCGTCGCGGCGATCTCGTCGACCGTGGTGGCCTCGTACCCCTTCGTCGCGAAGAGCTCCATGGCCGCGGCGGCGAGCTCCCGGCGCATCTTGAGCCGCTGCGCGGCGGCGCGGGTCCCCGCCGCGCTCTCCTGAGCGTCGGGCGTGGACGTGGCACGGGGTGTCTTCGCGGCCTTGGACATGGACCGAACGTACTGCATCGGAGCGGGAGTGTGCCCAGGTGGGGGAGGGGAGCCGGGCCCCGCGCCAGGGGCGCCCGAGGGGCTCAGCAGCCCTCCCCACTGCCCGTACGGCTCGGCGGAGGGCTCAGCGGCGGGCATATTCGCGGAAGCCGCGCCCGGTCTTGCGGCCCAGGCAGCCCGCGGCCACCAGATGCTCCAGGAGCGGGGAGGGGGCCAGACCCGGGTCGCGGAACTCGCGGTGCAGCACCCGCTCGATGGCGAGCGAGACGTCCAGACCGACCACGTCGAGGAGCTCGAACGGCCCCATCGGGTAGCCGCCGCCCAGCTTCATCGCCGCGTCGATGTCGTCCAGGGTGGCGTAGTGCTCCTCGACCATCTTGATCGCGTTGTTGAGGTACGGGAAGAGCAGCGCGTTCACGATGAAGCCGGCCCGGTCGCCGCAGTCCACCGGGTGCTTGCGGATCTTCGCGGTGACCTCGCGGACGGTGGCGTGGACGTCGTCGGCGGTCAGCACCGTACGGACGATCTCGACCAGCTTCATCGCGGGCGCCGGGTTGAAGAAGTGCATCCCGATGACGTCCTGCGGGCGGCTCGTCGCCTTCGCGCAGGCGACGACCGGCAGCGAGGAGGTCGTGGTGGCGAGCACCGCGCCCGGCTTGCAGATCTTGTCCAGGCGGGCGAACAGCTCCCGCTTGACCGCCAGGTCCTCGGCGACCGCCTCCACCGCCAGGTCGACCTCGGCGAAGGCGTCCAGCGAGCCGGCCGCGGCGATCCGGGCCAGCGTCTCGTCGCGCGCCTCGCCGGTCATCCGGCCCTTGTCGACGGAGCGGGCCAGGGACTTCGCGATCCGCGCCTTCGCGGTGTCCGCCTTCTCCTGCGAGCGGGCCGCGAGGACCACGTCGTAACCGGCCTTCGCGAAGACCTCGGCGATGCCGGAGGCCATCGTCCCGGAGCCGGCGACGCCCACCGAGCGCACCGCGCGGCCCGCGCCGCCCGCCACGGCCCCCGCCGGGGTCAGCGCGTCGGGGACCACCTCGGCGGAGCCGGGGGCGGCGTACGTGTAGAAGCCGCGGCCCGACTTGCGGCCGGTCAGGCCCGCCTCGCTGAGCTGCCTGAGGATCGGGGCGGGGGCGTGCAGCCGGTCCTGGGACGAGGCGTACATGGCCTCCAGGACCGTACGGGCGGTGTCGACGCCGATCAGGTCGAGCAGCGCCAGCGGACCCATCGGCAGCCCGCAGCCGAGCCGCATGGCCGCGTCGATGTCCTCCCGGGACGCGTACTTGGCCTCGTACATCGCGGCGGCCTGGTTGAGGTAGCCGAAGAGCAGCCCGTCGGCGACGAAGCCGGGCCGGTCGCCGACCGCCACGGGCTCCTTGCCGAGCTCCTGCGCGAGGACGGTCACGGCGTCCACGGCCACCGGGGAGGTCAGCACCGAGGAGACCACCTCGACCAGCTTCATCGCCTGGACCGGGGTGAAGAAGTGCAGCCCCAGGACCCGCTCGGGGCGCGCCGACTCGGCGGCGAGCCGGGTCACGGAGAGCGCGTTGGTGCCGGTGGCCAGGATGGCGTCCGGGCGGACGATGCCGTCCAGCGCCCGGAAGACCTCCTGCTTCGTCTCGTACGACTCGGGCACGACCTCGATGACGAGGTCGGCCTCGGCCGCCGCGTGCAGGTCGGAGTAGGTGCGGAAGCGGGCCAGGACGTCCTGCCGCTCCTCCTCGGTGATCCGGCCGCGGTCCACCGCGCGGGCGGTGGACGCCTCCAGTGCGGCGACGGCCTGGGCGGCGGCGTGCTCGCTGATGTCGATGCCGATGACCTCGCGGCCGGCCCGGGCCAGGACGTCGGCGATTCCGGTGCCCATGGTGCCGAGGCCGACGACGGCGATGGTGGAGAGAGGGGTGTCCATCAGGGGACTCCTGGGAGGAAGAAGTGACGACTGAAGGCAGTGCGCGGAGAGGGGGCGCGAGGCGCTGGAAACGGAGCGCGAGGCGCGGAGAACGGAGCGCGGCGCCGAGAGGGGGGCGCGAGAAAAGGTGCGACGGACCCTGTCCCTGAGTCACGTCGAGAACTGCCGAACCGAAAGACCACACACAACGGCTGCGTCACCAGGCCGTTGTGAAAATGCGGGGGGTGACCCGCTCACCTGAGATTAACCGCCGGGTAACGAGCGCGCCAGTCCTCGGAAGTTGGGGGAAGTGTGATCTGGGTCGCGGATAGGCTGCGGAATATGAATTCCGCCGAAGACCCCGAATTCTGCTCGATGATCGATCGTTTGCGGGAAGAGATCGGGAATGGGGGAGAGGCGATACCCGCGGCATTCGAGGAACTCGCCGGCCCGCTCGGCACGGAGGAGCTGCACACAGCCCTCACCGGCCCCGGACGCCCGCTGTGGGCCCGGGAGATCGCCGCCTTCCGGCTCGGACTCGCGGGCGACCGGCGGGCGTTCGAGGCGCTGGTGCTGCTCCTCAACCACCGCGACCCCGAGCGCTGCGTCAGCGCCGCCTACGCCCTGGGCCGGCTCGGCGACCCGCGCACGGCCCGCGCCGCCGCCGCGCTCGCCACCAACGAGCTGCGCGTCGCCTACGCCCTGTCACCGGTCCGGCTGCTCGCCGAGCTGCGCGCCCCCGAGAGCGTCCCCGCCCTCGTCGCGGTGCTGGAGCGGCGGCTCGCGGCCGGTGACCCGCACTGGCGGGTCGGGCTCGCGTGCGTGGAGGGGCTGGGCACGCTCGCCGACACCCGCGCGCGGGGGGTCCTGGAGGCGGCGCTGCCGCACCCGAGACTCGGGGGCGCGGCGCGGGAGGCGCTGGGGCGGCTGGGCGGGCCGTAGGGCTGCGCGGCCCCGGGATCGCCCTAGGCGGTCGCGCCGGACGGCTCCGGGCGCCCCTCCGGTATCAGGGCGAACGCCTCGATCTCGATCAGGAGTTCGGGCCGGACCAGGGCGCTCACCTGCACCGCCGAGCTCGCCGGGAGCGGGGCCGTGCCGAAGGCGGCGTCCCGGGCGGCGCGGACGGCGGGCAGGTGCGCCACGTCCGTCACGAAGTACGTCAGCTTCACGACGTCCTCGAAGCCCGCGCCCGCCGAGGCCAGGCAGCGGCGCAGGTTGTCGAAGACCTGGTGGGCCTGGACCACCGGATCACCGGGGCCGACGACCGCGCCCGAGGCGTCGAGGGCGCACTGCCCGGACACGGCCACGAACCGGCCGGTGCCCCACACGACATGGCTGTACTGCGGGCTCGGGGCGAGGCCCTCGGGCGCGGACACGTGGGTCAGGTGCGTGGTCATGCGTCACATCCTGACGCACCCCACTGACAGTCCTGTTCCCGCGCGCTTTCCGCGCCCTTCCCGGGGTCGCCTCAGGCGGCCCCGGGGCCGCCCCGCGCCCTTCCCGGGCCCGGCCCCGGGCGGGGTTCAGCCGTCCTCGCTCACTGCTCGTGGCCGAGCAGCCCGTGCAGGGCCGTGCCCGCCGTCGGGGCGCCCTCGCGGTCCGCGCGGGACGCCCCGGTCGCCCCGGTCTTCGCGGTCTTCGCGGGCCGGGGCTCGGGCAGCGCCTCGCAGACGGCGTCCGCGTCCGAGCCGGACGCGCCGCGCGGCACCGTCCCGTCGGCCAGGTAGCGGTCGAGGTGGGTGTCCAGGCAGTCGTTCCCGGCCAGCGTCACCCCGTGGTTCCCGCCGCCCTGCTCGACGACGAGGCTGGAGTCGGCCAGCATCCGGTGCAGGGCGAGCCCGCCCTCGTACGGGGTGGCGGCGTCCTCCGTCGCCTGGAGGATCAGCACCGGCGCCACCCGGTCGTTGGTGACGTCCGGCGGGGTCAGCGAGGCCACCGGCCAGAAGGCGCAGGGCGCGTTGTACCAGGCGTTGTTCCAGGTGGAGAAGGGCGCCTTGGTGTGCGCCTCCCAGTTGTCCTTGCGCCACACGTTCCAGTCGCGCGGCCAGACCGCGTCGCGGCACTGCACGCTCGTGTAGACCGAGTAGCCGTTGTCCGCCGCCGCGTCGGCGGCGCCGAGGGTCTCGTACGCCTTCACCAGCGGCGCCGGGTCGGCGTCGTTCACGTAGGCGCTGAACGCCGCCGCGAGCCGCGGCCAGTAGCCGTCGTAGTAGCCGCCGGGCAGGAAGGTGTCCTCCAGCTCGCCCGGGCCGACCTTGCCGCCCGCGGGCGCGGTCCGCAGCGCCTCCCGCATCCGGTACCAGGCCGCGTCGACCTCCGCCGGGTCGCTGCCGAGCCGGTAGGTGGCGTCGTTGCGGGCCACCCAGGCGTCGAAGTCCTTGTGCCGGGTGTCGAAGGCGTAGTCCTGCGCCAGGTTGTCCTCGTACCAGACGCCGTGCGGGTTGACGACGGAGTCCAGGGCCATGCGCCGGACCCGCTCGGGGAACAGCCTGGCGTACACCGCGCCCAGGTAGGTGCCGTAGGAGTAGCCGAGGTAGTTGATCTTCGTCGCGCCGAGCGCCGCGCGCATCACGTCGAGGTCGCGGGCGGTGGAGACGGTGTCGATGTACGGCAGGACGTCGCCGTACTTGTCGCCGCACGCCTTGGCGAAGGACTTGGCGCGCGCGAGACCGGCCGCCTCCTCCTCCGCCCCGCGCGGGACGGAGTCCGGGCGCACGGGCTTGAAGTGGCCGGGCTCGCAGTCCAGGGCGGGCTCGCTCTTGCCGACCCCGCGCGGGTCGAAGCCGATCACGTCGTACTGGGCGGCCACCTCCGGCTTCAGGGACGCGGCCACGTACCCGGCCATGCCGCGTCCGCTGCCGCCCGGTCCGCCCGGGTTGACGAGCAGCGGCCCCTGGTACGCCTTGGCGGTGTGCGGGACCCGGGTGAGGGCGAGCCGGATGGTCCGGCCCTGGGGGGCGGCGTGGTTCAGCGGCACCTTGAGGGTGGCGCACTGGAGCCTCGGGTACGCCTTGGTGCCGCAGCCGGTCCAGATCAGCGGGGCGGTGGGGCGGCCGGCCGGGGCGGTCCCGTCGGGGGTGCCGGTGGCGGCGGACGCGGGCAGGACGGTGACCGTCCCGGCGACCAGCGCCCCAGCGGCGATCAGCGTTCCTGCGCGTGGGGTCATACGGCGTCCGTGCCCGGAAGACGGCCCGGAAGGACCTGTTCCGGCCAGAGTTGACCCGTTCAGAGGACACCCGGGCCGCTTCCGCGCGGTGTTGACGTGCCTTCAGAGCAGGGTGAGCTGTTCGGCGGCGGGCGGGCCCGCGTGGTGGTCGGGCAGTGGGATCCGGCGCGCGGCGCCCCGGTGGGCGGGCCCGATGCCGAACTCGGCTGCCAGTTCGTGCACCTGACGGGTGATCCGGCGCTGGTACCAGGTCGGCGCGTAGGCCCCGGCCCCGTACAGCCGCTCGTACCGCCCCACCAGCCCGGGGTGGTGCCGGCGCAGCCAGGTGAAGAACCACTCGCGCGCGCCGGGCCGCAGGTGCAGCACGAGCGGGGTGACGGAGGAGGCGCCGGCCCCGGCGATCGCGCGGACCGTGTCGCGCAGCTGCTCGGGCCGGTCGCCGAGGAAGGGCACCACGGGGGCCATCAGCACCCCGCAGTCGATGCCGTGCCCGGCGAAGGCGCGCACCACGTCCAGGCGCCGCTCGGGGGAGGGGGTGCCGGGTTCGACCGTGCGCCACAGCTCGCGGTCGGTGAAGCCGACGGAGACGGACACGCCGACCTCGGTCACCTCGGCGGCCTGCCGGATCAGCTCCTGGTCGCGCAGGATCAGGGTGCCTTTGGTGAGGATCGAGAACGGGTTGGCGCGGTCCCGCAGCGCCTCGATGATCCCGGGCATGAGCCGGTAGCGGCCCTCCGCGCGCTGGTAGCAGTCCACGTTGGTGCCCATCGCGATGTGCGCCCCCTGCCAGCTCCGGGAGGCCAGCCGCGCGCGCAGCAGCTCCGGGGCGTTGACCTTGACCACGATCTGGGAGTCGAAGCCGACGCCGGTGTCGAGGTCCAGATAGGCGTGGCTGCGCCGGGCGAAGCAGTACACGCAGGCGTGGGTGCAGCCGCGGTACGGGTTGACCGTCCACTCGAACGGCATCCGGGAGGCGCCGGGTACCCGGTTGACGATCGACCGGGCCCGGATCTCGTGGAAGGTGATGCCGCGGAACTCGGGCGTGTCGAACGTACGGGTGGTGACCGCGTCCGTGCCGAACAGCGCGGCGTCGGCGGGCGCGGCCGGCGTGGCGGGGGTGTCGGTGGCGGGGGTGTCGGCCAGCCGGTCCCAGCGCATGGCGGCTCCTCGGGGCGGGTCGGGGCGGTCGGGGCGAGCGGGGTGAGCGAGGCGAGCGGGGAAACCAGAATAGAACACCTGTTCCCTTGATCGCCGCAACCCGGATTTCGCGCCCCGCCGCGCAGGTGATTGGCTTGGCCCACATCCCCGAGAGATCAGCTGGAGGACCCCCATGGCGCAGGTCGAGGCCACGACGGAGCGGATCATCGCCGCCGACGCGGAGACGGTGTTCGACGCCCTGGCCGACTACAGCGGCACGCGCGCGAAGCTGCTCCCCGAGCACTTCAGCGAGTACGAGGTGCGCGAGGGCGGCGACGGCGAGGGCACCCTCGTCCACTGGAAGCTCCAGGCCACCAGCAAGCGCGTCCGCGACTGCCTGCTGGAGGTCGCCGAGCCCACCGACGGGCAGCTCGTCGAGAAGGACCGCAACTCCTCCATGGTCACCACCTGGACCGTCACCCCCTCCGGTGAGGGCAGCGCGAAGGTCGTCGTCAGCACCGTCTGGAACGGCGCCGGCGGCATCGGCGGCTTCTTCGAGCGGACCTTCGCCCCCAAGGGCCTCGGCCGCATCTACGACGCCGTGCTCGCCAAGCTCGCCGCCGAAGTCGAGAAGTAGCCTCGGGAAACGGTCGGAGAGAAGTAACGCCCCGGCCCGTCACCGATTCGAGTGGTTTCCCCGCGACCCCTGTACGAGCGCCCGGCGCGCCCAGGGGTCGCGGTACGCCCCGTAAACGCCCTGATGAGCGCCCCAAGTGCGCGGTCCCCGGGGGGTGTTCGGGACCCCGTCGGCCACCCTCCCGCCGCCCCGCCCGACTTGCTCCCGCTTCGCGCGCAATGCGAAGAATGGCGCGCGCAGACGCCGTGACGAGGGGAGCAGCACGTGGGTGCGATCACGCTGGACAAGCACGCCCGGGCGACCGACACCGCCCAGGCAGCCCCGGAGAGCGGTGAAACGGTCCCGCTCCCGGTGGCGGGGCCACCCGCCGGAGAGGCGCCGCCCCCGGGGCCGCCGGACGCCCTCGACCCCCGCCGGGTCCGGCTCGTCTTCTTCGGGCTGATGCTCGCGCTGCTGCTCGCCGCGCTGGAGCAGATGATCGTCGCCACCGCCCTGCCGAAGATCGTCGGCGAACTCCAGGGCCTGGACCGGATGTCCTGGGCGATCACCGCCTACCTGCTCACCGCCACCATCGGCCTGCCCGTCTACGGGAAGCTCGGCGACCTCCTCGGCCGCAAGAGCGTCTTCCTCTTCGCCATCGTCGTCTTCGTGATCGGCTCGGCCCTGGCCGGCTGGTCCCGCAGCATGGACCAGCTCATCGCCTTCCGCGCGCTCCAGGGCGCCGGGGCCGGCGGGCTGATGATCGGCGTCCAGGCGATCATCGCCGACATCGTCCCGTCCCGGGAACGCGGGCGCTACATGGGGCTCATCGGCGCCGCCTTCGGCCTCGCCTCCGTCGCCGGACCGCTGCTCGGCGGCTTCTTCACCGACCACGTCTCCTGGCGCTGGTGCTTCTACTTCAACGTGCCCTTCGGGCTCGTCACCCTCGCCGTCGTGGCCGTCGTCCTCAAGCTTCCCAAGCCCGCCGTCCGGGCCCGCTTCGACGTCCTCGGCGCCCTGCTGCTCGCCGCCGCCTCCACCTGCCTGGTGCTGCTGACCAGCTGGGGCGGCACCCGCTACGCCTGGGACTCCCGGGTCGTCCTCGGCCTCGGCTGCGGCGCCGTCGCGGCGGCCGTGCTCTTCCTGGTCGTCGAGCGCTTCGCCCGCGAACCCCTGATCCCGCTGCGGCTGTTCCGCGACTCCGTCTTCACCGTCACCAGCCTCATCGGCATGGTCGTCGGCATCGCCCTCTTCGGCGCCGCCAGCTACCTGCCGACCTTCCTGCAGATGGTCGAGGGCGCCACCGCCACCGAGTCCGGCCTGCTCATGCTGCCCCTGATGGGCGGCATCGTGGTCGCCTCCGTGGTCTCCGGGCAGCTCATCAGCCGCACCGGCCACTACAAGGTCTACCCGGTGCTCGGCGGTGCCGTCGCCACCCTCGGCATGTGGCTGCTCTCCCGCCTCGGCACCGACACCCCGCGCCTCCAGCAGAGCCTCTGGCAGGCGGTCCTCGGCCTCGGCATCGGCCTGGTCATGCCGGTCCTGGTGCTCGCCGTGCAGAACTCCGTGCGCCCCGCCGACCTGGGCACCGCCACCAGCGCCCACAACTACTTCCGGCAGATCGGCGGCAGCGTCGGCGCCGCGATCTTCGGCACCCTCTTCGCCTCCCGCCTCGACGACGCCCTCGCCGCCCGGCTCCCCGCCGGCGCCGGCGCCGCGCTCCCGCCCGCCGACTCGGTCACCCCCGGCGTCGTCCACGCCCTGCCGCCCGCCCTGCGCGACGCCTTCGTCCAGGCGTACGCCGACGCGATGCCGCGGATCTTCCTCTACCTCGTGCCGGTCCTCGTGCTCGGCCTCGTCCTCGCCTTCTTCCTCAAGGAGAAACCGCTGGTGTCCCACCACACCCCCGCCACCGAGGCGCCCGCCGCCGAGGTCTTCACCCCGATCCCCCCGGCCCGGACGGCCCTCACCTCCGGAGTGCCGGTCTGCGGCCACGTGCAGCACCCCGACGGCAGCAGCGTCCCGCGCGCCGCCCTCACCCTCATCGACGTCGCCGGGCGCCAGATCGGGCGCGGGGCCAGCGGCGAGGACGGGCGCTACGCGCTGGCCGTACCCGGCTCCGGCTCGTACGTGCTGATCGCGGCGGCCGGCGGGCACCAGCCGCAGGCGGTGTCCGTGACCGTCGGCGAGCGCCCGGTGGACCTGGACGTCGTGCTCGGCGGCGCCGGGCGCCTCGCGGGCAGCGTGCTCACCGCCGACGGCACCCCCGTCCGGGACGCCGCCGTCACCCTCACCGACGTGCGCGGCGAGGTCGTCGCCAGCACCCGCAGCGGGCGCGAGGGCACGTACACCATGGGGGAGCTGGTGGCCGGCGAGTACACCCTCGCCGCCAGCGCGCCCGCCTTCCGGCCCGCCGCCGTCCCGGTCAGCGTGCAGTCCGCGCGGGAGACCCGCCAGGACATCGAGCTCGCCGGCGGCGCCGTGCTCCGCGGCACCGTCCGCGCGGGCGGCGGGCGCCCCGTCGAGGACGCCCGCGTGACCCTCCTCGACGCCGCGGGCAACGTCGTGGACACCCTCACCACCGGCCCCGACGGCACCTTCCGCTTCGTGGACCTGTCCTCCGGCGAGTACACCGTCATCGCCGCCGGCTACCCGCCGGTCGCCACCGTCCTCCAGGTCGCGGGCGGTGGGCGCACCGAGCGGGACCTCCAGCTCGGCCACGAGGACTGAGCGGACGCGACGTCCGCCGGGTGCGCCGGGCGGCCGTCGCGGACGACGGAGAGGGCCGGTCCGGGGCTACCGGGCCGGCCCTCTCCGTCGTCGCCCCGGTCAGGAGGCGTTGGTCGCCTTGCGGATCGCGCTGATGCAGGCGCCGATCGCCTCCTGGAGGGCCTCCAGGCGCTGGAGCATGTCCTCCTCCACGACGTCCTCCTCCAGGACCTCGTCCAGAGTCAGCTCCTCGAAGACCTTCGTCGCCTTCTGCAGGCTGCTGTAGAACTTCGTCCGCCGCTCCTGCACCCGCAGCGCGGGATCCTCCTCCACCGCCCGCGCCACCAGCGTCTTCACCGTGTCGTACGCCTCACCGGCCCACTCGCCCGCCTCCTCGGAGTCGTCGAGCTCGTCGATGAGCGACAGGTGCCGCTCGGCCTCCGCGCGCAGCTCCGCCGGGGCCGCCACGGTCTGCCCCGCGGGCGTCCGGATCTGGCCGCCCTCGGCGATCTGCCGTACGTACTCGATCCGGTCCGCCGCCTTCGCCTCCTGCGCCACCGCCTTCTTGAGGCCGCCGGTACGGGCGATCGCGCGGGCCATCTCGGTCTGCAGCGCCGGGTCCTCCTTCATCCGGTCGAGCAGCGCCCCGCGCGCCGCCTCGGCCGTGCCCGGGTCGGCGAGGATCGCGGCGCGCAGCGCGGTCGGGTTCTCGGCCACCTCCAGCGCCTTGGTCGGCTTGATGCCCTCGGCCTCGGCCGCCGCGCTGATCGCGTGGCCGCGCACGGAGGTCGCGCTGGAGCGGGAGGAGTAGTACGACAGCCAGACGTCGGCCTCGGGCAGCTCCACGTCCTCGCCGGGGACCAGCGCCTCGAACTGCGGCACCAGGGCGTCGTCGGCGGCCATGTCCCATGCCTTGTAGTAGCGCATGACCCGCTCGGGGGAGCAGCCGGCGAGCTCCGCGAACGCCTTCGCCGACACCTTCTCCGTGCCCTCGGCGGACTGCCCGCCCGGCCGCACGCTCCGCGCCACCTTGAGCGCGAACGCCCAGCCGCCCGTGCGCGCGTACACGCCGAAGTCGCGGGCGTCGCGGACGACGCTCTCCGCGACGGCCTGGGCGGCGGGCTCGACCCACTCGCCGGTGTCGAGCACGACGGGGGCCTCGGTGTCGGTGTCGACGGCGGTCTCGATGGCGGCGTCGGCGCCGGTTTCGGTGTCGGCGGGGGTCTCGGACGGGGCGAGCGAGGTGGTCACCGAGGGGCTCCTGGAATCGCGGGGGCGGGAAAACTGCGCCCGTCAGCCTATACGTACGAGATGAAAGGATTCGCCCCGAATCACCGCCGCGTGACCGCCGCGGGAGACCGCCAGTGGTCCACGCCTCCGACACTTTTCCACAGGGGTGGTCGGGCCCGCCGCTCGGCGCGTACGGTGCCAGGCATGAAGATCCTGATCAGCGCCGACATGGAAGGCGCCACCGGTGTGACCTGGCCCGCCGACGTGCTGCCCGGCACCCCCCAGTGGGAGCGGTGCCGGTCCCTGTTCACCTCGGACGTGAACGCGGCGGTGCTCGGCTTCTTCGACGGCGGCGCCGACGAGGTGCTGATCAACGAGGCGCACTGGACCATGCGCAACCTGCTCCTGGAGCGGCTCGACGAGCGGGCCGAGATGCTCACCGGGCGGCACAAGTCGCTCTCCATGGTCGAGGGCGTCCAGCACGGGGACGTCGACGGCATCGCGTTCGTCGGCTATCACACGGGCGCGGGAGCCGAAGGCGTCCTCGCGCACACCTACCTCGCCAACTCGATCACCGGCGTCTGGCTCAACGGGGTCCGCGCGAGCGAGGGCCTGCTCAACGCGCACGTGGTCGCCGAGTACGGGGTGCCCGTCATCCTCGTCACCGGCGACGACCTGACCTGCGAGGACGCCCTGCGCTACGCCCCTGAGGCCCACAAGGTCGCCGTCAAGGACCACGTCTCGCGGTACGCGGCGGTCTGCCGGACCCCGGCCAGGACGGCCGCCGACATCCGCGCGGCGGCCAAGGCCGCCGCCTCGCTCGCGGTCAGGCACGAGCCGGTCGCCGCCGGGCCGTTCACGGTGGAGCTGGAGTTCGACGCCGAGCACCTGGCCGCCGCCGCGACGGTGGTCCCCGGCGCCGGGCGGAGTGGCGAACGCAAGGTCGCGTACACCAGCGAGACGATGTACGAGGCGATTCGCACGTTCAAGGCGGTCACGACCATCGTCTCCGCCGCGGTGGAGGAACAGTATGGCTGAGCAGGAGCGGGGCACCGGCCCGGCCCGGGAGGTCCCGGGACCGGACGCGCGGGCGCTCGACGAGGTGGTCGCGTTCACCTCCGAGCTGATCGCGATCGACACCACCAACCGGGGCGGCGGCGACTGCCGCGAGCGGCCCGCCGCCGAGTACGTGGCCGAGCGCCTCGCCGGCGCCGGTCTCGAACCGGTGCTGCTGGAGCGCACCCCCGGCCGCGCCAACGTCGTCGCCCGCCTCGCCGGCACCGACCCGGCCGCCGAGGCCCTGCTGGTCCACGGGCATCTGGACGTCGTCCCCGCCGAGCCCGCCGACTGGACCGTGCACCCCTTCTCCGGCGAGGTCCGCGACGGCGTGGTCTGGGGCCGCGGCGCCGTGGACATGAAGAACATGGACGCGATGGTCCTGTCCGTGGTCCGTTCCTGGGCCCGCGAGGGCTTCCGCCCCCGCCGGGACATCGTCCTCGCCTACACCGCCGACGAGGAGGCCAGCGCCGAGGACGGCTCCGGCTTCCTCGCCGACCGGCACCCCGGCCTCTTCGAGGGCTGCACGGAGGGCATCAGCGAGTCGGGCGCCTTCAGCTTCCACCCGGACCCGCGGACCACCCTCTACCCGATCGCGGCGGGCGAGCGCGGCACCGCGTGGATCAAGCTCACCGCCCAGGGCCGCGCGGGCCACGGCTCCAAGGTCAACACGGCCAACGCGGTGACCCGCCTCGCCGCGGCCGTCGCCCGTATCGGCGCCCACTCCTGGCCCGTCCGGCTCAGCCCCACCGTCCGCGCCGCGCTGCGGGAGCTGGCCGCGCTGTACGGGATCGAGGTCGACGTCGACGCCCGCGACTTCGACACCGACCTGCTCCTGGAGAAACTGGGCCCGGCCGCCGCCCTCGTGGAGCCCACCGTCCGCAACAGCGCCAACCCGACGATGCTGGACGCCGGCTACAAGGTGAACGTGATCCCGGGCCAGGCCGTGGCCTTCGTCGACGGGCGGACCGTGCCCGGCGGCGAGGAGGAGTTCATCGAGACCATGGACCGGCTCACCGGCCCCGACGTCTCCTGGGAGTTCCACCACCGCGAGGTGCCGCTGCAGGCGCCGGTCGACTCGCCGACCTTCGCCAAGCTGCGGGCCGCCGTCGAGCACGTCGACCCGGCCGGGCACGTCATCCCCTTCTCCATGTCGGGCGGCACCGACGCCAAGCAGTTCTCCCGCCTCGGCATCACCGGCTACGGCTTCTCGCCGCTGAAGCTGCCCCCGGAGCTCGACTACGGGGCGCTCTTCCACGGCGTCGACGAACGCGTCCCCGTCGACGCGCTGCACTTCGGCGTCCGGGTCCTCGACCGCTACCTGCGGACGGCCTGACACCCCGTCCGGCCGCCGCCCACCGCTCCTCACGTCCCATCGCTCCGTACGTCCGCTTCCACCGTCCGCACGCTCCACCCAGGGGGGATCCAGATGGCAACCACGGCCGCCTACGGCAGTTGGCCGTCACCCGTCGACGCCGCGCTCGCCGCCGCACGGGACGGGCGTCCCGACCATGTCGGGGTGCTCGGCGACGAGGTCTGGTGGACCGCCCCGCGGCCCACCGAGGGCGGCCGGCGCGCCCTGGTGCGCCGCCGGTCCGACGGCACCGAGGAAACCGTGCTGCCCGCCCCCTGGAACGTGCGCAGCCGGGTCATCGAGTACGGCGGCACGCCCTGGGCCGGCACCTCGCGGCCCGACGGCTCCCCGCTCCTCGTCTTCTGTCACTTCCCCGACCAGCGGCTCTACGTGTACGAGCCGGACGCCGGGGACGGCGCCGGGCCCCGGCCGCTCACCCCGGTCTCGGCGACCGGCGGCGGGCTGCGCTGGGCGGACCCCGTCGTGGTCCCCGGGCGGGACGAGGTCTGGTGCGTCCTGGAGGAGTTCACCGGTCCCGCCCCGACCGACGTGCGCCGGGTGATCGCCGCCGTCCCGCTGGACGGCTCCGCCGCCGAGGACCGCGGCCGGATCCGTGAACTCTCCGACGGCCGGCACCGGTTCGTCACCGGGCCCCGGCTCTCGCCGGACGGCCGGCAGGCCGCCTGGATCGGCTGGGACCACCCCCGGATGCCCTGGGACGGCACCGAGGTCCAGCTCGCCCGGATCGCCCCGGACGGCACCTTCCAGGACGCCCGCACCGTCGCGGGCGGCCTTGAGGAGTCCGTGCCCCAGGTCGGCTGGAGCGCCGACGGACGGCTCCTCCACCTGAGCGACCGCACCGGCTGGTGGAACCTGTACCGCACCGGCGAGGACGGCACGCCCGTCGCGCTCTGCCCCCGCGCGGAGGAGTTCGGCGGACCGCTCTGGACCCTGGGCCAGCGCTGGTTCGAGCCCCTGGAGAACGGGCTGATCGCCGTCGTCCACGGCACGGGCGCCACCCGCCTCGGCATACTCGACCCCGACAGCGGCGAGCTCGTCGACGCCGCGGGACCCTGGACCCAGTGGTCCTCCTCCCTCGCCGCCCACGGCACCCGGGTCGTCGGCGTCGCCGCCGGACCCCGCAGCGGCGCCGAGCTCGTGGAGCTCGACACCCGCACCGGCCGGACCCGGGTCATCGGCGCCGCCCACGAGGACCCGGTCGACCCCGCCTACTACCCCGAGCCGCTGGTCCGCACCTTCGCCGGACCCGGCGGCCGGGACATCCACGCCCACGTGTACCCGCCGCACAGCCCCGACCGGACCGCTCCCGGCACCGAGCTCCCGCCCTACGTGGTGTGGGCCCACGGCGGGCCCACCGGCCACTCCCCGCTCGTGCTCGACCTGGAGGTCGCCTACTTCACCTCCCGAGGCATCGGCGTCGTCGAGGTCAACTACGGCGGCTCCACCGGCTACGGCCGGGAGTACCGCGAACGGCTGCGCGAGCAGTGGGGCGTGGTGGACGTCGAGGACTGCGCCGCCGTCGCCCGCGCGCTCGCCGACGAGGGCACCGCCGACCCCGGCCGGCTCGCCGTCCGAGGCGGCAGCGCCGGCGGCTGGACCAGCGCCGCCTCCCTCGCCCTCACCGACGTGTACGCCTGCGGCACCGTCATCTACCCCGTGCTCGACCTCACCGGCTGGGCCACCGACGAGACCCACGACTTCGAGTCCCAGTACCTGCACTCGCTGATCGGCCCCCTCGACAAGGTGCCCGACCGCTACCGGGAGCGCTCGCCGCTGGCGCACGCCGACCGGATCACCGCGCCCTTCCTGCTGCTCCAGGGCCTCGACGACCCCATCTGCCCGCCCGCGCAGGCCGAGCGCCTGCTGGCCCGGATGGCCGGGCGCGGCGTCCCGCACGCCTACCTCGCCTTCGCGGGCGAGGGCCACGGCTTCCGCCGCGCCGACACGATGATCCGCGCCCTCGAAGCCGAACTCGCCCTCTACGTACGGACCTTCGGCCTCGACCGGACGGACGTCCCCGACCTGGAGTTCCGCGCGTGAACGCCGTGACGGGGGTGGCGGGGGCGGCAGGGACGGCGGGAGCCGGGCGGTCCGCGCGCGTGCCCGCACTCACCCGGCCGCCCCGGCTGCGGCCCGGCGACCGGGTGGCCGTCGTCGCGCCCAGCGGGCCGATCCCCGAGGACCGGCTGGCGGCCGGGCTCGACATCCTGCGCGGCTGGGACCTCGACCCGGTCGTCGCCCCGTACGTCCTCGACACCCACCCCGCGCTCGGCTACCTCGCCGGGGCCGACGAGGCCCGCGCCCGCGACCTCACCGCGGCCTGGTGCGACCCGCGCGTCTCGGCCGTGATCTGCGCCCGCGGCGGTTACGGCGCCCAGCGCATGGCCGACCTCGTCGACTGGGCGGCGCTGCGGGCCGCCGGGCCCAAGGTCTTCGTCGGCTACAGCGACATCACCGCCCTCCACGAAGCCTTCGCCACCCGGCTCGGCCTCGCCACCCTCCACGGCCCCATGGTCGCGGCTGCCGCCTTCCTCCAGGACCCGGACACCCGCGCCTCCCTGCGGGCCACCCTCTTCGAGCCGGAGTCGGTGCGCACGATCGCCACGGCGACGGCCGGGGCCCTGGTGCCCGGCCGGGCCAGGGGGGTCACCCTCGGCGGCTGCGTCAGCCTGCTCGCCGCCGAGCTCGGCACCCCGCACGCCCGGCCCTCCGCCCGGTGCGGGCTGCTCCTCCTGGAGGACGTGGGGGAGGACCCGTACCGCCTGGACCGGATCCTCACCCAACTGCTGCGCTCCGGCTGGCTGGACGGGGTCGCCGGGATCGGCCTCGGCTCCTGGGAGGAGTGCGGTCCCTACGAGGAGGTCCGCGCGGTCCTCGCCGACCGGCTCGGCGGCCTCGGCGTCCCGGTCGTCGAGCGGATGGGCTTCGGGCACCAGGCGAGCGCGCCCACCGTGCCGTTCGGCATCCCCGGGGTGCTCGACGCCGGGGCCGGGACGCTCACCCTGGAGGTGCCGGCGCTGGCCTGACCGGCGCGCGGGGGCGCGCGGCGCCGACCGGATCTCCCCCCGACGAGCCCCGGCGAGTCCCGACGGGCGCGTTGACGGCCCGGTCAGGCGCGCCGGACCATGGGCGCGGATCGGCCGGCCCGCCCGGAGTCGGGCCGCCCTCAAGCGTGCCGTCCCCGGTGTGGAGGTCCCCCGTGCCCTTTCCCGTGCCGTCGCCCGACCGAGACCGAGACCGAGCCCCCGACCGAGCCCGAGCCGCCGACCGAGACCCAGGCCGAGCTGCCGACCGAGCACCCGGCCGTGGCCGTGACCGTGTCCGAGCCCGTAGCGGAGATCGGGAGCGCGGCTCCGCCCCCGCCCACGGCCGAGCCTCCGCACCTGGCCCCGCCCCCGTCCACGGCCCCGCCCCCGCCCGTTCCCGCCCCGCCCGTGCGTGGGCCGGCTTACGGGCCCGGCTCTGCGTGCTGCTGGCGCTGACCGTCGGGGTCGCCGGGGCCGCGCTGGTCGGCGGGGCGGGGCCGGCCGTCGGGGCGGGGACGGGGGCCGGGGGCGCGCCCGGCGCGTACCGGGTCGTCCCGCTGCGCTTCACCGTCGAGGCGGGCGGGCGCCGTTGCGCCGTGGACGCCGACCTCTACCGGCCCCTCGCGGTGGACGCCGCGCACCCCGCCCCGGCCGTCCTCGCCACCAACGGCTTCGGCGGGAGCAAGTCCGACGGCACCACCGACGCCATCGGCCGGGCCCTCGCCTCGCGCGGCTACGTCGCCCTCGTC
This sequence comes from Streptomyces sp. NPDC048659, assembly GCF_040650575.1. NCBI lineage: Bacteria > Bacillati > Actinomycetota > Actinomycetes > Kitasatosporales > Streptomycetaceae > Streptomyces > Streptomyces sp. NPDC048659. The sequence continues at coordinate 14,060 of NZ_JBEZHM010000038.1, read as the reverse complement.
TACTCCGGCCTCGGCTTCGGCCGCAGCGGCTGCCTGATCTCGCTGGACGACCCGCGCGTCGACGGAGCCGCCGCCTCGCGGCTCGTCGACTTCCTGGCCGGCACCCGCGCCGCCGACGACGGCACCCGCGTCGACTTCGTCGTCCGCGACGGCGCGGGCGACCCGCGGGTCGGCATGGTCGGCGGCTCCTACGGCGGTGCCGTCCAGCTCGCGACGGCCGCCGTGGACCCCCGGCTCGACGCGCTCGTCCCCCTCATCACCTGGCACGACCTCGCCCACTCCCTCGCGCCGAACGCCGCAGGGCCGGCCACCCCCGGCGTCTTCAAGTGGCAGTGGGCCAACGGCTTCTATCTGATGGGGGAGGGGCAGCCGCTGCTCGTGCCCTCGTTCGACCCCAGCCGGATCAACTCCCTGGGCTGCCTGCACTTCGTCACCGACGCCTGCGCCACCGTCCGGCTGCTCAACTCCGGTTCCTATCCCGACGCGGCGACCCGGAAGGTCCTCGACTACGCCCGGAGCGTCTCCCCGGTCTCCTACCTGGACCGGGTCAAGGCTCCCACCCTGCTCGTCCAGGGCCAGGCCGACAGCCTGTTCACCCTCAACGAGGCGCGCGCCAGCTACGAGCGGCTCGCGGGCCGAGGTGTGAAGACCGGGATGATCTGGCAGTCCTGGGGCCACAGCGGCGGGCAGGCGCCCGGCGAACTCGACCTGTCCCGAGGTGATCTGACGGCCAGTTATGTGGGTCGGCGCATCCTCGGCTGGTTCGACCGCTACCTCCGCCGCGATCCCGGCGCCGACACCGGCCCCGCGTTCGCCTATTACCGCGACTGGGGGAGCGGCTATGCCACGGCGGACGCCGTGCCCGCCCTCAGCCGGACGCTCTACCTCTCCGGCGACGGCACCCTGACCGGCAGCCGCGCCCAGGTCGTCCGGGGCACCCGTGCGTACCTCAACTGGCCGCTGGCGACGAGCCATTCGGAGTCGCCGGCCGCCCGGTTCCTCGGGCTGCCCGACCCCGCCCCGTACGATCTCCCGGGGACCTTCCTCGCCTGGCGCAGTGCCCCGCTCACCGGCCCCGCCGAGCTGGTCGGCGCGCCCCGCGCGACGCTGCGGGTCTCCTCGCCGGCCGCCGAGCGGGTCCAGGGCTCCGGCGACGCCGCCGACAAGCTCGTCCTCTTCGCCAAGCTCTACGACGTGGCCCCCGACGGCGGCCGGACCCTGGTCCACCGGCTCGTCGCCCCGGTGCGCGTCCCGGACGTCACCCGCCCCTTCACCGTCGAGCTCCCCGGCATCGTGCACCGCTACGAGACGGGCCACCGGCTGGAGTTCGTCATCGCGGCCAGCGACACGGCCTACTTCGGCAACCGGGGGATGAAGCTCGTGACCGTCTCCAGCGCCCCCGGGGAGACGGGGACGCTGGAGCTGCCCCTGGTGCGGGGGCGGGTCGGGTAGCCGCCGGACGGAGCGGCTCGCGGTGGCTAGCGGGCCGCGAGCGCCGCGTAGCCGGGGCGGACGAGCTCGTCGATCAGGCGGCGCCGCTCCGGCAGCGGCAGGAACGCGGCCTCCAGGGCGGCGACCGTGAACTCCTCGAAGACCTCGGGCCCGTACCCGAACGCGTCCGCCATGTGCTGGAACTCCTCGCTCATGGTGGTGCCGGAGACCAGCCGGTTGTCCGTGTTCAGGGTGATCCGGAAGCCCAGCCGGCGCAGCTCGTCGATCGGGTGCGAGGCGTAGTCCTTCGCGGCGCCGGTCTGGAGGTTGGAGGTCGGGCAGACCTCCAGGGCGATCCCGTTGTCCCGCACGTACGAGGCGAGCCGGCCGAGGGTGCCGTCCTCGGCGATGTCGTCGGTGATGCGCACGCCGTGGCCGATCCGCTCGGTGCCGCAGACCTGCACGGCCTCGTGGATCGACTCCGCGCCGACGGCCTCGCCCGCGTGGATGGTGAAGTGGCAGTTCTCCCGCTTGAGGTGCTGGAAGGCGGGGAGGTGGCGGGCCGGCGGGTTGCCGATCTCGCCGCCCGCGATGTCGAAGCCCGCCACGCCCTTGTCGCGGTGCGCGACGGTGAGCTCGGCGATCTCCAGCGAGCGGTCGGTGTGCCGCATCCCGGTGAGCAGGGTGCGGACGGTGATCCGGCCGCCGGAGCGGCGCTCGCCCTCGCGGAAGCCCGCGTTGACGGCCTCGACGACCTCGTCGAGGCTCAGCCCGCCCTCCAGGTGCTGCTCGGGGGCGTAGCGGATCTCGGCGTAGACGACCCCGTCGGCGGCCAGGTCCTCGGCGCACTCGGCCGCGATCCGCTCCAGGGCCTCGCGAGTCTGCATGACCGCGCAGGTGTGGGCGAAGGTCTCCAGGTACCGCTCCAGGGAGCCGGAGTCGGCGGCGTCCCGGAACCACGCGGCGAGCTCCGCCGGGTCCTCGGTGGGCAGCGCGGTGTAGCCGCTGGAACGGGCCAGTTCGACGATGGTCGCGGGGCGCAGGCCGCCGTCGAGGTGGTCGTGCAGGACGGCCTTCGGGGCCTCGCGGATCCAGTCGGCGACGGCCGGGGCCGGCCCGGCGGGAGCGGGCACCGGGGCAGGCGCGGAGGAAGGCGCGGAGGAAGGCGCGGAGGAGGCGGCGGAGGTGGGGGCGGCAGGGTTGTCAGACAAGTGCATGGCCGGGAAGTGTACGTCATCGCGCGGGAAGCGGGATGTGACGCCGGTGACACCGCTCAGTTCGACTGGAGCACCGGCAGGGCCGGCGCCCCGGTCGGCAGCATGTGCTTGGCCGCCAGGACCGGGGTCCCCGCCACCCGTACGACCTGGGTGACGAGCACCGCCGGGGTGTCCGCCGAGCGCCCCAGCTGCTCGCCCCTGCGGCGCCCGAGCAGGGTCGCGCTGACGGCGCTGTGGCCCGCGAGCTGCACCCCGCGCGAGGCTCCGGCGAGCACGGCCAGCATCGAGACGCGGTCCGGGGCGGGCGCCGTCCGCAGCGCCTCGGCGAAGGCCGGATGGGCGCGCTCCAGGACCTCGCCGGGCGCCGCCCACTCGTGGCTCAGCGCCGCCGGGCCCGCCTCGCCGGTGAGCACCGACTCCCAGAACCGCAGCTCGGCGCCGGCCGGGGCGAGCAGGTGCTGGGTGGTGAAGTCGGTCGGCTCCTCGGTGGAGCGCAGCAGGCCGCGCACCCGGGCCGGGGCGCCGCCGCCCAGCAGCTCTTCGAGCGGCTGGAGGTGTTCGAAGCCGCGCCGGGGCGGGTGGGCGTTGACCGTGCGGCCGACCCCTCGGCGGACGCTGAGCAGCCCGTCCTCCTGGAGCAGCAGCAGCGCCTCGCGCAGCGCGGGCCGGCTCACGCCGAGCTCGGCCGCCAGCTTGGGCTCCGAGGGCAGCGTGGAGCCCGGGGGGTAGGTGCCCTCGTGGACGGCGTCCGCGATCCGCTCGTAGAGCGCGACGACCGGTCGCCGCTGCTGTCCGCCGGCTGCCACGGATCCTCCTCGTGCCTCCGGGCCGGTCCGGCCGGCCCCCGTGCTCTTACGGTAGCGGGCCCACGTTGTCTGACAAGTCACCCGGACGGGCGCCTTCACCGCCGCCACGGGGTGCGAATCGGCCCATCCTGGTGGGACGGACGACGGAGGAGAGGGCCGGCCATGAGTGCCAAGGAGACGTCGAGCACGGGCAGGGCGGCCCGCTCCGGCGGGGTCTTCACGCCCGGCCGGATCGCGATCGCGGCGGTGCTGGTGCTGCTGCTGGTCTTCATCTTCGAGAACACCCGGCAGGTACGGATCCGGCTGCTGATCCCCGAGGTCTCCATGCCGCTCTACCTGGCCCTGCTGATCACGGCCGTGCTCGGCGCGGTCTGCGGCTATTACGCGGCGGCCCGGAGGCGCAAGTGAGGCGGGCGACGGTGGTGGCCGCCGGCGCGCTGCTCGCGCTCGCCGCGATGGCGGTGAGCTCGGCGGAGACCCGGACGGAGGCGGAGGCCGGGACCGGCCCGGCGAACGGGACCGGCCCCGCGAACGGGACCGGAGACGGGGACGGGATCAGGACCGGGGCCGGAGGCGAGACCGGGACCGGGGCCGAGGCCGGTGCCGGTCCCGGGGCCGAGGGCGGCGCGCCGCCGGGCCGTCCCGGCGGCGGGCAGCCCATGCCGGACTTCCTGGGCCAGGGGCTGTGGCGGGTCTTCACCGCGCTGGACCCGCGCACCCGGCTCGACGTCCACGACGTGGCGGGCGGCGACCGGCGGGTGCTCTGGCCGCCGAACTGGCGCGTCTGCACCCAGCACCCCGCGCCGGGCGTCGCGCGCGGGGCGCGGGGGCGCGTGGTGGTGGGCGTCCTCAAGAAGGGCGAGCCCTGCCCGGCCCGCGTCACGTCGGCCCGCCGCTGAACAGCGGTCCGGGGCGGGACCCCCGTACCCCGCCCCGTACCCCCGTACCCCTCAGCGCTTGTAGTTGATCTTCATCGTGTCCATGTCGGTGACCGTGGACCTCAGGTCGCGGAAGCCGTGCCCCAGCTCCTTCAGGGCGGCCTCCACCCGGTCCTCCGCGATCGCCCCCGCCATCTCGTCGCCGTCCGCCGCGTCGGAGAGCACGATCAGGCGGTACGAGAAGTGCTTCAGGTTCCGGTCGTAGGTGAGCGAGCCCTCGTCGGTGAAGCGCATGGCCGACATGCCGTGCTCCTCGACCTCCGCGAGCAGCCGCGCGCGGCTCTCGTCGCCCAGCCCGTCGAACGTACCGCGCACGATCACCCGGTAGGTGTGCTGCGTGCCCATGCCCTGCCTCCTCGGAACCCTCACCGCAAAGCAACAACCCTACGGCGACCGGTGTAGTCCGCAACGGAATTTCCGGCGTACCCCGGAGGGTGTTGTCCACGCTCTGGCCAGCGGTGGTTCCGGCGTGTTCCATGGCGTCATGACGACCGTACGACGTGCCGTACTCACCCTGCCCGCGGCGCCGTTGGGCCCGGACAACCCGCTCCCGGCCCTGCACCTCCTCGACGGGGCCGCCGCCGCCCCCGCGGTCGACGGCCGGGCCGCGCTCCCGCGCGACATGGCCCGGCAGCTCGGGCACGCCCCGCTGCGCACCCTGCTCCCCGCCCGGGTCAGGGACGGCTACGGGCGCGCCCGGACGCCCCGGGACCTCGACGCACTGGTGATCGAGAACGAGCGGCTGCGGGTCACCGTGCTGCCCGGACTCGGCGGCCGGGTCCACTCCCTGTACGACAAGACGGCTGACCGCGAACTCCTCTACCGCAACCCGGTGTTCCAGCCCGCCGCCTTCGCGCTCAACGGGGCCTGGTTCTCCGGCGGCATCGAGTGGAACATCGGCGCCCGCGGCCACACCACCCTCTCCTGCGCCCCGCTGCACGCGGCGGCCGTCCCCGCCCCCGACGGCGACGGCGAGATGCTCCGGCTGTGGGAGTGGGAGCCGCTGCGCGACCTGCCGTTCCAGGTGGACCTGTGGCTGCCCGCCGGGGCCGCGCACCTGCGGGTCGCGGTCCGGATCCGCAACCCGCACGAGCGGCCGGTGCCCACCTACTGGTGGTCCAACACGGCCGTGCCCGAGGACCGCCGGATCCTCGCCCCCGCCGACCAGGCGTGGCACTACGGCTACGAGCGGGCCCTGCGCCGGGTCCCGGTCCCCGTCACCCCGGACGGCACCGACCGCACGTACCCGCTGCGCGGCAGCCACGCCGCCGACTACTTCTACGAGGTGCCGGACGGGCGGCGGCGCTGGATCGCCGCCCTGGACGGGACCGGCGCGGGGCTCGTGCAGACCTCCACGGACCCGCTGCGCGGGCGCAAGCTCTTCCTGTGGGGCTCCGGGCGCGGCGGACGCCGCTGGCAGGAGTGGCTGACCGAGCCGGGCACCCCCGGCTACGCCGAGATCCAGGCGGGACTCGCCCGCACCCAGCTGGAGCACCCCACCCTGGAGCCGGAGAGCGAGGTCTCCTGGCTGGAGGTGTACGGGCCGCTGGCCGCGGACCCGGCCGCCGTCCACGGCGCCGACTGGGCTGCGGCCACCGGCACCGTCGAGGCGGCGCTGGACCGGGCGGTGCCCCGGGCGGAGGTCGAGGCCGCGTACGCGCTCTGGCGGGAGCGCGGCGCCGACACAGAGCCGGGGGAGCGGCTGGCCGAGGGCTCGGGCTGGGGCGCGCTCGAAGTGCTCCGCGCCGAGTACGCGCTGCCCGGCACCCCCTTCGGCGAGGAGCAGCTCGGCGAGGAGCAGCGGCCGTGGGTCCACCTGCTGCGGACGGGCGCCCTGCCGGAGGCGGAGGAGACGCGCCCCGGGCGCACCCCGGTGTCCGACGCCTGGCGCGACATGCTGGAGACGGCCCCGGCCGACCCGGCCACCGAATACCACCTCGGCATCGCCCAGTGGGCGGGCGGCGACCTCGCCCAGGCGGTACGGAGCTGGGAGCGCGGCCTGAAGAACGCCTCCGTGCGCTGGCCGCTGCTCCACTGCCTGGCCGTCGCCGACCACGAGTGCGGCCATCCGCGCCGGGCGGCCGAGCGGTACGCGGACGCCTTCGACGAACAGTGCGGCGGCGACCCGCTGGTCACCGCGGCCCTCGGGCGCGAGACGATCGGCGCGCTCCTGGAGACGGGGGGTGCGGCGCGGGCCCGCGCGGTCCTGGAGCGGCTGCCCGAAGAGGCCCGCGTCCGGGGGGCGTTCCGCTTCCTGGAGGCGCGGCTGCTGCTGGCCGAGGGGCGGCGGACGGAGGCCCGCGCCGTCTTCGACGCGGGCTTCGAGGTGGCCGACCTGCGGGAGGGGGCGGAGATCCTGGGCGAGGTGTGGGCCCGCCTCACGGACGAACCGCTTCCGGACGCGTACGAGTTCAGGATGCGGCCGAGCTGAGGCGGGCGGGGCCGGGGGGTGCCGGTGCCGGGCCGTCCGGGCCCGGTCGCCGGTGCCGGGCCCGATCGCTCACGCCCGGGCCCGATCGCTCACGCCCGGGCCTGCTCGCTCATACCCGGCCCCCGCCCAGTCGCGCCCCGCCCCGCCCGCTCACGCCCGGCACAGGATCTCGCCGTGCGGGACCATGAACCAGGCGTCCTCGTGGGTGCCCCAGGCGCGCCACGCCTCGGCGATGTCCGCCAGCTCCTCCCGGGTCGTGTGGCCGCCGCCGACGGCCAGGTCCGCGTAGCCCGACCGGGTGGTGCGGTCCGCCCACAGGCCGCTCCACCAGGCCCGCTCCTCCGGTGTGGCGAAACACCAGGTCCCGGCGCCCGCGGTGACGTCGGTGAAGCCGGCCTCGCGGGCCCAGGAGAACAGGCGGCGGCCCGCGTCCGGTTCGCCGCCGTTCGCGCGGGCCACCTCCCGGTACAGCGCGGACCAGCGGTCCAGGCCCGGGTGTTCGGGGAACCAGGTGAAGGCCCCGTAGTCGCTGTCCCGGGCGGCGACCACGCCGCCGGGGCGGCACACCCGGCGCATCTCGCGCAGCGCCTGGACCGGGTCGCCCACGTGCTGCAGCACCTGGTGGGCGTGGACGACGTCGAAGGAGTCGTCGGGGAAGTCCAGGGCGTGCACGTCCGCGACCGCGAACTCCACGTTGGTCACGCCTCGTTCGGCCGCCGCGGAGCGCGCGGCCGCCAGCACGTCCTCGGCGGCGTCCACCGCGACGACCCGGCCCGGCGCGACCCGCCCGGCCAGATCGGCGGTGATCGTGCCGGGTCCGCAGCCGACGTCCAGCACGTCCAGCCCGGCGCGCAGTTCGGGGATCAGGTAGGCGGCGGAGTTGGCCACGGTGCGCCAGGCGTGCGAGCGCAGCACCGACTCGTGGTGCCCGTGGGTGTAGACGGCGGTCTCGTGCGCGGCGGGCTGTTCCTGGGCGGACGTCATGGCCGGACTCCCTCGTGTGGGTCGATGGCGCAACCGTACGCCGCCCGGCCGTATCGTGAGACCCCGTTCTCATCATGTGGACATGTCAGCCGAACGGGCCGCTCCGGTAACGCAGTTCGGTGAGCGGCCGGCCGCCCGTCTCCTCCGTCACGGCGGTCCCGTCCGGCCGCCACCCGGCCGCCTCGTAGAAGGCCCGCGCCCGCGGATTGCCCTCCAGGACCCAGAGCCGGGCCGTGCGGAAACCGGCCGCCGCCATCGCCCCGTACGCCGCCGTCATCAGCGCCCGCCCCACGCCGAGCCCCCACGCCTCCGGCACCGCGTAGAGCGCCGCGAGCTCCGCCGTCACCGCCGGGTCCGCGTCCGCGTCCCCGCAGGCCCGGAAGCACGCGAAGCCGACCGGGCCCGCCCGCTCCGCCAGCAGCACCGTCGGCGCGTCCGGCCCGCCGAGGCGCTCCCGCCACCGCTCCGCGCGCTCCCCGGCGTCCAGCCCGTCCAGATACGCGTCCGGCACCAGCCCCCGGTAGGCGGCGCGCCAGGAGCGGACGTGCACCTCGGCGATCGCGGCGGCGTCCGCCACCGTCGCCGCCCGCACCGCCACCCGGGCCGTCACGCGAGCTCCCCGGGCGCCGAGCCGGCCGGTGCCGTGTCGTCCCGCGGTGTCGGACCGGCGGGTGTCGTGTCGTCGTCCGGCGGTGCCGGGTCGGCGGGTGCCGTGTCGTCCTCCGGTGCCGGGTCCGTCGGCGTCGGGTCGGTCAGCCCCGCGCGTTCGGCCAGCGCGCCGCCCTGGAAACGGCTCTCCGCGCCCAACTCCTCCAGGAGTTCGGCGATGTGGCGGCGGCAGGTGCGCAGCGACATGCCCATCCGCCGGGCGATCACCTCGTCCTTGGCGCCCTCGGCCAGCAGCCCCACCAGCGCCCGGCGCAGGCTCGGCCCGACGTCCTTGTACGCGGCCTCGCTCGTGCCGTGGAACGGGACCGCGCCCGACCAGTGCTGCTCGAAGACCCGGCACAGGTACGCCACCACGTCCGGGTCCCGGACCAGCACGGCGCCCTCGCCCGTACCCCCGTCGGCGCGGCGCGGCAGAAAGGCCACCGAGCGGTCGAACACCACGGCCCGGTCAGGGAGTTCGGCCGCCGTGCGGTACTCGGCCCCGGCCTCGGTGAGCCGCTCCACGTACCCCTGCGTCGAGAGGCTCGCGCGCGCCGAGTGCTGGTACAGGGTGCGCATCCGCACCCCCCGGTCCAGCATCGCCAGGTCCCGGTCGATCGCCGCGCCGAGCCGCCCCGGCGCCCGCCCGCCGCCGGGCTGGATGCTGAACACCTCCTCGCGGCAGCGCGCCGACTCCTCCGTCAGCATCGCCGACGCGGACGCGATGTCCGGCAGCAGGTCCACCCCGGTCCGGCGGGCCTGCTCGCGCCGCGCCGCCCGGTACTGCGGCATCAGCGCGTGCAGTTCGTCCCGTACCGCCTGGGCGTGCGCGGCGGCCTGGGCCAGCTCCGCCTCCAGCGGGCCGACCACCTCCGCCGCGGCGGCGTCCGGGCTCACCGGGATCAGCTCCTCCGGCCGGCCGGGGGCCGGGCGCAGCAGCCGCAGCCGCAGCAGCGTGCGGGACGCGGCCTCCACCTCCTCCTGGCTCAGGCCCAGCGCCGGTACGACGTCGGGCGGCCAGCGGGTCAGGCTGCCGCGCGCCAGTACGTACTCGAAGACGGCGACGGCCCGCGCGTCCAGCCGTGGCATTTCGTCGAGATGTGTCCCCATCCGCATCGGTTCCCCCCGGTTCACGGCCCTGCTACTTCCGTGCCATGCAGGGTATTGCCAGGTCGCGGCCCTGGACCCAGCGGGCCCGCCGGGATGGACTGAGGGCGTCCGACGGGGGCAAACCCCGCGAGGACGACATCCGGCGTGAACCCGTCGAACACGGGTCATGCCGGCACCCCACGCCTCCCGAACCAGGAGCCCTCGCATGTCCGCAGCCGTCCGCTGTCTCCTCGCCCTCACCGTCCTGCTCACCGGATTCACCGGCGCCGCCGCCGCGACGGCCGAGGGACGGGACGGGGGCGCGGCGCGCACGGCCGCCGCCGAGCCGATGGACACCAGTTGGGGCGACCACTACGTCCGGCCGCAGCTGTAGGGGCGGGGTGCGGACCGTGTCGACCTCCTCCTCGCCCACGCCCGGGCCCGCCACGGGCCCCGTCACGGGCCCCGGCCCCCGCCGGGCCCGCGCCGAGCGCCCCGCCGACCTGGCGCTCCTGCCCGACCTGGTGCGCGCCGCCGTCGCCCGCTCCGGCGACGCGGCCGGCTGGACCGTGGCCCCCGGCCCGTTCTGGTGCCACGTGCGGCCCGCCGCGCCGGTCCGCCGCGCCCAGGGCTGGAAGCTGCACGTCTCCGCCACCCCGCTGTCCGCCCCGCTCGTCCTGGCCCGCGCCGCCGACGTGCTCGTCGCGCACGGCGCCACCTTCAAGTTCGCCGGCACCCCCGGCCGGGTCGCCGCCCTCGTCTCCGGGCGCTCCGCGCGCGGCGGGGGCGGCAAGTTCCTCACCGTCTACCCGGCCGACGACACGCGCTTCCGGCTGCTCGCGGAGGAACTGCACCAGGCCACCGCCGGACTGCCCGGCCCCGCCGTCCTCTCCGACCGGCGCTACCTCCCCGACAGCCAGGTCTCCTACCGCTACGGGGTGTTCACCGGCGTGCGGGAGCTCACCGAGGACGGCGGCTTCGCCGCCCGGCTCACCGACCCCGAGGGCCGTCCCGTCGCCGACGAGCGCAACGCCTGGTTCAGCCCGCCCGCCTGGGCCGGCGAGCCCTTCCCGGACCGCCCGGCGGCCCCGCCCCGCAGCACCGCCGCCGCCAAGCCCGTTCTGCTCGCCGGGCGGTACGTCGTGCGCGGCGCCATCCAGCACTCCAACAAGGGCGGCGTCTTCCGCGCCGAGGACACCCGCCACGGCGACCAGGTCGTCGTCAAGCAGGCCCGCCCGCACGTCGGCGCCGGACTCGAAGGGCTCGACGTCCGCGACCTGCTGCGCCGCGAGGCCACCCTGCTCGCCCGCTTCGCCACCGCCGGAGCCGACCTGGTGCCGCGCCCGGTCGAGGTCTTCGAGCAGCAGGGCAGCGTCTTCCTGGCCGCCGAGGCGGTGCCCGGGGCGACCCTGCGCCGCACCGTCGCCGAACGCCTCGCCGCCGACGGCGCCGCCTGCCCCGACGCCCGTACCGCGGGCTCCCTGGTCTGGCAGCTCATCGAACTCGTCGCCACCGCCCACGGACTCGGCGTCACCCTGCACGACTTCAACCCCAACAACGTCATGGTCACCCCCGACGGGCGGCTCCTCCTCATCGACCTGGAGATGGCCGCCGCCCCCGGCGAGCGCTGGGTGCTCGGCGCCACCCCCGGCTACACCGCGCCCGAACTGCGCGCCGCCGACCAGGTGGCCCCCGCCTTCCCGCCGGCCGTCGACCTGTACGCGCTCGGCGCCACCGTCCTGCACGCGCTGAGCGGCGCCGACCCGCTGTTCGCCGCCGACCGGCCCGCCGCCGACGCCCGCCCCGACGAGGAGCGGCTGGCCGCCCTCGTCGCCCTGCTCGCCCGCGACCAGCCGCTCGTCCGCGCCTACGCCCCGCTGATCCGCGGCCTGATGCGCGACGCGGCCGAGGACCGCTGGAGCCTCGACCAGGCCCGTACGTTCGTCACGGGACTCCGCGCGGACGGGCGCCCGGCGGCGGGCGGGGCGGCGGACGGAGGCGCGGCGGCGGGCGGGTGCGAGGGCGGAGCCGATGCCGGGCCGGAGGCTCGCGTGCAGGCCCCCGTGAGCGGCCTCGCCTCCGTGAGCGGCCTCGTCCCCGTGAGTGGCTTCGCCTCCGTGAGCGGCCTCGTCCCCGCCCCCGAACCGGCGGATCCGGCCGCCGTCCGCGACCGGCTGCTCGGCGACGGCATCGCGCACCTGCTGGCCACCCTGCGCCCGGACGACCCCGAACGCCTCTGGCCCTCCGACTCCTTCGGCGAGACCTGCGACCCGGTCGCCGTGCAGCACGGCTCCGCGGGCGGCGTCGCCCTGCTGGCCCGCGCGCTCACCCACGCCGAGGCCCTGGACGCGGCCGGGGTGCCGCTGGACCCGGCGGCCCTGCGCGCGGGCCTGGCGACCGCCGCGCGCTGGACCGCCGACCGGGTGCGGGAGCTGCCGGGCCACCTGCCGGGGCTGCACTTCGGGCGCTCCGGCACCGCCTGGGCGCTCCTCGACGCCGCCCACGCGCTGGACGACGCCGAGCTGGCCGAGCGCGCCACCGGACTCGCGCTCGCGCTGCCGGTCCGCTGGCCCAACCCGGACGTCTGCCACGGCGCGGCCGGCTCCGGCCTCGCCCAGCTGCACTTCTGGAACGCCACCGGCGACCCCCGCTTCCTCGACCGGGCCGCCGAGGCCGCCGAAGGACTCCTCGCGGCCGGCCGGCGCACCCCCGAGGGCCTGTTCTGGCCGGTGCCCGAGGACTTCGGCTCCGCGCTCGCCGGGGCCTGGCACTACGGCTTCGCGCACGGCGTCGCCGGGGTCGGCACCTTCCTGCTGCTGGCGGCCGAGGCCACCGGGGAGGAACGGTTCCGCGCCGCGGCCGTCGAGGCGGGCGGCACCCTCGCCACCGCAGCCCGGGGCGGGGCCGCCGGGGTGCTCTGGCCCGTGGACCGGGCCCGGCACCTCGCCGACTCCCCGGAGCTCGCCCGCCACTGGTGCAGCGGCTCCTCCGGCGTCGGCACCTTCCTGGCCCGCCTCTGGGCGGCCGGCGACGGCGCCGCCGACGGGCTGCTCGCCCTCGTGGACGGCGCGGCCCGCGCGGTCCGGGCGGGCAGGGTCACCGACTCGCCCGCCACCTGCCACGGGCTCGCGGGCAACGCCGAGTTCCTGCTCGACACGGCCGAGCTCACCGGCCGGGCCCGGCACCGCGCCGACGCGGAGCTGCTCGTCGAACACCTCGCCGCCCAGGCGGTCCTGCGCGACGGCCGGCTCCTGATCCCCGACGAGAACCGCAGGACCGTGCTCGCCGAGTACGCCACCGGCCTGGCCGGCAGCCTCTCGCTGCTGCTGCGCCTGCGCTGCGGCGGCCCCCGCGCCTGGCTCCCCGAGAGCTGACGGGCGCCGCCCCTCCCCAGACTTCCGCTGGCCGCCGGCCCGCGGAGGCCGGTCCCGCACGGACCGGCGCCCACCGCGACACACAAAGGAGAACGCCATGATGGAGCACGACATCGACGCCCTGCAGGTGCTGCCCCAGGAGGTCCGCACCGAGGACGCCCGCGGCGAGGAGCACGCCGCCGCCCTCATCACCGCCTGCCGCTGGCTGACCAGCGGCTGCTGACCCACGGCGGCACAGCGCGGGACCCCCGACAGCGGGGGTCCCGCCTGGCGCAGCTCTGCTGTTGGGGGTTCCGCCCGCGTCTCAGGCCGCCCGCCACTCCCAGCGGCGCTCCCCGTCCACGTACCCGTCCGTCGGCGCCAGGCCCGCCGCCGTCGCCACCGCCGCCGAGGCCAGGTGGTCCGGGTGGACGTGCGCCACCAGCACCGGTACGCCCCGCCCGCGCAGCCAGTCGGCCAGCGCGCCCGCCGCCTCCTTCGCCAGCCCCCGGCCCTGCCAGGCGGTGCCCGTCACCCACGCGATCTCGGCCTCCGCCCCGGTCACCGTGGCCTGCACGGTGCCGACCGCGCCGCCCTGGTCCCGCAGCCGCAGCACCCAGTTGCACCAGGCCGTCCCCGGATCCGCCGGGCCCGCCAGCATCCGGGCGTACCGGTCCCGCAGCTCCGGCTCCGCGAGCGGCGCCCCGCCGATGAAGACGTGCAGCGCCGGATCGGCCAGCACCCCGGCCATCTCGGCGGCGTGACCGAGCCGCAGCGGCTCCAGGTCCAGGCGAGCGGTGCGCAGGGGGACGGCGGTCACGGGGGAGGAATCCATGGGACCAGTGTCTCCCGGGCCCTGGTCCGCCCCGCAGGCGCGGGGAGGGCTGATGCGGTGCTCGGATGGTCTGGACCGTGGTGGGGAGGGCCATCATGCGCTGGCCCTCCCCACCACGGTTTCGCTGCTAGTTCCAGCTGCCGGTGATGGCGAGGTGGGTGGGGTCGGTCGGGGCGCCGGGCGGGGTGTCGGCCGGTTCCCAGCTGCCGTTGGTGTGGCGGACGGTGTGCTTGATGGTGCCGCCGCTGATGACCGTGGTGTGGAACTCGTCGTCGGCGGACGCGGCGCTGACGCTGCGGATCTCGCCGGTGCCCAGCACGGGGGCGAG